>JAWXBF010000039.1:0-10043 GCA_034439895.1 Deltaproteobacteria bacterium
CCACGTAGGCCTGATCACCCGTTGAAAGCATGATTTTCTCTTCGCGCGATCCACTGAGGCGCCCCGCAGCCTTGAGATCCCCGGTGTCGAGAAATCCGATTTCGCGCACAAGGATACTGGATTCGCTCGACGCCGTGTTCGAGCTGGAAGCCAGGAGTCCCGACCCCCCCGACGGACCATCATCACCCCGGGCAAGGGCAGCATTCGGATCGCCGTCCGTTGATTTCAATCGCAACACATCACCCGGAAAGATCCAGTGTGGATTGGTGACCAGGGGATTCAACGACCAAAGCTGAGGCCAGGACCAGGGATCGTTGTAAAATGTCTTACAAAGCGACCACAGGGTGTCCCCCGCCGCAACGGTGTGTAACTCGGGCACCTGTACGGGGGCCGCAGGTTCGCCTTCCGCAAAAGCTTCCAGACTGTTTTCCGCGTCGCCTTCGCTTCCGACGACGACGCGGCTGACCTTCGTGGGACGATTGATGCCCTCGGCAGCTTTGTTCGTCGGTGCCGCAGCCCCATTGTTCTGTGGACCGTTGCTCCCTTCGGCGTTGCTTTCGTCCATCTTGCGACGATCGAGCGGACGGAACGAAACCGACGCAGGTGGGTTTTGCCCTTTTTCGATCGCGTCGACATCGGGCAATGGTGCTTCCGCGGCGGCATCCTTCATCGCGTTCACGTCAGCGACCAATTTTTTCCCGGCACCACCTTGCGCCAGGGTGACCGAGGGCATCGCGCCAATTGCGAGCAACACCAGGGTTCGAGAATGCATCAGCGTGCGGCTTTTCACGGGACCTCCTTCGACGGGGCAACGGAAGCAGCTTGCGGGCTTTGACCCGGATCCGCCTCGGTCACAAGTGCGGTGAGTCGTTCACCTGCGAGGCGCGCAGAGGGATGGGCGGGATAGGTCCGCACGAGTTCTTGCAGCGATCGGCGACCCGCTCCATTTTCGCCAAGAGAAAGATAGGAAAACCCCATCTTCAGTAAGGCATCTGGAACTTTATTGCCGGTGGCGTGTTTTTCAACGACGCGGCGGAATTCCCGTACCGCCGTGGCGTAGTCTTTCAAATCGTAATAGCACTCGCCAAGCCAGTATTGCGCGTTGTCGGCGTAGTCGTGCGTGGGATAGCGTCGCAGGAATTCACGGAAGCTTGCGGCCGCATCGGCGTGCGTACCGGCCGTGAGACCATCAAGCGATGATCGGTAAAGCTCAAGCGCGGGATTCTTGCCGTGTGACATTGCATCCGTACCACGCTTTTCGACAGCAGCCAGAGCGACCTCGCCGCGCGGCACGTCGCGAGCGGCCGGCGGTCTGGCAGGGGCGACAGGGGATACCTCGACCGGCGAGTCGATGCTAACCCCACCCCGATCTCCAATCAACCGCAACACCGGTCGAGACTCCGATTTGTCGGCAGCGGCGCCCGTATATTCGATCGTCACCGGACCGTCCGGATCGGTCACGATCTCCGTGTTGTAAAGTGATCGTGTTGCGCTTGCTGCTTCACTGTCACTGTCGCGACGGGGATCCAGTGTGACACTTGGCAGCGCGGGCGCGCCGACGCGCTGCGAAGCCACTTCACGGGTTTCGACACGGTCCTGGAGGATGAAGACTTCGTTTTCGAGCTCCGAAATCTTTTTCAGGTATGCGGCGTTTTGCGCACGCAGCGTTGACAGATTGCGCTGCATCTCGTCGGGGTCCTCGAGGGCCGCCGTGTGGGCGCAGCCGACGAGTGTTGCGAGCGTCCCAACGCAAAGCGCTGCGCGGATGGCAATTCTGATCTGAATGGCTTTTAGGGTTGTGGACAAAACGCGAGGCTCCTTACAAAACCTCCAGATCCCGTGCAGTTGGAAAATCTGTCGGTAGAGATGATCGGGAATTTTTCTGCCCGGCTTGAGCCCGGCAGACACGATTGATGACGGGGTAGAGGTGGAGGGGAATCAAAGTAGGACAAAGCTTACTTTATCCTACATACCGACTTCGCACAAAATTTTTGCAACCTTCACCACGCACCTGAATAAAATCAATGCGTTAAGCGTGCTGAAGGCGCAAGGCAACGCCTTCACCCAGCGCGACAGCCCGATCGGCCGGGCCGGTCACACTTGCCCGCTGCAAGCGGCTACCCTCTATCTCACCCACAGCCCCGTGGACGTGTAAAAGCCCGCCTTCGAGCCATGCGTGGCCGCCAATCGGGGTCTGGCAGGAACCCCCAAGGGCGGCCAGAAGCGCCCGCTCGGCAGCAACGGCGGTGGCGGTATCGGGATGATTTAATTTTGCACCAAGCGCTTGCCGCTCCCGATCGTCGCGACGGATCTCAATCGCCAGGGAGCCCTGACCCACGGCCGGCAACACCTCGTGCAAACCAAGGCGTGCGCCGATTCGATCGGAGAATCCCAGCCGGTCGAGTCCCGCCGAGGCGAGGATGGCGGCGTCGACCACGCCGTCATTTACGCGCTGAAGCCGTGTTTCCACGTTGCCCCGCAAGGGATGAAATTGCAGATCGGGTCGAAGGGCGCGCAGCTGGCAAATGCGTCGGACGCTGGTTGTGCCAACGCGCGCACCTTCAGGCAGCGCCGCCAGCGACGGCGCCCCCACAAGCGCATCGCGTGGATCCGCGCGCCTGGGAAACGCGCCCAGGACGAGACCCTCGGGCAAAAAAGCCGGCACGTCTTTCAGACTGTGCACCGCGATATCGACGGCGCCCGACAACAATGCCTCTTCTATCTCCTTGACCCAAACTTCCTTGCCGCCGGCGGAAATTTCGGCAGCCGTTTTTCCCTGAAACTTGTCGCCGCTCGTGACGATGATGGTCTCCACGATCTCGATGTCGGGATGAATGGCTCGAATCAGGCTGGCGACATGACGGGCCTGCCATAGCGCAAGCGGACTGCCGCGGGTACCAATCGCAATGCGTTTCACGGTGTGTTTTTCGCCTCCGCATCATCATCGTCGTCGTCATCGTCGTCGTCGTCTGGTTCAAGGGGCTCGCCCTGAGCGGGGAGATCGAACAACCGTTGCACAGCGCCTGCCAAAGCATCTCCATCGTCAACCGCCGCTGCCTTTTTCAGCGCCACCTGTGGCGCATGTAGAAGTTCGTTGATGAGCGAGTCCGCCATGCGCTCAAACTCGACCGAAACCCTGGGATCGGTGATGCCAGCTCTCGCCCGGGCACGCTCGACATGGGCTCGACCCAGTTCCGAGAAGCGATCTCGAAGCGCCTTGATGGTCGGGCCCACGGCTTGACCGCGGACTGCGCCAAGGAAACGCAATACTTCCTCCTCAATGACCGTCTCGGCCTGCTCGGCTTCGCGCATGCGACCTTCGAGGTGCAGGGCGGTTTCCTTCTGCAAGTCGTCGATGTCCCACAAAAACACGCCTTCAATCTCGGATGCGGCGGGCTCGACATCCCGCGGAACCGCGATGTCAACGATCACAATGGGGGAAAATCGACGGGCCCGCTGCACCCGTTGCAACCGAGCGCGATCCAGAATCGGCTGGCGGGAGCCGGTGGAGGTGATGACCACATCGGCCCCGGCAAGCGCCGCGTCGAGATCGTCAAAATCCGCGACGCCAAATCCGTGTGCTTGCGCGAGTGCCTCTGCATTTGCGCGCGTGCGGTTGGCGATGACTATCGTTGCGCCTTCACCGGCCATGGCGCGTGCGGCAAGTGCCGACATTTCGCCGACCCCCACCACGAGTACCTTGCGTCCGGTGAATCCCGCGAACACGCGCCGAACCAGATCAACGGCGACGGAGCTCACGGAAACGGTTTGTGTCCCGATGCCCGTTTCGCGACGAATTCGCCGTGCGACGCGAAAAGCCCGCGCAAAACAACCGTCGAGCGTGGGACCCGTGGTGCCCGCGTCGGTCCCGTTTTTGAACGCGTCCTTGACCTGTCCGAGAATCTGTGGCTCGCCCACAACCATCGAATCGAGACTCGATGCCACGCGAAACAGATGGTGAATCGCAGCACGACCGTGACGTCGATACAGATGGGGCTCGATGAGATGCTGCGCGTCGCGATGGCCCGCGATCGGCGCCACCTGCAAGTTCAGGTGTCCCTGCAACGAAGAAAACGCCGTCGCACGATCGCTCACGGCAGCGTAGATCTCGACGCGGTTGCAGGTCGACAACAATGCCGTCTCTGCAACGCCCGGGAGCTGCCTCAACTGCCGAAGACGCTCCGATAGATCGTCGGGGGATACTGCCAGTCGCTCGCGGACATCCAGCGGTGCCGTTCGATGCGAAAGGCCGAGTATCACGATTTCCAGGGCGTTCGTCATGGCGTTACGACAGGTGGCGAAGGAAATAGCCGACGAGGACCAACAACGCCGCAGCGAATCCGCTCACCGTGAGCCACGCCGCGCGCCGGCCCTGCCAACCCGCGGTTCGGCGCGCGATGATGAGCGTGCCGTAAGAAAACCAGGATACAACTGCGAACAGGTATTCGGCGCGAATGTCTGAACCGGTTCGCAATAGGCCAAGGCTTGCGACCAACACGGCACCGGTCGTGATCGCGAGCGTGAAGATCGGAAAGCCTATCAACACACACTGACGGGACAAGCGATCGAGCGTTTCGAGTGAAGCCGGACCGTCGCGCAAACCCGTAAAGTCTTTGCGCTTCAGTCGACGTTCCTGAACGATGTAGAGGAGCGACAACACAGCGGCGAGGGCAAAAAGAGCCTCGCCCGTCGCAGACAACAGAATGTGCAACGTCGCAAGGCCACCGCCTCCCACTCGAACGCCGGCATCGGGAAGCACCCGTGCAAGCAACACGAAAACCAGCACCGTGGGCGCTGCGAAGGCACCCGTGGTTGCCAGACGGTTGCGCACCGATGCCAACAAGAAACCGCTAGCCAGCAACCATCCAACAAAGGACAGCACTTCCGAGGTCGACGAGAGCGGGTGACGCGCGTCGAAACAGCCGATGCCAATGTCGGCAAGATGTGCTGCGAATCCCAACAGAAAGATGTAACGCCCCCACACGGCAAGGCGCGGCCCGCCACCCAGGAAAAGTCCCAGGTACAAACCAGATGCAAGCCCGTAGGCTCCGATCTGCGCGAGTGCGAGTGCGGCTGGATTCATGGGCAACTAGTGCCGCATCAAACTCAGCGCCGCAAGGACGGTACGACCATCCTCCTGACCGACCGGGATCGCGACAAAGCCCGGCTCAATATCGTAGGCCGCTTCACCGATTACCACCGAACTCATGTAGGCCTCGCCGCCGAGCTCAGCAATCTCGGCTTCGTCCTTGACCCGACCGATAATGTCCTGTGTATCCATTGTTCCCCCGGCCACGCTGCGGAAATAGGATGCGGCCCTCAACTGCAAGCGAATGTTGCTCGGCTTGATGGAGACGACATCGCCCGCGAGCTCGACCTGATCGGTCAGAACCCAGTTATCGATGGTGTTTTGAGAAACGAAAACGCGAACATTCATAACGCAACGCCTCTGTCGTCGATTGGATTCCGCCCCGAAATTCGGGCAACGCGGTTTCAAACTTAGCACTCTCCCATTTCGGTAACCAAAAGAGCGATGCGGAATCTGAACAGAAGCCGCCTTTCGTTGGTGGCGTTTCATGATAAAGGTGCAAATCCCATGGCAAGCGCGAATCTCATCGAGTTGAACGACGACAACTTCCAGGCCCAGGTGCTCCAGTCCGACAAGCCCGTCCTGGTAGATTTTTGGGCTGTCTGGTGTGCGCCCTGCCGGGCCATCGCGCCGCACGTCGAAGCGCTCGCGGACAAATACGTCGATCAGGTACGCGTGGGAAAGTTCGACATCGACGCCAATCCCGCAATCGCCGGCCAATTCGACATCCGCTCGATCCCAACCTTGCTGATCTTCAAGGGCGGTAAGGTGGTCGGACAGCTGGTCGGCGCGGTTCCGCGTCCCAAGATCGAGGCGATGGTCGAAAAAGCCCTCGGTCAGTAGCTATCAACAGCTATCAACCTGCGCCGCGCATGAGCAGCGCGACAACGACACCCGCGCCGACGAGCACCGTCAAACCCACGGCCACCATGATGCCCTTGGCCTTGGAACTGGTTTGAACAGGGTTCGTACCGGCAGGACCTGAAGCGGCGGCCACAATCGGGTGCGGTTGAGCCGCCATGGGAGCGGGAACCGGAGACAGGTGAATTTGGTCGGGAATTGGCTCCGCGGCAGGCGCTGGACGCCCTGCCACCGGGGCCTTGGCTTCGGGTTGCCCTGCGGGGGCACCACCCACGGCAGGCCCACTCATTGAGCGGCGGCCACTGGGCCTACGGCCGTCATCGTCGTCGGCCCAGCTGCGCGGATCGATGAAATCGCCGCTCGGACGACCACCCTCGGCCGCAGCCGCAGCGGTTTCTTCGTCGAAGTCCATCGACGTGAACGCGCGAATTTCTTCTTGCAGCATGGTGTCGACCACGCTGACTTGCTTGTGCCGGGTCACGCCCGAGACGGTGAGCGCATCGTCGGCGCACTTGCGAACCAGTTCCGCAATGTCGCGCTGGATCATCTTCAACCCGCGCGAGAACAGGTAATGCGCAAGCGCATCCTGCATGTCCGTCGCAGACTGAAAGCGATCTTCGAGACGTCGCGTGAGCGACTTGCGGACGATGTCTTCGAGCTCGGGCTCGACTTCTCGATTCTGCGGACCAACCGGTGGGATTCGAGCTGCACGCACGAGTTCAACCGTCTGATAGTCGGTCTCCCCGTAGAATAGACGCCGGTTGGCGAGCATCTCGTAGAGCAGGATGCCGACCGCAAAAATATCGGCGCGCTTGTCCACCTCTTCCCCCCGAGCGGCCTCGGGCGACAGGTAGCTCATTTTGCCCTTCACAACACCGGGATCGGTGTGTTCGATTTGCAAGGTCGCCTTGGCCAGACCAAAGTCCACGACCTTGATTTCACCGTTTTTCGAGATGAGCACGTTGGGCGGCGAAACATCGCGATGAACGATCCCAAGCGTTTCGCCCGTCTCGAAATTGGTGAGATCGTGCGCGTAGTTGAGACCCTTGCAGATCTCCATCACGATGTAGATCGTCTGGCCGATCGTGAGTGGCTTGTTAATGCGCCGACGCCACTCGAGGATGGCTTTGAGATCAACGCCGTCCACGAACTCCATGACGATGAAATACGTATCGTCGACATGTCCGATGTCGAAGACCTGCGCGATGTTGGCGTGCTGCAGACCAAGCGACAGGCGCGCTTCGTCGAGGAACATCGAGATGAATTTCTTGTTCTTGGTGAGCGCAGGCAAGACGCGCTTGATCGCAACGTGCTTTCGAAAGCCCTGCAAGCCTTCCTGGACCCCGCGAAAGACTTCGGCCATACCGCCGGAAGCAATGCGGTCGAGGATTCTGTAGCGATTTTCAGCCATTGACGCCGCGTTGGGCCGCTGGCCCGACTATAGCAAAACGCAACTTTGCCACAAATTTGCAGCTTTGTTCGACGATCAACTGGCTTTCTTTTCGCGCAGTAGCTGCGGCCGGCTGCGCGTCACCACCACTTCCCGGTTGATCACGCATTCGGTGATGCCGGTCATCGAGGGTAAGTCGTACATGACGTCCAACATGATTTCCTCGAGAATTGCCCGCAACCCCCGGGCCCCGGAGGTCCGTTTTGCGGCCTCTTCGGCGATGCTCTGCAGGGCATCTTCCGTGACACGGAGCTTGACGCCCTCGATCTCAAAAAGACGCTGGTATTGCTTCACGAGCGCGTTCTTGGGCTTCCAGAGCACCTCGACGAGTTCATCCACGCCCAGTTCGTCAGCGGCCACGATGATCGGCAACCGACCCATGAACTCCGGAATCATTCCGAATTTGATGATGTCCTCGGTCCGGGCCTGTCGGCGGAGGGAGTTTCTGTTGTCGTCGTTCTTGGTGATGTGGGCGCCAAAGCCCATGCCCTGCTGACCGATGCGACGCCGGACGATCTCGTCGAGGCCGTTGAATGCACCGGTGCAAACAAAGAGGATGTTGGAGGTATCAACCTGAATTAGCTCTTGCTGGGGTCGGTTGCGGGCACCATCGGGCGTGATGGAACACTGCTTGCCCTCAAGTATCTTGAGCAAGGCTTGCTGCACGCCTTCACCTGAAACATCACGGGTGATGGACGGTCCCCCACCTCGGCGCGCGATCTTGTCGATCTCGTCGATGCAAACAATCCCGCGCGCAGCTTTTTCCGGATCGCCGCCGGCATTGCGGAACAGCGATTTGATCACGCTGTCGACGTCTTCGCCAACGTATCCCGCCTCGGTCAAGGTCGTGGCATCTGCGATGGCGAACGGCACGTCGAGTTTGCGCGCGAGTGTCTGAACGAGCAGGGTTTTGCCGCAACCCGAAGGCCCAAGCAACATGATGTTGCCCTTTTGCAGCTCGACTTCACCTGACTTGCCGCGCTGGCCGATGCGCTTGTAGTGGTTGAAAACAGCGACCGACAGTGCCTTTTTTGCAGCTTCTTGGCCGATCACGTAGCGGTTGAGTTCTTCGTAGATCTCGCGTGGACGCGGAAAGCGCGGACGATCGGCGGCCTCCTCCTTGGCGATAATGTCATTGCACAACGACACGCACTCGTCGCAAATGAACACCCGCGGTCCAGAAATAAGCTTCCGAACCTCGCGGCGCCTTTTGCCGCAAAACGAGCAGTGAAAATCGTCCATCGTCTGTCAGTCATTCTGCATCCAGCTTGGCCTCGTGCCAAGCGGGTATACTTATATTGTCTTTAGCATCCTTCGGCAGGGCTCGGCACAAGATGAAACCCGTTCTTGGCATCAGTATGGGAGATCCCACCGGCGTCGGGCCGGAGGTTCTGGTTCGGGCGCTTGTGCCCTTTTTTTCCAGCCCGGCGATCCAGGCGTTGTCGGAAGTGGTGGTCTTTGGTGACCGAAACGTGCTGCAGCGCCACGCGGAAGCCGCATCGGTTTCGTTACCCGGGGGACTCCGGATTGAGGCCGTCACGGACCTCTCATCCACCGAATCCGTCCCGGGGCGTCCGAATCCCGCTGCGGCCGCCGCGCAGGTGGCTTATCTGGAGGCCGCCTGCGAAGCCATCGAGCAAAAGCAGGTCCAAGCGCTTTGCACCGCGCCGATTTCGAAGGACTGGGCTGCGAGGGCGGGATTTTCGTTCCCGGGCCACACCGAATACCTGGCGAGTCGAGCCAATGTTGACGAATTCGCCATGATGATGGCGGGGCCGCGGCTCAAAACCACCGTTGTCACCCGCCATATCGCACTTCGGGATGTCCCGGACGCACTGTCGGCCGAGGGAATCGTGAACGCCATCGCGCTGACGGCGCTCAGTTTAAAAGAGGATTTCGGATTTCTTGCGGCCCGCGTGGCCCTCGCGGGCCTCAATCCACACGCCGGCGACGGCGGCCGATTCGGAGATGAGGAAACGGTGCTCCTGTTGCCGGCCCTGCGCGCCGCCCGTTCGCGCCTTGCTGCCATGGATATCGACGCCACGATCGAAGGACCGGTTGCGCCCGACACGGTGTTCAATCAAGCCTTGGCAGGCCGTTTTGATGCCGTGATCGCGCTCTATCACGATCAAGGCCTGATTCCGGCCAAGCTCCTCGACTTCGATCGCACCGTCAACGTGACGCTCGGCTTGCCCTTTGTGCGCACCTCGCCCGATCACGGAACCGCCTACGACATCGCGGGAAAGGGCCTCGCCCGATCCGACAGCATGCTGTGTGCGCTGCAACTTGCGGCGGAAATGACGGCGCGCCGACAGAAAAACGCCCGGTCGGCCTGACGTTGGCAGGTGTGGCGGGCAGGCTGTAGTCTGCAGCGAACATGTGCGGAATCGTCGGATATCTGGGCCAACAACAGGCCATTCCCATTCTGATTGGCGGTCTGAGACGGCTCGAGTACCGGGGTTATGACTCGGCGGGCGTGGCCATTTCGGGCGAAGCGGGCACCGAGATCGTGCGCTGCCGCGGCAAACTCGCATCGCTTGAAGCCCTGCTTGGCGACTCGCCTCCCGTCGGCACGATCGGCATCGGTCACACGCGATGGGCAACCCACGGTCGACCCTCGGATGAAAACGCCCATCCGCACAG
>JAWXBF010000040.1:0-3312 GCA_034439895.1 Deltaproteobacteria bacterium
CCATTTAGCCATCGTGACATGGCTTGGCCTTAGCAGTTGTGCTTTTTGTCAGGAAGATATCTCCGCCTGGGTTGAGCAACGGCGCCAACCGCCACGCGTGATAAGTGCCCGGGATGCGGTCGGTCTCACTGACGTTGTTGTGGGTGATCGCTGTTGGACCACTGGGACCGATTGGCGATGTTCAGAAGACCGGTGGCGGTTGGACGGTGATGGACTCGGCTGGCCGATGCCGTTTCTGTTTCTCGAAAAGTCGATAGTAGTTTCGCAAGACAACTTTGTTCTCGAGCGAGGTTATGAGCGTGGCCACGTCGTAAATGATGTGGTATTAAGTCTGCCGGAGCCGCCCCGTGCTCTTTGTCGCATGCCCGATCTCGCAGGGTGGGCGTGGATGCAGGAGCAGCTCTGGGTCGGCACGCCGAGTGTGGTTTACGTGTCCTCGAAACCGCCTTCTGAAACTGAGGCGAAGTCTGGCGCGGTCATTCGGAAATTCGTTGGCCAGACGCGCAACAAATTCCTCAGCAAGCGTACGGCTGAAAGTATTCGGCTCGAAGGTCTTCTGTTCCGAATTCTTACTAGCTCTCCAAACGCGCAGCGAATGCTCGGGCAAAGCGGGTTAGCCGGGAACCTTTGGGATACGTCAGCTAAGGAGTTGGTGCAGGTCGCCGACCTGCCGCCGACTGACTGGGGCACACCCAACTACGACATTTGTGATCGAAGATGGGCGTTCTCGGCGGACAGTCGCTGGCTGGTGACTTCCGGGCTGTTTGGGCAATCCAGATCTGTCACGACCTTTTACTCAGCCGACTCTGGAGAGGAGGTTGCCGAAGTCACGCAAATGTCGACGTCTCGTGTTCGAGGGGTGCGGTGTTCACCTGACGGCACGAGCGTGCTGTTGTTTCACTCGAAGGGGGTTGAGTCCGTTGCGGGCTTCTTTGAGGTGGCCATGCCACCATCGCTTGCGTTTACCGACTGGAACGAAAATGAAGTTGTTGTCGACGGAGCTTTTGCCACCCAAGGGAAACGCATATTTCTCGTCACGCGCAATCGCGGTGACACAGTCGGATTCTGGGATTGGAACGCCAAGAATCATCAGGAAACTCTTGGTCTTGAGACCGGCGAAGTTGAAGACATCGCCGTGTCGCCGGACGGCAAGGCCTTGGCCGTCGCGACCGAGAAGAAGATTCACTTTTTCGATATCGCCACACGAAAACCAGTGGGCGGAGATGCCTACGAGCATCCGAAGGTGAAGCGGATTCGGTTTGCCAACGACAACAAACACTTTGCAAGCTTGGGCGCCGACGGCGAACTTCGCGTGTGGACGCTCGACTTCATGGAGCAAATCGATCCCTTGAAGGTCGCCCCGCAGTACGACGGGCAGTCGTTTTGACTCGCGCGCTTGGGAGCTGCCGGGGCACCCTGGGCCTAAACCCTCATATCACCGTGTGCGTTCGGCTATCCGCATCTTTGATTTGACGGGGTTTCCCGTCAAGCTGCCGCCTTTCACCCCAGGGAGACGGCAAGATGGCGAACAAGGTACGGAGCGGCGAACGGGAGGCGTTTTGGCGGGAGGTCGTTGGTCGGGGCGAGGCAAGTGGGCTCTCGGTACGGGTGTTTTGCCAGGGCGAGAACCTGCCGGAATCGGCCTTCTACTTCTGGCGGCGGAAGCTCGCTGAGCGGGACGGCGAGTTGGGGACGAGGCCGCGACCTACAACGAAGCGTGTCTCGCGAGCGCCAGCGTTCGTGCCGGTCCGGATCCGACGTGAGGCGCTACCGGTGCCGACAGACCTGCCGCAAGACCGGCCCAGCGGCGGCGTGTTGTGGTTCAGCGAATCGATGCCAGTCGCACGGATCGTCGAAGTGATTCGGGCCTTGGAGGCTCGGGCATGATCGGCGGCGAGCAGGGCGTCAGGGACGCGCAGGTGTGGATCGCCACGGCACCGGTCGATATGCGAAAGAGTTTTGACGGGCTGGCCGAAGTCGTGCGGTCGTTCCTGGGGCACGACCCGCTTTCAGGCAGCCTGTTTGTGTTCCGCAACAAGTCGAGCGAGAGAGCCAAGATTCTCTGGTGGGATCGCGACGGCTTGGCGATCTACTACAAGCGGCTCGAACGAGGAACGTTCCGCTTTCCGTCGAGCAAGGACCAGGCAGTGGCAGTCGATGGCGCTCAACTGCTGCGGTTGCTCGGAGGGTTGGAAGTCGTGGCTCGTCGGACGGGTTGAATTTCTGCCAAACAGGTCTGGCGCATTCTGGCGGCGCGTGGTATATCCCACGCATGCCGCGAATCAACGCACTTCCTGATGACCCGAAGCTGCTCAAGCAGATGCTCGTCGAGGAACGTGCCGAGCATGAATCAGCGATCGAGCGGATCAAGAACGAAGCAGCCGAACAGCTCGAAGCTCTGCGCCAGCGGATGGAAGCTGAGAAGAAGGCCGAGATCAAGGCGGCAGTCGAGGCCGTCCTGCGACGGGTCTATGGCCCCAAGAACGAACGGTTCGATCCGACAGAACTGCTGTTGTTCGGCGGACCGATCGAAGATCAGCCACTCGACGAGCCAAGCATCGTCGAGGAATCAGGGGAGCAACTCACGACTCGGCGGATCGCAAAAAAGCACAAGCACGGCCGTAACCCGCTGCCCGATCACCTGCCACGGATCGAGATCGAGCACGACCTGCCCGACGCCGAGAAGCCGTGCCCCTGCTGCGGTGATGCGCGAGTCCGGATTGGTGCGGAAGTCAGTGAGCAGTTGGAGTATCACCCAGCCTCGTTCACGGTACTGAAGCACGTTCGCCACAAGTACGCCTGCCGCACGTGCGAGGCGGCGGCTTTGAACCCGCAGATCATTGGCACGGCACCGCCAATCTTCCCGGCGGCCTGCTTCCGTTTGATGTCATCGACCAGATCACGAAGCTGCTGAGCAAGCTGGCCTTTGCCACCGCGCGCAGCATCGGCGGCGATCTGGAGGGCCACGGAAGCAAAGTGCTCGCCGTTCCCTTCGCCGTAGCTTTTGAGCAGGGCTTTGACTTGTTCAGCGGTCGCCATCTCAACCTTCGCGTCGGATCATCCCAAAATGAGTAAAAGTGTGCCTTCAAGGGGCCATTCTAACGCAAACTGCTGCCAAAGTCAGTCGCAACTTGACCGCATGTTGGTGGGGTGAAACGAAAACGGGACGGCATCCATCGTGCGGGTCATCGAAGGGGGCTTGGCCGATGTTGGGACTGCTCGACGCCGAGGCCGCGTCCAACATGCTCGCATGGGACCACAGCGGGTTCTCAATCGATGCCAGCGTGCGAATCTCTCTCGACGACCGTGACG
>JAWXBF010000041.1:0-32491 GCA_034439895.1 Deltaproteobacteria bacterium
ACTGCGCGCCTCGATTGCGAGCAAGGGGGCCAAGCTTCACGACCTGTTCAAGGAAGCGACGTTCATGCCCGAGTTCAAGACCCGCCTCATCGAGCCGTAGCCGGACTTCGTGGATTCCGACAATCCTGTTGAATGTGGCGAAGGCCGCATCCGTCGTATGGATATGACTGCCGTGGGCGCTTCTCCGATTGACGGCATGCGGCCGCGTTGGTAGTCATGTTTGACACGTCAACGACCCGCTCCTGGAGGAAACTGGTATGAATTCAAGTGTTTTGGCCCGGTCCTTTGCTTCACTCGCCCTCGGGCTCGTCCTGGCGATGCCGGCGACCTCCCACGCAGAGGGTGGGACGATCAAGGGTTCTGCGAAGTTCGCTGGCAAGGTTGCCGCCGCCGCCGAGCTAAACATGAAATCGGATCCGTTTTGCGCGAAGGGCAAGGCCGTCGACGAGTCCGTTGTCGTTAATGCAAAGGGTGGCATCGCGAACGTCGTCGTCCGGATTGCCAAAGGCGCTGCGGCCGATGCCGCGGTACCCGCCACCGAGGTCGTTCTCGATCAAAAAGGCTGCAACTACAGCCCACACGTGGCTGTTGCGGTAGCGGGCCAGTCGGTCGCAATCAAGAACAGCGACCAGACCTTGCACAACGTCCACACCTACAAGGGCCCCGCCACCTTGTTCAACAATGCGCAGCCACAAGGCTTTCCTGCCATCAAGAAGAAATTCAAGACTGGTGACGTGGTGCGTTTCAAGTGTGACGTGCACCCCTGGATGACCGCCTGGGTGGTCGTCGTAGACAACGCGCACTACGCCGTCAGCGGTGCCGACGGCAGCTACACCCTCCCCGACGTACCCCCGGGCAAGTACACCGTGGAGGCCTGGCACGAGAAGTTCGGATCGAAGACCGCAGAGGTCGAGGTCAAGGCTGGTAAGCCTCTGGACCTGAATTTCGACTTCAAGTAGGGGTTCCCAAGGACGCCCGGGTGCGGTAATAAACCCCGCAAACCGGTGATATCCAACGTCCCTACCCTGCCCGAACGCTCCCGACCGATGCCGCTTATCCCGGCGGCGGTTTTGGGGGCGTTTTCCGTTTTATTCGGCTTGTCGGCAATGGCCATCGTCGGTGGAGGCGGCGCGCACAGCGACACAACCTTGGCGGTAGCCTCGAAAGCGGCCGCCCTCGATACGCTACTCAACGCAGTTGCCGTGCTCCTGATGCTTGCCAGCGTGTTTTGTGCGGCACGCATTCGGCCGCTCTTCGTCGGGGAACTGTCCGATACCGTCGCGCCCCTCGCCGCGGGTGTGCGACGATTGAACTTGGTGGCGGCCATTACCCTGGTTGCCCAAACCTTGATGGGTGCATTGGTGCGCTTCACACTCGCGGTTGCCGAAGGTGGCGCAGTCGCAACCGCGGATATCAAGGGCTTGCAAACGATGCACGCCGTGGGATCGCTCGTGACGGTTTTACTTGTCGCCGCCGCCGCGGGCGGAACCATCGCGGCTGCGCACGGACGACCCTGGCTGCGCGGACTCGCCACGTCGGTCCTGTTGTTGGTTCTTGCGCAAGCAGGGATTGGCCTGCTTGGTGGTGCGGATTTTCGGCTCCACGTCGGTGTGGGTGTCGCGTTGTTGGCGAATGCATGGGGCATGACGCTGGCGACCCGGCACGCGATCCCGAATACCACCCCACGACCATCGGCGGCGCTGTTCCGTGATTGCATTGCGCTAACCAAGCCTCGGGTGACCGGACTGGTGTTCTTCACCTTCGCGGCAGGATTTGCCTTGTCTCCAGTGGCGCTGTCCTCCTGGACAAACTGGCTCAACGCGGCGATGGCGACTTGGTTGCTGGTCGGATCGGCCAACGCACTCAACATGTACATCGAGCGCGATCTCGACAGAAGGATGACCCGCACCGCACAGCGGCCGCTTCCCGCAGGACGGATTTCACCGGAATTCGCGCTGGTGATGGGTACCGTCCTTGTTTGTGTGTCGTTGCCGATGCTGGCGGTTGCAGCCAACGGCTTGACGGCACTACTGGGGTTCATCGCGTGGGCGTCATACGTTTTCGCCTACACGCCGCTCAAGCAGATATCCTGGACCTCGCTTTTGGTCGGAGCGGTCCCGGGTGCGATGCCACCGTTGATGGGATGGACCGCCGCCACCGGCAGCCTCGATGCGGGTGGACTGGTGTTGTTCGCCGTGTTGTTCGCATGGCAAGTGCCGCACTTCATCGCCATCGGATTGATGCGCGGTGATGAGTACGCGAAGGCTGGGCACAAAATCATCACGGTCGTTAAATCGGAAATCGCATCCCGTCGTTGGGCATGGGCTTTCGCACTCTTAACTGTGATAGCGACATTGGCCTTGCCGCTCACAGGGGTCGGCGGGTGGCCTTTTGCGGCTGCCGTTGCGGCGCTTGGTTATCGCTTCTTGCGCAGCACGACCCAACCCGCGAGGCCGATGTTTCTCTTCTCGTTGAAATACCTTGTTCTGGTATTTGCCTTGCTGGGAGCTGACCGCGGACTGTCCGCATTGCTCCGGGCGTTCCCGTAACCGACGATCGGCAGCGACGGTGAGGTATAACCGGGCGATGGGCATCGTTCCGTTCTTCCTGATTTCGACCCTAGCCTTGACGGGGAGAGCCTCCGAAGGAAAGCCAACCGCGATCACGAGCGCGCGGCTCGAAGGAAACCACGCACGCTTCACCGTCGAACTTTCAGACGGCAAACCCGCAACCTGCGAAATCTCGATGGTTTCGCCACACGGTTATCGCATTCAACTGTGGCGGTCGACGGCGCCGGGTGCCGCCAACACCGACCTGGCCCTCGAGACGAGCCCGGTTACGCTGCTGCCAACCGACGTTGGCTGGACAGTGGGAGCTGCCGAATTTCGGATCGAAGTCGGACAAGCGCCCTTTTCGTTGTCGTGGCGAGATACCCAGGGTCAAATCCGCCTGGCACTTGGTGCCGACGGCGTCGAGCCACTCAAGATCATCAAGGGGACGGCGCCCGCATCCGAACGCATGAGTGTTTCGTTTCCCGTCGCTGCGAATGCACGATTCTTTGGACTGGGCGCAACCGCCGGGCGGGTCGAGAAACGCGGATTGCGCTTCGATTTTCCGAACGGCGCAGCCGAAGGCGCCGAAGTACTTTTCTCCACCGAAGGATGGGGCGTCCACCTGATGGGAATACAGCCCGCATCCTGGGATATCGCAGCACAAACGCCACACGCACTTTCGATTGAGCAATCGGGTGCGCTCGATCTGGTCGTTTTCCTGGCGCCAGATTTTGCAACGCTGGTTTCGCAGCACAACAAAACTTTCTTCCATGCGACCCAATGGCCCAAACCTTTCGGTGGCGTCTGGATCAACTTCGACGAACACACCGATACGACTTCCGTACAGCGCGCCATTGAACAACTCAGGGCGAATCGGGTTCCGTATGACATCGTGAATCTGGGTCGGTCGTGGTGGACCACGCCCGCAAACGCCAGTCAGTCCGCGGGCGTTGACTTTGCCTGGAACGTGTTCCGTTATCCCACACCGAAAGCGCTGGTCTCCGAACTCTCGGCTCTCGGAATTTTCATGGCACTTGAGGTGAGTCCGCTTTTGCCAGATGGCAAAGAACCCACGATGCAAGCCAGCAAGCGCGGCCTAGTCCTGCGCGACGCCAGGGGAATCATCCGGTTCTCCGATTCTCCACGCGGGACGATATTGGACCTGCGCAAGGCCGAGGCATCACGCGTTTGGGCGGAAGGACTGTCGCTGCTGCGACGCGACGGGGTGCAAGCCTTCGTCGCAAACGATATTTCTCGACTTCCTGCTCACGTGGGAGCGGAAGCGACCGGCAATCTCCGAATCCAGTTCGCGGCGGCAGTTAACCAAGCCGCAGGCTCCACTCCGATATGGATACGCACGGGCGACGAGACTGTGATTCGCAGAGCGCCCGACATCGCGGCAGCGCTGCGTGCCAACTTATCCGCGGGAATCTCGAAAAACGGCCGACAATCGATCGAGATCGAAGGTGGCACGGACGACGCGGTCTTCGAGACTGCCTCCATCCTGGGACTTTTGTCACCCCTCGTGCAAATAGGACCGGCGAAGACCTTGCTGCGAATGCTGTCCAACACGGACGACCGCATCGGAGATGTGATGCGTTTTCGGTACACCTTGCAACCGATATTCTGGGCAGCAGAACGACAGCTTCGAGAAAACGGTCTTCCTATCCTGCGACACGTCGGACTGGTGATCCCCGACGATCCCGCAGTATGGGACATCGACGACCAGTACTTTCTCGGCGGCGATCTGATGATTGCCCCGGTGCTCGACCGCGACCAACCCACCCGACAGGTTTATCTTCCGCGCGGTCGATGGTACGAAATCGATAACGTATCGCAGCGCCACGACGGACCCGGCCACGTCCAGATTCCAATGCCTGGCGGCTACGTGGCACTGGTCCGGGAGGGATCGCTTCTGCCGCGCCTGTCAGAGAATACGCGGCACCTCAAGGGCGGACCGTCGGCGCCGCTTCGCATCGACGTCTATCCGGCGAGGGTGCAAGCCGGAGCGTCGCTCGAACGCAGGCTTCAATTCGAGGACGACGGCGTCACCGTGAATGCCCAGGTTATCCATACGCAACAGACCATCGAGATCATGCTCGACGCTGTCCCCATACCGGTTGCGATACGATTCATGCAGCGGTATCCACACGCGCTCTTGACCGAGTTGCGAAGCGGAAAGCAAATCCTTGTCGACAGCGACGGCACGGTCACTGCGAATGCCGGCCGCGGGGTTCACCTCAAGCTTCAACGGTAAGGGACGCTAGGTCACTTTCCATGGCGAGGAAAGGGTTGGCACTTGCAACGCGTGTTCCAGATGCCGCAAGAATTGCTTGCGGTCTATTTCCCGTGCACCGAATCGGGTGAGATGTGCTGTGGTCATCTGACAGTCAATGATCGAGATCCCTTTGGCGCCAAGCCACTTTACGAGACCCACGAACGCGAACTTGGACGCATCCGGTTTCGTTGCAAACATCGACTCGCCGAAGAACGCGCCCCCAAGACTGACGCCATAGAGACCCCCGGCAAGCGATCCTTGCCACCAGGCTTCGGCCGAGTGGGCCACGCCCTGTTCGAACAGCGCCTCGTAAGCGGCAATCATTTCGTTCGTGATCCACGTGCCTCGTTGTCCCGGCCGTTTGCGCTCGGCGCAGGCACGAATCACCTCGGGAAAGGCCGAGTCGAAACGCAACTCGAACTCGCCCTTCCGCATCAACTTTGCGAGGGAGCGTGGCACATGCAGTTCAGTAGGGAGTAGCACCATGCGTGGATCCGGAGACCACCAAAGGAGCGGTTGTCCATCCTCGTACCAGGGGAAAATTCCAGTCGAGTATGCCGCCAACAAACGTTCCACGGACAGGTCCCCTCCGACCGCCAGCAAACCGTTGGGCTCTGCCAGCTTGGGATCCGGAAACAACGCCGGCGCATCGGTGAGGCGGAAAATCGGCAACGCACGGCAGAATAACCTGGGATCCCGTTGACCGCGCGGCGACACCGCCAAGGTGCTAAAAACAAAGGCATGTCTACCTTGCCCATCATCAGAGATGTCACCGAGGCGACCTTTCGGGAACAGGTCATCGAGCGGTCCAAGACCGTTCCCATTCTCGTGGATTTCTGGGCGCCCTGGTGCGGTCCCTGCCGGACCCTGGGTCCCCTGCTCGAAAAGGAAATCGAGGCCCTGGGCGGTCGTGTCGAGCTCTGCAAGCTCAATACCGACCAAGATCCCAATCTCGCGTCGCAGTTTGGGATCCGAGGGATCCCCGCCGTGAAGGCCTTCCGCGACGGCCAGATGGTGGACGAATTTACGGGTGTGATTCCCGTGCCCGCGATTCGAGAATTCCTAGCGCGGTTGGCCCCAACCGTTGGCGTTGGCTCACTCGAAGGTGCGCTTGCGGCACTTTCAGCCGGGGCAATCGACGAGGGAATCGCGATCCTCCGAACGCTCACGGACACAGGCGATACCGCCGAGGCGGCAGCCTTCCATCTGGCACACGCTCTGTTCGCGCAGGCCAAATCGCGTGAGGAGATAAGGCCACTGCTCGCGCGCGTCAAACCGCAACACGAATTGTTTCCGCGTGTCGACGCACTGCTCCGACTCGCGGACCTTGCCGACCGATCGCCGGAGCTTGATGTTGCCTCGGCGCTGGCTCGCGTCGAAGCAACACCGCGTGATCACGATGCACGTCTAGACCTCGCAGCAGCCTACCTTCGTTCGGCAAGCGTGGTCGATGCGCTGGATGCGCTCCTGGAAAGCGTATCACGCAGTGCCACGATCAACGATGCGGCCGCCCGCAAACATATGGTGGCGATATTCGATCACCTCGACATGCCCGGTCGAAACCCGGAACTGTCGCGCGAATACCGCCGCAAGCTGCAAATCGTCCTGTGACAACCGCGTTCAGCGTTCTTTACTAACTTCGCGGGCAAGCAAGGTCGCAACCGCCTCGCGGGCCGTGGCTTTGCCCGACAGCACGGCCGCCACCTGTCTCGTTATGGGCATATCGATGCCGAGTCGCTCCGCAAGTCGCAGCGCGGTCTCGGCAGTCTCGACGCCTTCGGCGACCTGTCCGAGGCGCGCCGAGACGGCCGACAAGTGTTCTCCCCTTCCCAGGGCGAAACCAATCGTGCGGTTGCGGGAAAGCTCGCCCGTACAGGTCAAGACGAGATCACCGAGCCCGGCCAACCCCGAAAGAGTCAATGGATCGCCGCCGAGTCGCTCCGCGAGACGTCCAACTTCATTGAGTCCGCGCGTGATCAACGCCGCCCGGGCGTTGGTTCCGAATCCGAGGGCATCGGAACATCCAGCCGCGATGGCGATGACGTTCTTCAATGCACCACCAATCGCGACCCCGACAACGTCCGAAGAGGTGTAGACACGAAAGATCTCACACGACATCGCAGCTTGAACTGCCTGTGCTGCAATCGCATCACGGCTGGCTGCCACGACCGCGGCTGGTTTTCCCTGTGCAATCTCGACGGCGAACGTGGGACCGGACAAAAGTACCACCTGAGCCGAAGGCCACAGGGAACCTATCAGCACATCCAGCGTTTCTCCCGTATCGGGTTGCAATCCCTTCGACGCGCAGACAACCAGACCCTTGAATTCCGTTACGGAGATCACCGAGTAGATGGCCGACGAGGGCATCGCGACGATCGCGAGCTCCTGCCGCAACAGCGCTACCTGAACATCGGATTGCAGTTTCAAGTTTGTGGGAAAGCTGATTCCGGGAAGGTAACGATCATTGCAACGACGATCGGACATCGTTTGCACGGCATCCGGCGAACGACCCCACAACGTGACCTCGTGCCCTTGCCCGGCGCACAAACAAGCAAGGGCCGTCCCCCACGACCCCGCGCCGAGTACAACGATTTTCATCGAGCCCCAGTATCGCCGATGCTGGCAGGTGCTGGCAATCTCACCCGTATGGGCGACGACTCAAGCTGGTCGGTTTTGCGCAGCAACGGTGCCACACGTGGGTAGTTTGCCGGAGCGATTCTGGCAATCGGAACACGGACACGCCTTTCGACAACGACCACGGCCCCGTGATTTCCGAGCGCACCGGCAGCCGTCCGACGTTCATCGAACACAAAACCGGGAACCGAAAGATCGAGGTTTTCCGAAAAGCCCGCGTCAATCACACGACTGCCCGCCGGAAACCTCATTTTCACGAGCATCGTCAAGGGAATGTCGCGGGTCATGCGCAACGTCGTTGTTCGCACGGCTTCGCTGGCGAAACGCCGTCCGAGATTGGATCCAAAAAACGCCGGGCGCACGGTAAGGGTATCGCCTCCCATCGCCGCAAATCTCGGGACGTTAAAGATGTAGCGGAGGCGGGTTCTTTCGGGTGCGTCGCGAGCGCTTTCCACGACCAGACGTTTCAATTCGGCACCGGGAAAGTGATGGGCGAGCCATCCGCGTTCGAACTCGCGATTGAGTTTCTTTTTGTCGTCTCCCAGTTGTTCGAGGGATTCGACCCATTCGTATGACGGAATACCAAGCAGAGTCTCCTCCACCTCAAAGTGCGCTCCACCATCCGCCGCCACCGCCGCCTCGATGGTTACCTGGCGATCATCCTGTTCATTGCGCGGCAACAAACCTGTCTCCCGTTCGTTCTGCAAACGCACGAAAGGGGCACCTGCCAAGTGGGAAGGCAGATGGTCGAGTCCCGCGTACCTCAGCGCGGGGTAGGCATGGCGCCATGTGCTGTGCCACGCCGACCCTGAAATTTTGTCCGGCGCGAATGACAACACGAGTTCGGAATAGTCCTCGAAGTTGTGAATATCGGGAGCCGCTTCTGCTGACGACAGATTCAGGGAACGCGCAACCACCGGCTCGACGTGGAGGCCCACAGCGTCAGCCAGTGCAAGGATAAGCGCGAAGCGACTTCCCCTTCCTTTTGCGAGTGCGAAGCTCGCTTGTGAATCCCACGTGCCTTCGTTCTCGATGTGGCGCCCAACCCAGCGAACGATCGCTTCGGCCGGATCGGCCACCCCGCCAAATTGCTTCAGTGCAAATCGTCGCAACTCGGGCGTACCCCGCGCGGAAGTTCGGATCTGTTCGCCAAGGTAACGAATCCAGTTGGCGGGACCGACCCCTGCCGACAGACGAACCGATGGAATAAATTCGCGCGCATCCACGGAGCTGCGTTCAGCAAAAAGCTGCGGCATCCCGTGGGCTGAAAACTTCCAAACTTGCGTCTTTTTCTCAGTGGACTCGACGAGCGGCTTCGGTGCGCCCGCACGCGCATCCATGTGAAGTTCAATCCCCGATGGAATCACCATCCAGTATTCGCTCCTGTCGAGCGGCGCCTCGGGAGACTGAAAGAAAAAACGATTGCCCACGAAACCCGGCGCAAACGCCGAGACCGGCGCAACCAACTCCAACGTTTCCCACTCGATGTAGTCGCCGATTTCAAGTTCGGGTGCGGAAATTGTTTCCTTGCCGGCGATAGACTCTGGTTGCAGCACGCGACCATCCGACTTGATCGTTCGCAATCGCAGCAACTCTGCACCGGATGGAACGGAAACCTCCCCCCAGCGATCGATACCCTCTTTACTCTGAACCCGAACGATGTTGTGCGTGAGAATCTCGCGCGCGCCATCGGGATGAAGCTGTTCAACCGTCCTGTCCAGAACCAAAACTGCGGGCGCCTGGTATTTTCGACCCGACGACGAAAATGCCTGAACCACCGCCAACCCATCGAGCCGATGCGCATCCAGCGGCAAGGGAAGACCCGCTGCCCGAGCAGCGCGCCTGGTTTCGGCGTCCACCGGAAACGCGACGAGCGACGTCTCGAGGAGAGACCTGCCCAAGTTCTGCTGACCAATCGAGCTCAACAGATCGACCAAACGCAATATTTTGGCTGATTCGGCCGGAAAATCGGCGATATCAGAGCGCAAGGTATCAATGGCCTCACGGGTACGACCAGCAGCAACCAACAACGTTATCCGATCGTCCCGTACCCAACCGTGCCCTGGGTACAAACGCAACACACGGTTGATTGCCGCCAGCGCTTCGTCGAAGCGACGCTGCTGACGAAGCCAACCTGACAGATGCAGGCTGGTCGCATCGCAGGCAGCAAGTCGTTTTACATACAAGGCTTCTTCTGCTTGCCGATGGCGACGTTCGGCCCGCATTGCGGCCGACTCCAACACGGCACACCCACCTTGACCGTGGGCACCATGGTCGACGGCCGCAATTGCGGCGTCAAGCGCAACATCCGAGACGGACTCAAGCGACAAAGCCGAGGCGAGCCGGTGGGTTGAAAGGAGGTTTGGCCAAAACGCGGGAACCATTGACCCTACCCGCTCGGTCAAACGCAACGCGCTTCGATTGCGACCATCCTGAGCTTCAAGTTCCGCGAGAGACCACCACGCGCGCGCAAAACTTGGAGCGAGCTGCGTCGCACGATTGAAAAGACTCCGCGCGCGATCCCGAACCATGGATCGTGGTCGCGAAGGGTCGGCCATGGTCAACCGCGCGAGGACCGCGGCGACGATCGGCGACCGGGGCGAATCACCCAGTCGTCGTGACTGTTCGAGGATCCGCTCCACATCCCCCTCCAAATGGGCCGCGAGCGCGAGGAGTAGATCCAAAAACACACCCTCTTCGCCCCCGGCCTCGGGCGTATGGCCCACCGTTCGCCAGTCCCGTGCTTCCGCATTGTCCGAACGGGCGAAAGCGGCCAGTAAAAACGATGCGCCGGCACCGTAGGTCGCCAACCGAAGCTCGATTACGTGGTTGCCGCCTTGCAACGAAACGACACTCGCAGAGCGGGCCGGTCCATAGACTCGTGTCGATCCATGCTGGTGCCAGGGCCCACCATCAATGCGAAACGCCGCCATGCCGGAATAATCCAGTGCGACCGTGTGCAAACCCGGGCCCGTCTCGAACGTCGATTGGACGATCTCTGCGCCAGGCAGGGCATCCACCGGAAGCAGCCATTGTTGGCAGCCGGATGCGAAAAGCGGCGCGCTTGTTTTGGATGCGTCCGTGAGCTTCGACAGCAGATCACTGACGGCAAGGCCACCGGCTCGCCCGATACGCACAAAGTTCTTGATGCATCCGCTTTGCCGCGCGCGTTCTGCCAAAAGCGACTCGTCACCACGGCTGCGCGCGATCTGTTCCCAAAGCATGGTGAGTGCCATGCGCGCGGGCCAACTCCGATGTTGCGTCGCCAGCGAGAGAACACGATCTTCGAGAACCCGGTCTGAAGCTTCCCCCAACAAGCTCGCTACGATCGACAAGGCTGCATCATCCACCATCGACTCGATCGGACCGAGAACGCGGGGTGCCGTTTCCAGAACGGAGACCACATCGGAAAGCGCGGCAACTGATCGGGCCTCTTCATTCGCGATCAACGCTCGAAGGAGCAGTGAAAGCCGCACACCCGGAGCTTGCGCACGCACATGGGAAAGCGTTTTCTTGGCTTGCGTGAGCTCACCCGAGCTCGCCATCTCCCATGCGGATTGCAACGACGGTTCGACAGCAAACCGGGGCGCAGCCGGACGTACCGTCGCACATCCCCCCAAGACAATCGACAATACGAGAAGATAGCGCTTCACTTTTCGGCCTCCGGGCCCGGACGGATGACAACCGCGTCAGAGAGAAGTTGATCGATGGTCGACAGGAAGGTACGAAACGCGGGATAAACATCCTTTTGATAGCGATGCTGCGAGACTTCGAGGTGGGTTTCGACACGCACGAGGCGTTTCTCCGGAAACGAACTCACCTTCAAGTCAAAAGTGCCAAAATCGGTTTTTACCGAACGCGGCAACGGCAACCGGGAAACCTCCCACCCTTCTGGGAGGTGGTATTCCAACGCTTCGTCGTGTTGCCACGGATAGGCCAACACAAGTTCGTGATCCCGCGCAGCGCCCCGTGCGTAGGACCGCACGTAGTGGGCGCTTCTTGCCACCACGGGAACTTCCAGAGTGCCATTTCGCAACACGGCAAGCGACGGTACTTCCACCGTGCAGGTCGTTTTAACTTCAGCATTGGGATCACCGATTCCCACCATCGCCAGCGACTGTACTTTCGTGCCGGGGTTTCGTTCGCGCCACGCTTTTTGGAACCGTTCAAGCTGCTCACCTTCGGTTTGGTAATGCTTTCGCCACTCTGGCGCCGACTGTCCCGCCAATGTCACCTCCTCGTCGATCTTGGCTCCACCCTTCGAATCAAGCGTCGCGATCCAACGACGTGTCACGCGGTTGTTCGCGGCTGGAAGTACCGGCGTCTGCACCAGACGCGCACCACGCGCGTTGACGTGCAATGCCGTGACGCCTTGATCTTGGTAGGGTAACTCCGCCATGCCCGAAAACTCCGCGGTCCCGTCCAAATACAGACCCAGCGAGGGAACGTAAGCGATCGCGTGATCGAAGATCGCCAGAGAAGCCGGCTCGGTTTCAATCCGGCCACCTCGCCGTGTTCTCAGCAAAACCAGTTCCGCATCGATCCCCAGCTCAGCCAACATGGCGACAATGAGCGATGCCTTGTCCTTGCAGTCCCCGAACCGTCGCGCGAGGATCTGTGAAACGCGGTACGGTTTGTATCCGTGAATTCCGAATTCGAGGCCAACATAGCGCGTCGCCTTGATGACAAACGCATGGATGGCTTTCACCTTGTCGACGGCCTCGGAGAGACCCACGACCGCATTGTGAGCGGCTTTGCGCACGAGGTCGTCGGGAACCAACTGATCGGAAACCAGTTTCCAGTACCATGCACCGACCGCATCCCAATTTTTGTACGTGCTGACGTGAACATAGGGCGCAACCTCGGTCCACCCTGGCATCAGCGATTCCGCCTCGATTGGCGGCACATCCTTTGCAGTAAAACGATGCACAGTGACACCGGACTGGGTATCCGTCTCGTGCCGAAACCCGGGAAGCGTTGGCACGTGGAAATAGATCGGGCGACTTGACGGAACAAGCAGGAAATACTCCCAGGAACGCTTGCCCACCGTATCGGCGACAAAATTCAGATCGCCGAAGTAGTCCGCCATTTCATTGTGGTACGCCACATCCGAAAGCGAGTATTGCAGTTCCACAACGTCGCCCGCTCGAAGGTCCTCGAACATCACCACGTCGGCGCGGTTGTCGTAGTACAGCCCGTACCAAGGTTCGGACAGGTCCCGATCGTCACGTCCCGTGGCGGACAAAACCTCGATCACGCCGGACAGGCCACGACGATACACCCGCGCGACGTGAACATCGACCTCTTGTTCACCCGGTACATACCGCACCATGAATTCTTGGTTATCGCGGGCCGCGCTTTCCGTACGAACATGAACAACCCGTTGCGCGAACACCTCCGACAGGCCGTTGGGGTGAACACGAACCACGCGACGTTCGGCCAAAATCTCCGACGGTGCGCCGTCGGCCCGCGGATGTTCGATTGCATCACGCGCAAGTGGATTGGCATCGATGGCATAGGTCAACGAAAGATCGTTCGAGTCAGCCGCCGAAGCCGTCGAGTTGTCGAATCGCATCCGTTCAAGTGCGCGCCGCAACTCGGGATTCTGGGGCCGTAACACCAGTGCCCGCTCCCAGGCCGCGATCGTGCCCGCAACATCGTGAACCCGTGCGCGATGCTCGCCAAGGCGAATTTGCAGCGTGGGATCGTCAGGCAAACGTACGGCGGTAGTCTCAAGTAGTGCAATCGCTTTCGCCGGATCGCCCGCGCCTTCCATCCATTCTGCAAGCTCCAGCGTCCGGTGCAGCAAGGCCTTGTGGCGGGTCGCCGTCCACTCAAGATGCGCCATCACGCCAGCCGTGTCGCGGGCCGCGCGTGAGGACGTAATCAAGCGATCCCTCAACTCATAATCGCCGGGTGTTTTGTTCCACAGTTGCAGCGCCAACGCGTCGCCTTCGCGCGTCCGCATGGTTGAATCAAGGCCAGAAAGACGCTCTCGCTCGAGCACTGGCACATCCCGGAATCGCTCACACAAACCTTCGACCAGGGTCTGCGCCTGCAGCGGGAAACCGGCGTCTCGGTAAAGGTGTGCCTGTGCGAGCGTGGCTGGCCAACAGGTCGCGTCCGCCGCGATCGCTTCAAAAAACAGCGCACGAGCCTCCGCGTCCGCCCCTTCATTGCCGTCGCGTCGAATCTGCAGACCAAGTTCATGGCGAAGCAAACACAACGCGTGGGGCTGCGGTTCGTTTGCCAGTGCTCGCCGCAAAACGGGCTTTACCTGATCGGGCTTACTGCTCACGCGGGCGAACAGCAAAGCCTCCTCGGGCGAGACAGCCTTCGAAGGTGCCAAATCGTCGAGTTGCAACACGGTTTCCACCGTCTTCGATTCAATGTCATCCGGATGCACAAGGTAGTGAAACGACGCAAGATCCAAGCGAGCCCGTCGCTTCGAGACGTCGTCGTTCCCCCGATCGGCACGCAAGAGGGACTGCTCCAAAAGCGTCTTCAGATCGACCAAGCGTGCCACATCAGGATCGGCCTTGTCGGTCAGAACCGCATTGCGTTTTCCATCGAGGGACACCCGGACACCCCGCAGCGGACGGCCATCCAGTGCAGTCAGTCGGGCAAATACCCGCCAGGCCCCTTCCCGCACCGACGTTCGGATCACGATCTGATTGTCCCCACGGTCGAGGCGCAAACCCAACGTTTCTTGGTCGAGACGCGCCGAACGCTCGGCCGTTCCCTGCCCTACCACCTGGCCGTTGCACCAAACTTTCCACGGCCCCGACGTACCCAGTCGCAACGCCACCGACGTGGCCTTTTCGCTTTGCACATGGGTCATCAACAGCGCGAGGGCTTCTGTATCGGGGCGAAGGACCGCGTCGACAACAAAAGCACCTTCTTGCGCCATATCGGGAATTCGTCGCCATGCGACCACCTGGCCGGGCAACTTGCCGGGAAACGTTCGCGTTTCAACCGGATCAATGTGTTGCGTATCAGAGGGCAGCGACGGGTTGCTCTCGCCACGAGCCTGCCCTTCGAAAGGGCCGAGCGCCCAAAACGACTCAATCATTCCCAGCGCACGATACCTTTGCATCGATTCCGTATCACGGCCAAACAAGCCATCGAACCGGGCCGTCTCATACGAGGCCTGCGCTGCCACAAGGGGATGGGTACGGGGGTTATCCGCAACTTGCCGAACAATGGTGTCGATCGACGCATCCGGAACTTTGCCAACAAGAGACAACACGCGGGTGAGAGGACCGATGGCAGAAGGTTGCGATATTTCGTCCCGAAGTTGGGCAACCGCATCGGAAAGCTCGGGCGCGTAGGGACCCCCGTCGGCGGCCAGTGTAGAAGCGCTCGACAAAAGGCCGAGGAAACCAGTGAGCATCCGCGCGCAACACCTAGTGCGCATCGAAGTACCGACCGATTTCCTCTCGCAAGATGAGTCGAGCGCGATGGAGCCGCGTCTTGACGGCAGGAACGCTGAGCTGGAGCAACTCGGCCGTTTCCTCGGTGGACATTTCCTCGACGTCACGCATAACGAAGACGACGCGCGACTGCTCCGGAAGCGCATCCACGGCGGCCTGAATGTGCGCCCGCAACTCCGAAGACTGAAACTCGGTATCGGGACGTTTCGACCAGTCGCTGACCATTGTCCCGGTCGGTACCTCGTCCGACTCGCCAAGCCCCGCTTCCTCAAGAGGCGCCTCGGGATGTCGACGGCGCGTGCGCAACATCATCAACGCAGCATTGGCCGCGATTCGGTAAATCCAGCTGCCGAATTGAGACTTGCTCTCGAATTTCGCAAGATTCTTCCAGGCCGACAGGAGTGATTCTTGAACCACTTCCTGCGCATCGTGTTCATTGCGAAGCATTCGAACGCCCAGCCGGTAAAGACGCTCTTGGTGTCGGGTCGCCAGGGTATCGAAGGCGTCGAAATCGCCCTTCCTGGCGAGCTCGACGAGCTGCTCGTCCGAAGATCCACCACCCGTCAAAGACGCGATCTGCCCTTCCGCCTCGGCGGCAGGGTTCTGGAAATCCCGCCCTTGTTCATCCATGCTGCGTCCCGTAGGTTACAACACCAAGGTCGCCCTTGCTCTTCCCTCGTCGGCTCGTTAATCGCGATTTTTCTTATCGAATTGCATGACTCCCCCAGCCGCAGTCGTCCGTCTGTCGCCATGGGCCGTTTTACGCACGGCTCGCCCTCACCAGTGGATCAAGAACCTGTTCGTGGCAGCCCCCCTGGTTTTTGCCCAGCGGGTGGGTGACGAGGGCGCCCTCTGGCGCTGCATCGCCGCCGTTGCGTGCTTTTGCATCCTTTCAAGCTCGGTGTACTTCCTCAACGATATCGTCGACGTCGAAAAAGACCGGGCCCACCCCACCAAGCGTAGGCGACCCATTGCCTCGGGCGCCCTACCGATGGCGACAGCCCGAGCGCTCGTTGCGGGCTTCTCGGTGAGCGCTCTCATGGGTGCTGTTCTAGTTTCCCCCTGGTTCGCCACGGTAGCGACGGCCTACTTTGTGTTGAACATCGCCTATTCGCTTCGGCTCAAAAACATTGCATTCGTCGATGTGGTTTGCATCGCCGCCGGATTCCTCTTGCGGGTTCTCGGTGGCGCCCATGCGATTGCCGTCCCACCGTCGCTGTGGCTGCTCGTATGCACGCTGCTGCTTGCGTCGATGCTGGGGTTCGGCAAGCGGGCACACGAGCTGCGCGTTGCGGGTGATCGGGGCCTCACCCGTGAGGTGCTGGAACGGTACCAGATGTCGACTCTGCGGCCCTTGCTGGTCGTGCTTGCCATTCTGACGGTGGCTGCGTATTCGTCTTACACGCAGTCCGCCCACGCACTCGAATTCTTTGGGACCCGCGCCCTCGCGTTCACGATCCCCTTTGTCGTCATCGGGATCGCACGCTTTCTTTCCATGGTGCTGAACCAGAAAGACGCCGAGAGCCCCACGGATTCGATGTTGCGAGACAAGTTGTTTCTCGCAAACCTCTTCGTCTACGGCGCGGCGATTCTGATTATCATCTACCGCGCGTAGACACGTCGAAGAGCGCTACCTCGCGATGCAATAGCCGAACTGCTTCGACCCGAAGTAGGAGGCACAGCGGAAGGTTGGACCGCCGCAAATCGTGTTGGCTTCTACCGGAGCGAGCAGGGGACAAACCTTGCGGCAATAGCCAATATTGTTGGCGCCTTCTATGCAGGTGTGACCGGGCAGACACTCGCGCTCATATTTGCAAGCTTCACCCTCTTTTACTACACCGGCACACTCGCACGTTGCCTCGTCTGGGTAGTCGGTTCCCATGAGGTAACAGCCAAAGCTGGGATACGGATGCAATTGGGCGTTGCCGCACGCCCCTTTCCCAAAGATGGGGCTGCAATTCTCCGGAGCGTTATCGCAGACTTTGACCGGCAGCACCGCCCCCTGCAACTCGAGATCAACGGTACAGTGCGCGCCCATTCCACAATCAGCGTCGACGCGACAGTTCCGGTAGCAATGACTTCCGCATTTCGCTTCCGCCCACTCGGTCAAACAAACGGCGCCCGGGCGACACGCATCGACCTTTGGGTTGCAGCTTTCGCCAACTTGAATCACGCCACGGGGTGCAACACAATCGGCCTCAGTGCCGGAAATCGCACACCGTTGATCGCAAGCACAGCCTCGTTGGCAAACCGGATCGCAAATGCCCCGCGTCTGCGTTGCGACCGAACATGATGCCGTCGGCAACGGACCAATGCACATCGCCTGCGTCCCACCGGTGCCACCGGTCCTCGTCGTTCCAGCCGTGCCTCCGTTGACGACCACGCCGCCCGTCCCACCGGTCCCCACGCCGCCGGTACCACCCGTCCCCGTCGTTTTGGCCACGCAGAAGTTGGTGACTTCGTTGCAAACCAGGGTATCCGGACATTTTTTACCTGTCGGCGCACAACGCAGATCGGTCTTGTTTGCGAGTTCCGGGTTGTAACAACCCACCATGGTTCCCGCAACGCCCATCGCCAGGGCACAAACGTAGTACATAATACGATTCATGGTCATAGGCTCCTGCATTAGAAATTAAACCCCGCACCTGCGCCCGCGTAGCCCGGCCCAACGGCGGGGAAAACCGACAGCGACCGCCGATTCGACGCAACCCGCGATCCACTGGATTGTGCCGCTTCGGTAGACGAGTCGCGCGTCAGCAACAGGTAAAGACCCGTGCCCGCGGCGGCAACACCGGCAACACCAAAAATCACGGCCGCCGTATTGAAAGCCTTGCCCGAACGTTCCACGGCAGGGTCGAAAACGGTTGCCGACTCGAGCGTCTTGGCTTTGGAGTTCGCGACAGCGCCGAAGATGGTTGCAAGTGCCACGCCCGCGCCGCCGCCGATGAGCAGTCCGTAAGCGAGTGTTGGGCTGTCATCCGAGGTAGGCGGAGCCGTCGTCGCCCCGACCGATACATCCGGAGGCGGTGGCGTTACCGTCGAAGGATCCGGTGGCGGTGGTTGAACCACGACCGGAGGTGACTCGGGCCTGGGCTCTGTTTTCGGCGGCTGATTCGCCTGTTTCGTTTCGATCTCTTTTTGCAGCTCCGCCATCTTTTGTTCGACATCGGCTCGGTTGCCGGCTTCGGGTGAGCGGCGCAGGTAAGTCTTGTAGAACCGGATCGCTTCTTCGGGCTGATTGTCGAGACGATACGATTGCGCGATGTTGTACAGGAAGACCGGATCTTCGACGTTCAGATAGGCCTGCTGGTAAGCCTCGATCGCGTCTTTATACTTGCCGAGATCGTAAAGCCGACGGGCGTTCTTGAAATGTTCGCGCGCCTTGGTTTTCTGGTCCTCGGTTTGCGCCATTGCGAGGGGTTGCACGAAAACCTGTGCCGTGGCCGAAGCCACGATCAGACCAGCAATTAAGAAAAGTCGGGATTTCATCAAACGGAGTTCCTTTTCGTCATCAGCGAAGGGTCTCGAACATCCTATTGGACGCGCGGGCCCCCTCGGTTCATACAGTAACCGCTCGGGACGGTCCGGGTCAAAGACATCCATAAAGAACGCCGGAACGCCCCGTTGCCAAAAAGTTCAGCAAAAACATCCGGTTTCTCGATTGCCGCATTGCTCCGAATCGCAAGGCGAGAGGGATGGCGTTTTGGCCTCGGCGTGCTGGCCCTCGGTGGGACAACCGCCCTCGGTCTCGCCATCCCCTGGTCACTCGCCCGGGCGGTCGATGCCCTCCACAGGCGCGCCCCCGACGCCCTTTCCGTAACGGGCCAAAGCGTCCTCTTCATCGTCACGTTCGCGTCATTGCAGGCGGCGTTTCGAACCACGTCGCGAATCCTGATTTTCAACGCGGCAAGGGATGTCGAATACAACGTGCGCACGACGCTCTTTGCTCACCTTCTGAAATTGCCGCAATCGTTTTACCAACGGCATCCGACAGGCGACCTGATGTCTCGTATGACAAATGACGTGACGGCCGTGCGGATGCTTTTTGGCGCCGGCGTCCTCAATTTCGCGAACACCCTCATTGTCTACGTCGCAACCGTGGTTTTGATGGTCAACCTCAGCGGAAGGTTGACCGCTGTGGCACTCATACCCCTGCCCATCGTGATCACGCTCGCACAACTGTCCAGCCGTCGCATCTATCACGCGAGTCGCGAGTTGCAGGACGAGATGGGACGGTTGTCCACGCATCTACAAGAAGATCTCGCCGGCATCACCACCCTGCGCGCCTATGGTCTCGAAGCGCTGCGCAGCGAAAAATTCGAGGCCAAAAACCAGGCCTATTTGCGCCGTTCTTTGCAGCTCGTTCGAACGCGGGGGATCCTCGGACCCCTCTTCGCGATCACGGGCGGCATCGGCACCCTTATCGTGCTTTGGATGGGAGGTCACGAAGTCCTCGGCGGTCGCATGACGGTCGGACAACTCGTGGCGTTCAATGCGTATCTCGCCTATTTGGCATGGCCGACGCTGGCGCTCGGATGGGTACTTTCCCTGTGGCAGCGCGGCCTTGCCGGCTGGTCGCGCATCGCCGCCGTGCTCGAAACACCGGCCGAAGCGCAGCCCGAAACGGCCTCGATCCCCGCGCGGCAACCCATCCTCGAGGCACGAAACCTCAAAATCGAGCGCGAGGGGCGAACCGTCATACACGACGTATCCTTCCGCCTTGCGCCGGGAGAAACCCTTGCGATTGTGGGAGGGACCGGCGGCGGTAAAAGCACGTTGTGTGATGCCATCCTGCGCCTTTGCGAGGTCGGGCACGGGCAACTTTTTCTCGATAATGTCGATGTTCGCGAACTGAAGCTGAGCGATCTTCGCAGGATCTGTGCCTATGCACCTCAGGATGCGTTTCTGTTTTCGGCAACCATCGACGAGAACATTGCCTTTGGCTCCCGCAGGGAAGATCCCTCGGCAGGCGCTCGCAACGCGCGACTCCGGGCCGCGCAAACCGCGGGACTTTCACGCGACTTGAAAGAGTTTCCCGCTGGGATCGATACCGTTGTGGGTGAAAGAGGCATCACCCTTTCCGGCGGACAGCGACAACGCGTGGCACTGGCGCGGGCGCTGGCAGCGGATGGTCAACTGTTGATTCTTGATGATGCGCTTTCCTCGGTCGACGCCGAAACCGAGCGCGAAATCCTCCTCAACTTGATCCCCATCATGAAAAACCGTTCGACGATCATTGTCTCGCACCGGGTGGCGGCCGTTGCACACGCAGACGAGATCCTCGTACTCGAAGGTGGCCGCGTCGTGGCGCGAGGCAAACACGCCGACCTGTCGATGGTCGATGGCCCCTACGCGCGCCTGTACCGCGAACAGCTTGGCGAATCCAACGCCGCGCGCGCGGCCGGGGAGGTCGCATGAGACGCCAGAGCAGCAACCCTGCGCCGAGCGACGGCGAAACGTTGTACGGCAAGCTACTTGATCGCACGCTGTTGCTGCGCTCGCTTTCCTTCGTAACGCCGTACCGATTTCAGATGTTGCTGGCCATGTGTCTGCTGCCGCTTTCAAGCGTCTTCGAGCTGGCCCAACCCTACCTGCTCAAGATCGCCATCGATGAACACATCGCTGCCGGCAAGCTGGCGGGGCTTGATCGGATCGGCGCGCTGTATCTGGTCGCTTTGTTGGCGCAATACGCCGTTTTGTTTGGGCAGGTCTACCTGATGCAAAGGGTTGGCCAGCAAGCCATGAGCGATCTGCGCCGCGCGGTGTACCAACACGTGTTGCGTTTGTCACAGGCCTTCTTCGATCGCACACCCATCGGTCGATTGATGACGCGACTGACGAGCGACATCGAATCGTTAACAGAAATGTTCGCGGCCGGTATTGTCAGTCTGATTACCGACGTGCTCAAGCTGGCCATGATCCTGGTCGCAATCTTTGCACTCGATGTTCACTTGGCATTGTTCTCGCTGGGTACCGCTCCCATTTTGTTCGGGATCGCCTGGATTTTTCGCAAGCTGGTTCGAGAGGCCTTTCGCGCCATCCGAACCCGCGTCGCCATTCTGAATACCTTTGTGCAAGAACATCTGTCCGGGATCCGGGTGGTCCAGGCCTTCGCGCAAGAGGAACGCACGGCCCGCCAGTTCGATGAACGCAACCGCGATCTGCGCGGCGCCAGCGCCAGGGCAATCTCGTCGGACGCCGCGCTCTATGCCGTGGTCGAGGCGGTGGGCGCCTTCGCAGTCGCGGCGCTTTTGTGGCATGGCGGCGCGCGCATTTTCACCAACACCCTGACCTTCGGGGTGTTGGTCGCCTTCATCGAATACCTCACCAAGTTCTTCGCGCCCATTCGGGATCTGTCGACCAAGTTCACCGTCATGCAACAGGCCATGGCCTCGTCGGAACGCATCTTCGAGTTGCTTGATTCGCGTGATTTGGATGCGCCCGCACTCACCGTTGCGGAAACCACCGCCCCCGCACCTGCGGGCCAGGTCGTATTCGACGAAGTCGACTTTTCCTATCGTTCTGACACCCCGGTCCTCGATCGGGTTTCGTTTCAAATCAAGGCGGGTCAAACCGTCGCCATTGTTGGACCAACGGGTGCCGGAAAGTCCACGATCATCAAGCTGATGTTGCGGCTCTTCGATCCGGTCTCGGGTCGCGTGCTGCTTGATGGACAAGATCTGCGCCTCATGCCGGTGGAAACCTTGCGCCGACGCATGGTGCTGGTTGGACAAGATCCGTTTCTTTTTTCTGGATCCCTTGCCGAAGCCGTGGGTATCGGTCGCCAAACCGACCCAGGCGCGATCAGAAATGCCATCGTGAACGCGGGCGGTGAAACTTTCCTTCAATCCCGCCCCGAGGGTCTTGCAACCGAGGTCAGTGAACGCGGCGGAAATTTCTCGTCGGGAGAACGGCAGATCCTGGCACTCGCGCGCGCATTCGCGTGTGATCCCGAGATCTTGATCCTCGACGAGGCAACCGCCAGTGTGGATCCGCGAACCGAACGCCTCATCGAGGAGGCCACGTCGCGCCTTTTGCAGGGACGCACGGCGCTCGTCATCGCCCACCGATTTTCGACCATCGCTCGGGCCGACCACATCCTCGTCATCGAAAATGGCACGGTGTCCGAATCCGGGACCCGCGCCGAATTGCTGGCCCTCGGCGGTACCTTCTCCCGATTATGGACGCTCCAGTCAGGAGGGGGTTTACTTGCTGGGCACTCGGGACAACAATCCCCGGCATGAACCTCCTTCCAGCTCGACCGATCGCCCGAGCGCTGTGCGTCCTGGCCGCCGTCCTCGCGCCATCCGGCCCCGCATCCGCCCAAGCGCAACACCGTGTCCCAGACTTGCCTTTCGAGACCTACACCCTCGACAACGGACTTGAGATCCTGCTCCATCGGGACACCACGATTCCGACGGTACACGTCGAGCTCTGGTACAAGGTCGGCTCGAAGGACGAAGAGCCTGGTCGCACGGGTTTTGCCCACCTGTTCGAGCACATCATGTTTCAGGGTACGAAGCACATTCCCGAAGATGCACACTTCAAGTACCTGTCCGAGGCGGGTGCGTCGGCGAAAAACGGATCCACAAGCAACGATCGGACGAACTACTTCGAGACCCTGCCATCGAATCAACTTGAACTCGGACTCTGGCTCGAAAGTTCGCGCATGGGTTATCTGCTCGAGCGCAGCTCGTTTAAACAGACGCTCGACAACCAGCGCGAGGTGGTCAAGAACGAACGTCGCCAGAGTGTCGAAAACGCCCCGATGGGCGCCGTCTGGAAGGTTCAAATCGAGGCGCTCTTCCCGGTCGGCCATCCGTATCACCACGAGGTAATCGGCTCGATGGATGATCTCACGGCGGCGAGCGAGGCCGATATCCGGGCCTTTTTCAACCGATACTATGCCCCCAACAACGCCGTTCTCTTTGTGGGTGGTGACTTCGATCCCGATCAGGCTCGAAGCCTGATCGCGAAATACTTCGGCCCCATCCTTGCCGGCCCTCCGGCACTGCGCCGCCCGTTCCCATCAACGGAAAAGATGTTGAACGGGGAAAAACGCATTCCCATGGAAGCCAAGATCAACCTGCCAACCGAATCGATCACCTGGCATACGATGGCCGCATTTGCAGAGGGGGAGGCCGAGCTCGATATCCTCGCCTCCATCCTGACAGCGGGCAAGACCTCTCGCCTGCACCGCCGACTCGTTCACGAGATGAAGATCGCCCAGAACATTTCAGCCTATCAATGGGGCCTGCAAAACGCCGGGTTGTTCGAGATTTCGGTCTCACCCCTGCCCGGCCACACCCTCGAAGAGGTTGAAAAGGTCATCAACGAAGAGATGACGCGCATCACCCAGGAGCCCGTGACCGAAGCCGAGCTGACCCGTGTGAAGAACAAACTGCGCACCCAATTCGTTTCGAATCTCGAGACAATTCAGGGACGAGCGACGCAACTTTTGACGTATCACACCTACCTCGGGAACGCGGGCTATATCGCCCGCGACATGGGACGCTACGAAGACGTCACCGCCGATTCCTTGCGACGGGTGGCACACCGGTGGCTTTCGACACCCAACCGTTTGGTCGTGACCATCGACGCCAATCCAAACGCCCCGATCATGGGGAGGATCAAACAATGAGCTTTCATCTTCGTTTGTCATGTATTGCGATTGCCCTTGTTGGAACTTTTGGCGCTTGCGCAACCGAACCCGAAACCGCGCCTGCACAACTCGCACGCGTCGCGCCTCTGCGACCGTCCGAGAAGACCGTCAATGCGACCGAGAAGACAGCTCCGCCTTCAGGCCCCGTTGTGATTCTCAAGGTGCCAGAGCGCGTCAGCCCTGACGATGCGTTCCGAAACACACGGCCGGCCGCGGCTGTCGAAAGGCCTCTCACCATTCCACCGGTGACGCGCTTTGCACTTAAAAATGGCCTTCCTGTCGTGATGGTGATCGATCACCGACTGCCCATCGTGCACATTCAACTGATAATCAAGACCGGAGCGGTCGCCGATCCGGCAGGCAAGGCGGGGCTTGCCGAACTCACCGCGAATCTGCTTGACGAGGGAACCGCCACCCGTTCGGCGCTTGAGATCGCTGAACAGATTGATCAACTCGGCGCCTCGATTGGCACGAGTGCAACCTGGGATACCTCTGCCCTCTCCACCTCGGCTCTCACCGAGAACCTAGGACCCGCTCTCGCCATTTGGGCCGACGTTCTATTGCACCCGACGTTTGCCGACGCCGAACTCAATCGCGTACGAGAAAACCTGCAAGCGCAACTGCAGCAACGCAAGGATAGCCCTCCGATGGTGGCCGAGGAAACCTTTGCTCGCGCGCTTTACGGCGACAAACACCCGTACGGATGGCCGTCATCCGGCACCGACGAATCGCTCTCCGTCCTCAAACGTGAGGATCTGCAGCAATTCCACGGATCGTATTACAAACCCCAAAATGCTGTACTGCTCGTTGCAGGCGACGTCGACGAAACGGGACTGCGTGCACACCTTGAGCCGCTGCTCGCGAACTGGACGGGGGCCGCGAAAAAGCCGCCCAAGATTGCACCCTTTGCCGCTGCAAAAAAGCAACGCATCTATTTAGTAGACAAGGCACAGGCACCACAGTCATCGATTCGCATCGGCTTGCAGGGACTCGCGCGCAAGACCTCCGACTACCATGCGGCACTGGTAATGAACGAGATCCTGGGCGGCTCCTTTCGACGCTTGACGCTGAACCTGCGCGAGAAACGCGGCTGGACCTACGGGGTCTATTCCCGATTCGGATTCCGACGTTTGGCCGGACCCTGGGTTGTATCCGGCGAGTTCGTCGCCGACAAAACCGCGGATTCCGTGCGCGAGATATTGACCGAGATCAAGGCGCTCCGTGATACGGATGTTCCGGCCGCCGAACTGGAAGAAGCCAAGGCCAGCCTTTCGCGCGCCTTCCCGGCACGGTTCGCAACCATGCGGTCGACCGCGAGTCAGCTCGCGGAGCTGGCGGTATTTGATCTGCCCGCAACCGAGTTCGATACCTTTCAGAAGAAAGTGAATGCGGTCAAGGCAGCCGATGTGCGTCGGATGGCCAAAAAGCTGTTGCGCGACGAAGCGCTTGTATTTACCGTGGTCGGAGATCGGCAGTCCAACGAGGCCAAGCTGCGCGCCATCGCTGACGTCGAATTGCGCGACATCGACGGCCGACCCATCAAGACCAAACCCTAACCGGTCGCGCGCAACTTCATCAACGGCGCTGCCGGCTCCTTGCTGCGAACCGGGGGCTCCGGCACCACCTTGAGCGCTCGTTTCCAGGCCGCAAACCCCCCCCCTGCCTTGGCGGCCTCAACGGCAGCAAGACCCGCAGCAAATCCGCCCTGAGCCAGACGATATTCTACCCAAGCCCATCGGGTTGAGGTCGAGCGAATCTCGGCGCGACCCTTCAATCCGTTTTGCAACCGTTCAAGCCTACCCGACACCACGCGCGGGTCCGCGAAGGGTGCACCGTCAAGCGGCGTGTTGCGTTTCGCCACAAAGGGCGCGACGCCAAAGGCCAGCGACGGCGCAATCCGCGAAAGTTCCGTGCCGAATCGAATCAGCTCATCCACATCGTCGTCGGTTTCGTCAGGCAGTCCGAGCATCATGTACAACTTCAGCGTGCGCATGCCGTGATCGCGCGCCAGTTCGGCCGCGCGAATCAGGTGCTTTTCGCCGTTCTTACGCAAGATCGCATCCCGCATCCGTTGCGAGGCGCCATCGGCCGCCGTCGTCAACGTTCGGTAGCCACCCTTGCGCAAGAGGCCCACGATCTCGTCCGTCAAGCGGTCGGCACGCAAGCTGGAGATCCCCACTTCTCGGCCACTCGCCACGAGAGCTGAAAGGATCTTGGGCAGACCCGGATGATCCGTCACCGCCGCACCGACAAGACCCACCCGCTTCGCGTCCGATGGCACGAGCGACATCACCTTGTCCGGCGCCACCAAGCGCATGCCACCATTCGTACTACGTCGCATCACGCAATAGGTACAGCCGCGATGGCACCCACGCTCGGGTTCGATGAGGTGCATGTTCGACAGTTCGGTATCGGGGGTCCGAATCTGCGAGTACGCCGGCAATTTGTCGTCGTCGGTCTTATACACCGCGGTCGGCACTTCACCGTGAATGGACGGAACGTAGTAGCCCGGCGTCTTCGCCAGAATTGCCAGAAGTGTGTCGCGGTTGCCCGTGACCTCGAGCCCTTCGATGATGGGTGAAAGCAATTGCTCCGCTTCACCCATGACAATCACATCTGCCACGGGCCCGGCGGGAACCGGATTCGAGAAGGTCAGAGGACCGCCAATCACAATGAGCGGCCAGGCGCGCGAACTTTCGCGGCGGTCGGCGGCGAGCACCGGAATGCCCGCAAGGTCGAGACAATCCGCCAGTCCGGCCAGCTCAAGCTCATACGCGAGCGAAAACGCCACGATCTCGTGATCCCCCACGGGCCGCCCGGTCTCGTAGGTACAAAGCATCTCGCGGGAAGCCTTGGCCGCCGGGACATCGTCGGGCAAAAACGCGCGCTCGGCCGACACGCCCGGCAACGCATTCAGTCCGCGGTAAATTGTCTGGAACCCGAGCGATGACATCCCGACCCGGTACGGGCTCGGGTAGCAGAGCGCGACTTTCCGGTCGGCTTCCTTGAAAAGGGTGCCAACTTCGGCCGAAAGCCGTTGTTCCCGGAGCTCACGAAAACGCATCAACCTGCAGAGTGTACTCGCCACGCGCCAGCGCGGCCATTCCGCGTTAGTCTCAATTCCACCCATGGCACTCCGCCTCACCGAACGCCTCAACGTCCTGCGTGAAAACCTAGGACCCGGCGGCCAGTCGCAATTCACCCGCCGGAGGGCATTCGGACTTTACCTCGTTCGGCTATCCATCCTCATCATCCGACAGTGGATCCGCGACAAGCCGCAACAGCAAGCAGCCGCACTCACCTACCAGTCCGCCCTGTCGCTCGTCCCGATGGTGGCCATCGCCTTCACGCTGATCCGACTTACCTCGGACAAGGCCGTCGAAGATCAGCTCTTGAACTTCATGGCGACGCAGATCTTACCGGACATGCAAGACGTCATCACCCATCTCAAAACCTTCTCGCGGAACATTTCCACCGGAGCATTTGGTGCGACCGGCTTGCTCGTGATGCTGGTCACCTCGTGGTACCTCTTTGACTCGGTCGGCCACGTATTCAACGACATCTGGCGAACGACGCGTCGACGGACGTTGTTGTCGCGCATGTTGACTTTCTACGCGCTGGTAACGCTGCTGCCGACACTTGCCGGTACGTCACTCTATTTCTCGGGAAAACTCATCGGAACGCACAACGGGTTGCAGTTTCTGGTTCCGCTCTTGATCCAGTTTTCAGCACTCTTCCTCATCAACAAGCTTCTGCCCAACACGCGGGTTCGCTGGTGGGCGGCGCTTGCGGGTTGCATGGTGACCGGACTTCTACTCGAAGCCCTGAAACACGGCTTCATCACGTTTGCGAAACGTACGATGCTCGAGAACTACGAGGGTATCTACGGCTCGATTGGTCTCGTGCCGTTGTTGCTCGTGTGGATCAACCTGTCGTGGCTGTTGATTCTACTCGGCGCCGAGATCGCAAACGCATTGCAAAATCTTAAACTGCTCGAAGCGGAAGAACGCCGCCGCACCGATGACGAACCGATCAATGGCATGTCCGCTGCCCAGGTGTTGTCGGTTATTGCCGCCGACCATACCCGCGGCGGTCATGGCATCACCCGCGAGGACATTTCGCAGCGCTTCGGGCTCACGTCACAGGCAGTGGAAGCCATTACCCGCCGACTGGTTGCGCGAAGCCTCATCGCCGAGGTCTCAGGAGACAGGGAAGGCTTCATCCCGGGTCGCAGCCCCTCCCTGATTCGCCTGGAAGAGGTGATGGGGGCATTCCGCGCCACCGATCTACAGGCGGCAAGTGGCACCACCTCGCCGGCCCTGCAACAGCTGGCCACCGATCTCGAGTCGTCGCGCCGGACCCGAATCGCGGGCGTGACCATTGCCCACCTGCAACCCGAGCTCGAAAAGAAAAAACAAGTCGAGGATGAGCATCGCCCCCGTCGGCGCACCTCAAGCATCATGGCGCTCATGGGGCTCGAAAAGAACAAATCACCTTCAGCGGAGCAACCGGAACCGATGCCGGGACCGGTACCTGACGAAGAAGACGCGTAGCATTATGCTGATCTCTGGTAACTGCATGTTGCAACTCGGCGATTTGGATGTTAGCTATTCGCCCTCGACACCCATGGCATCTACGTCAAAACTGGTTCAGAACGAAAAACGCCGCATCCTGGCCAAGCGATACGCAAAACTGCGCGCTGAGCTCAAGAAGACAATCTCGTCTCTTACGGCCACTGTGGAAGATAAAAACGCCGCCTACAAGCGAATGGACGCCCTTCCTCGCAACTCGAGCAAGGTCCGTTACCGGAATCGCTGTGGCATTACGGGACGTCCTCGTGGCTTCCTTCGCAAGTTCCGGATGTCCCGAATCGCGTTACGTGACTACGGTCTGCGCGGCGACATTCCCGGGCTCATCAAGAGCAGCTGGTAGCGTCGACGGGATGAACCCGCAACTACCGCTTCGGCTTGTCTGGGTCGACCTGGAAATGACCGGATTGAATTCGAGGCACGATACAATCCTTGAGATTGCCGCGGTGGTGACGGGTGCCGATCTGGTGCCGATTGCCGAGGTCGAGCGCATCGTTCACCAGCCCGACGAGAGCCTGGCGCTGATGAGCGAGCGGGTTCGTCAGATTCATACGGACAACGGCTTGCTTGAAGACGTGAAGTCAAAGGGCATCGAGATCCGAATTGCAGAGCACAACGTGCTCCAGGCAATCGGGAAGGTCACAGAGCCGGGGCAGGCACTCCTCTGTGGGCGCTCGGTCGACCACGACTGGAAGTTCTTGCTCAAGTACATGCCGCGCCTGGAGCAGCACCTTCATACCAACCGTGTTGACGTGGCCACGATGTCGGTCCTGGTCGACAATTGGTACCCAAACCTCAGTTATCAGCCTCCAACCACCCGCCATCGAGCGATGGAAGACGTGAAGGCGGGACTAGACGAGATGCGTTACTATTGTAAGAACGCATTCAACGTTAAATTTTGAGCAGTTACATCTTGCGCAACTCGAGCCCAAAGACTAAGTTCCGGGCTCATTTTTAGACGGAAAAACCGCCATGTCGCAGCAGTGCCAGGTAACAGGAAAAAAGCCCCTCTCGGGAAACAACGTTTCTCACTCGAACCGCAAGACGCGGCGTCGCTGGGAGCCGAATATTCGCTGGAAGCGTTTCTTCGTTCCTTCGCAGGGACGTTGGATTCGTTTGCGCGTCAGCACGTCCGCTATTCGCGAGATCAATAAGCGCGGTATCGAACTGGTGCTGTCCGAGATCCGCGCTTCGGGCAAGATCTAAACCGCCCGGGGTTCCATGCCGGGGAACAAAGAGCGCGCGGCACCCAAGAAGAAGCCGAGTGCTTCCATGGCTTTTGCCGTGGCGGCCTTGAAAAAGGATCCGTCCGCTCTGTTTGCGACGATCCAATTCTCCGCAGAGAAAAAGGGCCTCGTGATGATTCCGATCATCTACGGCCGCGCCAAACGGGCGCTTGGTATCGCCAAGCCGGCGCCGGTACCGGTTGCTGAACTGTCAGGTCTGTCTCCACACACAGTTCAACCCAAACGACGCGGCCCGGGTCGTCCGCCACAGCGGGCAACCGCCGCAGTGAGCGCACCAGCAGCGTCCATGGACCAGCTCATGAGTCTGGTGCGTGAGTCCGAGATCCATCGGAACGCGCTTGAACAGATCCGGACCATCTTGGATGGCGTGGGATTCCGGGCGAGAAAAGCCGCTGGTCGGTCGCGAAGTGCCCCCCGCAGTCGATAGATCCGAAAAGGATTGCATTTCTGCACATGTGGGGCAAAGTACGCACCATGTCGTCGATCAAAACCGCATGGTGTTCCGTCATCAACGGTAGCTATCGCCGCAAACGACGACGACGTCTGGCTCTCATTGCCGCCAGCCTGAAGGGGCTGCTGCACATGGGTAGCAAGGACTCTTCCGGCGGACTTGCCGCCGGCTACTAGTTTCCACGCCGAACGCCTACTTGGCGTCGACGGTCTTGAGTCCGTCGCTATCGTCTAGCGACACGATCTTCCAACCGTCGCACAGACGGGCCGTGACTTGGAGCTTGCCGGATTCGTTGGCAAGGTCAAAGGTTACGCGACCTGAACCAGCGGAGGAGAAGCGGTGCCACAGGTTATCGCCCACCTTGATTTCGCCGAGGACGGGATCGCCGTCGGGATCAGAGGCCAAATAGGAAAGCGTTAGCTTGCTGCCGCTGACCTTCGTTTCAACGGTCAGAGTGGGGCTGTGGTTGTTGGTTGGTTTGCCGAGCGGAGACTTTGCAGCCTTCCAATTCCGGATCGTCTCAAGCTGCCAGGCCTCCAAGGGTCGAGCGGGAGCGGGTGGCATCAGCGGACCCTTCACGACGTCGTCGAACTCTAAAACGGGGAGCATCAACGTGGCGTAGCTGTCCAGTCCGATTCCGAGATCATCGCAAACAGCAAAATCGATCATGTCGAGCCGATAGGATTCCCCATCTTTCTCGGCCGAACCGCCGTGACAGTGCAAACATTGCCCTTGAACGATTGGGTACACGTCGTCCGCCCAGGTCGGATCCTGAACGGCACCGGGCGGTGAGCACGCCGCAATGATCGACGCGAGTGGCGCGAAGGAGACTTTCAGAAATGCGTTTTGCAACTTCATGGTGATGCTCTCCGTTACAGGAAGTAGTGGAACTGTGCGAGGAAGGTTTTGATTGGATCCCCCGTCGATGCGGCTTGCATGCGACCCACCAGTTGCACCTCAAAGTGCGGATAGGGGAACCAGGATAAAAGTCCCGTGCCCGCATTGACCGCGGCGTTGTTGTTGAGAAGATCGCTCGCGAACCGTTCACCGAACGCCGTGAACATGATCCCGCGCACCGGCAGGAACGATGCGCCGAACAAGCCGGCAAACTGTTGAGCTGCATCCGTGCCGTCGGGCATCTGGTGGATGACGTTTCCCTCACCGAGGATCAGCAAGTGGGCAGATTCGATGAAGAGCTTGCCGACGAGACCACCCATCGCCCGTGCACCAGCGTCGCCCATGGCGTACTTCACCTGTGCTGCGATTCCCGCCGTCTCATCGAGCAAGCGCTTTTCGTAGTACGCAGCCACGCCCTTTTCCTTGAGGCCTGTGTTCTGCACGAAATCAGGTGCGAACACCGTGACATGCGCCTCCCACTCGTTTTCGAGGTATCCGCCCGAGAGGTTGTAGGTCTCCTGCAGGCTGTTGAAGCCCAGGTCGCGACGCACATAGACCAGGTGTTCCGCCATGCGGAGGCCAAACGGCGCGAAGAACCGCCCTGCCCTCACGTACGCGCCCCGGGTCGACGGCTGCCACGAAACAAAGTGTTCTCGCGACACCAGCCGGTTCTCGTTGCCGGGTTGAAAGTTGTTCTCGGGAATGGGTCCCCCTTCTGTCTTGCGGGCCTGAGCCCGAAAGCCACCGATGGCGTTGAACGAGAACGCGTCGAACTCAAGCCGCAAATGCCCGTCCATCTGCATCGGGAACAGCACCGACTTCGGTTGGTCGGGACCACCGTCATCGCCCGCCACAAAGGCCCCGCGAAAATCGAGTCCCAGCTTCAGCCAATCCGGTAGCTCCGTCGCACCGTGTAGAAACGAACCATCGCCTTCCCATGTCGACAGATCTTCGCCAATCGCATCTCGACCATAGTTCGTCAACTGGCCGCCACCCGAAGGCGAGAAATGGCATTGGCTGCAACGGGTTGTGCCCGACGAGAACTGCCATTGCGGATAGGCCTGTGCCGGCGTCGGAACCAGGGTGACGGTCGCCAAAACCAAAGCGCCCACCAATAATCCGAGGAAACGCATCACGGAGTACCTCCCGTGCCGGCCATGTTGGCGGGAACAAGACAGGGATCTTTGTCGTCGGGGTTCTTGCGGGCGCCGTTCAGAATCCACTGTTCAACCAGTTCAATGTCGGCCTGTGACATCGGTCGATCTGGCGGCATACGTTGAGCGCCTCTCGCCCGCATCATACTGATGATGCGGGACTGGTCGGGTCGACAGGGGTTCACCAGAGGACGCGTAACCTTCGCCGGATTCTCGGATTCGTAAAAAGACGTCGCATTCAGATCCACCAGGCTCTCGTACCCTCGCTCCGGCGTCGAAAAATCCAACCCGGACACCGCCGCACCAGACGAATGGCAGCTCGCGGTGGCGCAATTGGGCGTCATGATCACGGGCGCTATAAAAGACCACTCGGCAGGCCGGTTATCCTCTGTCCCGCATCCCGCGCCCACCCCCATAACCAAACCTGCGCCGAGCACCACAACTCTCTGGAAAAACTTATCTCGTCGCACGATTCGCCTAGCTTAATCACAAGCCGCGCACTTCGCCAAGTCGAGAAATGGTTTCGTAAGCTTGCGCTACTCGGAACGTTCCAGGTACGTGTAACCCGACAGGCCGGATTCGTAGAGGCGCAGG
>JAWXBF010000042.1:0-14831 GCA_034439895.1 Deltaproteobacteria bacterium
CATGATGTCCATGCGTCTGAGATGGTCGGCGGCGCTCATGCTGGTTCTCGCTGGCCCGGCTTTTGCCGAAAGCGACGCATCGGATGATCGATCGGTTGCAGCCTGGGCCCTTGGCGTGGGCGCGCGTGTTACGATACGGACGTCGCCCATCGGTCCACCTGTGCGCCTCGGTCCCGAAGATACTCTGCCCGAGGGAGCCTTCTCGGTGGTCGAGCTCGATTTGCTCGCCGCATCGATCGAACCGGATGCCTTGTCGCGCATTTCTGCGCTCTCGTCGCTGCGCGCAATTCATATGCCGCCCTACGTGTTCAATCCGAATGCGGGCAATCGCCGCGATTCCAACCATATTTTCAAATATTTTTCAGGGCTGAAGAAACTCGAAGTATTTTCCCTCGGGATTCACTTTCTCACCGAGGTGGAGATCACCGACGCCGGTATCGAAGGATTTGGTCCACTCAAGAACCTGCGTGAACTGCGGTTGAATCAGGCAAAAATTCAGGGATCGGGTCTCAAGGCATTGACGGGTCTTGAGTACCTCGATCTCACCAATACCCGCGTGTCCGACGAGGGGTTGGCTTCCGTTGCGGGCATGCGTCGCTTGCGCCGATTGATTCTTCGCAACACACCCCTGACCGACGCGGGCATGGTTCACCTGTCGAAGTTGACCGAGTTGCGAGAGCTGGATCTATACGGGTGCCGTTTGACCGACGCCGGGCTCGCGCGCCTCCGCGGCTTGAAAAAGTTGGAGAGGCTGGATCTGTTGGGCTCGGTCATTACGGATGCGGGCATCAAGGTTTTGTCGGGCATGTCCAATCTGCGCGAACTCAACCTTTATCGAAATCCGATCAGCAATGCGGGTCTTGCGCGGCTTGTCCGCAACCGCGCCTTGCGGTTCCTCGATTTGCGATACACCGGCGTATCCGGCTCGGGAGTCGCCGACATTCGAAGGGCCAACCCGACGCTCGCGGTTGAGTTTGTGGATAGCGCTCCGCCAAACGTCGGCATGCGCATTTCGACGCCCAAAAAAACAACCGAAACGGTGGTAGCCGACTGGGTTCGGGCGCTGGGTGGTGTGGCGACCATCGACAACGGAAGCGTCGTGTCGGTCAGTCTAACGGGATCGGCGATTGGCGATGCGGACGTGAAGGTGCTGCGCGCGCTGTCGAAGCTCAAGACGCTGGACGTATCGTTCACGGAACTCAGCGACGTGGGCGTTGCAAAGCTGTCCGAAATAACATCGCTTGAGAGCCTGAATTTGAGCAACCTGCGCATCTCGGACCAGGCTGTCATCTCATTGCGTTCACTGCGAAATCTTTCTGTGCTTCGGTTACGGCATACCGCCATTTCGGGCGCGAACTTGGGTCGTCTCACCGGTCTTCGGGTTTTGGATGTTGCGGATACCCGCCTAAATCAATCCACCGCTGGAGAATTGACCCGGCTCTCGCGCCTACGAGACCTTGATCTTGCATTTTGTGACATCAACGACAGCGCGCTGGCAATTCTCGTTGCGTTGAAAGGCCTTCAGCGGCTGTCGCTGGAAACGACGACGTTGACTCCGAAGGGAGCGATACACCTCGGCCAGTTCACGGCCTTGCGTGTCCTTGACCTGTCCTACGTCCCGCTCGGTGATGCGGCCATTCCCGTTTTACCCCTGCTCACACAGTTGGAAATACTCAATCTCAAGGGATCTCTGGCCGGTGATGCCACGGTAGCGGCGCTTACCTCGATGCCTGCGTTGCAAGAGGTGACGCTCGATTGGACCAAGGTGACCGATGGTGCCTTGACAGCACTTTTGTCGCTCAAGATGTTGAAACGGCTCAGCCTCGACCACACCCGTGTTTCGGATGCGGGCGCACGGATTTTAGCCGGCGGTACGCAGCTTTCGTCTCTCGGACAGCTCAACCTTGGACACACAACCGTGGGCCGAGACGGCTATGAAGCGTTGAAGCGGGCGTTCCCTTCGTGCGACATTCGCTGGGATGGCCGCGCTGGCATGATGGAGCGTTTGTGATGTTGCAGCTTTTTTTTGTCGTCTTGGGTCTAACGGGTTCCGCCCCTTCGATTGCCACGCGCTGGATCGATGAGATGGGTGGTCACACCGCTCGGTCCGCAGCGGGCCTGTCGGTTGACCTACGGTCCACCTGGGTTGGGGACGCCGATCTCGTGCGGGTTGCGGCTCTTCCGGCGGTGCAAAGCATTGACCTTGGCCATACGCGGATATCGGATTTGGGCCTGCGTCATCTGCGCAACCTCTCCTCGGTGCAGTCTTTGGACCTCGGCCTCGCGGAACAAATAACCGACGAAGGCGTGCAAAACATCAAGGGCTGGAAGTCGCTACAGCAGATCGAATTGAAAGGTACGGCGGTCACGGACTCGACAATGGAATTATTATCGCGTCTGCCTGCTCTGAGACAGATCTCGGTTGGTCACGCACGGGTGACCGATACCGGCATGTCATTTCTCGTGCGATTGCCTGGCCTTTCGCGTCTGACGATTGGCGGAAATCGTATTACAGAAATTGGGTTGCAGTCCCTTCGAGCACTGCCGCGTTTACGGGCGCTCGATCTCGGGGGACAGCAGCGAACGGATTCCGGCCTGTGGCAGGTGGCGCTTTCGGCCGACGGCATGGCCGCCGTGGCAACCCTGCAATCGCTCGAATCGTTGAGTCTGGCAGATACCGCGGTGACGGCCGAATTGATCGCCATCCTCGAACCGCTCGCCGGAGAGGGGCGCACCGGGAAGCTGGACACCCTGGTTCTCCGTGGATGTTCGCGAATCAAGGACGACTCTGTTTTGGTCCTGACCCGATTTCAGGGACTTCGTCGACTCGACTTGCGCAATAGTGGGATCGCAGCCGAAGGGATCGCGCAGCTCCGAGCGGCGCTTCCCGGGACGACAATCCTTTACTAGCGAGGACGTTCCCCGCTCAGGCGGCGCCGGACATGATCGGCATCTCGGCGGTCGTGGCCTCGAGGGGCAATGCCGTCTCCGAAGCGGCAACCTGTCGTTCGAGACGCCCGATGGCGGCGGACAAATTGCGCATGTGCTGCCTGATCCTGAAAACCTCCCAGGCGGTCTCCAACGTGCGACGTTTTTGTCGCGGAGTCTTTGGAGATTCGAACTCCGCCCGGAATGCGATGATCTCGCTGTGGAGATCATCAAAGGCGTCCTGGTGGGCTTCGTGTAGTTCGTGCAGCGCCCGTTCCAACACCAGTCGACGCCATGATCGGGTGTGTTTGGTTGGGGGTGTGTGGGCCACATCCTGGTTGGATGGGCTGAAAAGGGTAGAAAGTCGCTTGAACGTGAGCATCGGAGCACCTCGAAGGCAAAGGTGCAACCGGTCTATGCAATCCTCGCGCCACCTACCGATATTCGAGGTATCCGCTACTGGCCCGGTCTAAAAGACGCTTCGATGGCGGTCTGTAAACTGGCCTCGTCGTCCGATGTCACGACGTACCATACGTTGCCTTTGCCCTGGAACGCGGCAGTTGAGGTGCCGTGATCACTTGCAAGACGGACATCTTTGCCGCCCAACATTCGTCGTTGAGGCGCTTCGATGGCTTCTCCATCGTTGTCGATGATGAGCACGCCGAAGCGTTTGCCCTGTTGATCGCGATACCGAAGGTAGGCCCCAAAGCCATCCGCAACATTGACGACCCGACCCCCTTCACAGGTTGCCAACCGTGCCACGGCTGGTGGTTGAACGTTGAATCCCACCCGCTGCCGCAGCCAGTTTGCGGCTTCCTCGCAATTGGTGGTGACGATGTCGAGTGGGATCTCGGTGTTGTGGGTTCGCAAGGCCTGTTTGATGATGGGCGAGATGCGATCGCGCGCCGTGAAGAACACCACCACGAGGACCGCCATCGCACCCATCGCTGGAACCAACCGCTGAAACGAGAACCACGTCGATACCCTCTGTGTGCCGCGTTCGCGTGCCAGGGCGTCGGTTACCCGGGTCTGTAACTCGGGCGGAAGATGGGGGCCGGCAAGTTGCGATTTTAGCGCAGCCTTGAACCGGGATTGCAACCGAACAGAGTCGGTACAGCTCCCGCAGGTCCCGAGGTGTTTCTCGAGTGCCTGTTTGTCGTCGCCGGCCAATTCGCCGTCGACGTAACTCTGAAGCAGGGTGGGTGACTGAGGGCAGCTCATGGGGTAGACTTGTTGGCGCGTTGGTTTCGGTAGGCATCGAGGCGGATCGGCTTCGATTCGTCGTTCGATTCGTCGGCTTGTGCTTTCGAAAGGATGCCGTTCTCGATTGCGTAGTCCATCAACATCGTTTGCAGCATCTTGCGACCGCGGAAAAGGCGGCTCATCACGGTACCGGCGGGGCACTCCATGATGTCGGCGATTTCCTTGTAGGAAAAGTCCTGCAGATCCGCCAACACCACAGCCAGTCGAAACTCCTCCGGCAAGGCGCGCAATGCGCGATCGACTTCGACCGAGATCATGCCAGCGAAGAGCGCGTTCTCGGCGTCGATTGCCTGACCGCCGTTGGCGGTAAATCGTTCCATATTGACGTCAGACGATTCGGCCTCATCCAGGATTTCGTGTTCGCGCTCCCGTTCGCGGTAGCGATTGCGAAAGGTGTTGGTGAGGATCCGGAATAGCCACGCCTTGCAGTAGGTGCCGGGCATAAAGGTGTTCCAAAAGCGGAACGCCCGCAGCATCGTCTCCTGTACCAGATCGGCGGCCTCGTCCTCGCGCCTAGAAAGGCGCATGGCGGCGCCGAATAACGCCTGCATATGGGGCAGGGCCTCTCGGTCGAAGTCGCTTCGCGGGTCTGGCTTGCGTTGGAACATGGTTGCTCAATGACAACGGATGCCGACCCGGAACTATTCCCGCAACGTTTGCGAAACGTGAAAGCCAAATCTAGGCGTTTCGCGTTATTCGCCATTCGCTATTCATCCGAGCAGGTTACCTTCACGAGGCGCCTAATCCCGGCCGCACCGGATCCCGACTCGCGGTAGGTGACGAACATCGCATTCTTCTCTGACACGCTCGAAACCGGTCCCACCTTGCTGCCCGAGCTTACGGACAGGAGCAGCTCCTTGCCCACCGGGACCTGCATTTGAGTGTAGAGAGCCAATTCCGGCCCCGTGGATTTTACCCAAAGGACGGCGATATTGCGGCCCATGCCGGCCACGCCCACGAGCGGCGGAACCGTACCACCAAATTGAACCGAGTTTGCAAGTGCATAGCTGTCAAAATCCGAAGGAACGGGCGCACTGCTAAAGAGATAGTCCCCGCCGCGGATCTCCGCGTCCGTTCGCCAGGCGTAAACGAACCCGCCGTCCTTGGGTGCGACGATTGGACACGATTTTTCGATGTTCGCCGAGGGCAACGACACGTGGGTTGGGCTGACACCGCTTTCTTGCATCTCGTAGACGAAAAATTCGGGCTTTGCGGCTTGGTTGACATACGAAAAATTCAGCGGGGCCTGGGTCCGGGCTCCGGCGGACCAGAAGGGACAGCCCCATTTTGTCGCGACCGTGACGGACTCCATGCCAACCGTCTGGGCATTTTCTCCGAGCGAGAAAATCTTTACGTCGGCACCGTCCTGGTTATCGAATCCAATGGCGACCATGGCGCGCAGGCCCGATGGTGCGGTACCAACCGAAACACGGATTGAGTCGGGATTCGTCCCCGGGACCGTTTCGAAAATCGCGCGCGGGGCAACCAAAGTTCCGCCCATGTTTTGGGCGATCGCCATGACCTGTGTTACGGTTGCATCGCCGTCTTTGGCGGCCACGTAGATTGCCACCATCTGGTTGTTCGCGCCGCCAACGCCCGACAACGCAAACCAGGGACCCGCGAGGCGATTGGGTAGCGCGAATCCTTCGGCGGAGCCCAACTTGCCATCCGAGGGATTGAGAAGGCTCCAGCGTACGGTCGAGTCGTCGAGGCCAACGAGTGCCATCGCCGCCGACGTTTTTAACAGTTTCAAAGATGCCATCTTCGTCACCGTCGTCTCGGCCAATACGAAGGTGCCTTTTGACTCTTCGATGCATTTGCTGTTGCCAACATCGTCGCAACCGCCAAGCACCAAGGTTGAAATCCCCAGGGCGTATATCGATAAGGTTACTGTGCGCCGTGTCATCGTTTGTCTCGCGCGACATCTTATCGAAGTCTGGGGGTTTTGGGTGGTATGCAGCATTATAATTTCCGGGGGGTAGGGCGGTGTGCGACTAAGTAGTTGCGGAAGACCGTTTTTTATCGTTGGATGCGGTCTCCAAACGAAGGGATCGTCATGAATTACACGAATCTGAAACCATTGAGTGCGGTTGTTCTGGGGCTCGGCCTGATTGTTGGGGTCGGGAACATCGGCTGTTCATCAAAATCCGACTCCGACAAAGGCTCCGGTTCAGGAGGCACGGGCGCCGGTGGCTCGGCGGCGGGTGGAGGAGGCGACCCGACGGGTGGCACCGGAGGGTCCAAGACAGGGGGCACTTCCGGCTCCAAAACGGGTGGCGCGGGCGGCACTTCGGCCACGACTGGTGGCGGCACACCCGTAACCCTCGAAACCTTCGCCGCAGACTCTGCGGATGCTAGCTGCAAAGTCATCGTCGAGTGCTGTCCAATCGCGACCGTAATGGGTGCTCCCAAGGATCTCGCTACCTGTACTGCGCAGCGCAAGGCCATCGGCGGTTTTACCAAGAGAAGCTGGGCCCCATCGATCGACGCCAAATACCTCGAATTCGACGGGGCAAAGGCGCGCGCGTGTTTTGATGCCCAGAAGACATTGAAGTGCGGTGCGACCGACGTCGAGCTCAAGGCCCTTCCCTGCGACTACGTCACAAGCAAGGTTGCGCTCGAAGGCACCTGCCTCATCAGCGCCGATTGCCTCGAGGGTTGGTGTGATGTCATGGGAACGAAGAAGTGCACTGCCAAGAAAGCGGACGCTGCTGCCTGCATGGGCGGCGACGAATGCACGAGTGGCAACTGCAAGAGCGCGAATCTCGTCAAGACCTGCGCACCGGCAGAACCGCCGCGCGACATTCCCGCGATCTGCGAATACTTTCTGTAGTCGGCGCCTATCGCCAAATCAAAACGCCCGTGCTTCGGTTCGACGAAGGCGGGCGTTTTCTTTTCTACGGTCAGGCGTTCTCGCCGTGACACTTTTTGTATTTTTTGCCGCTGCCACACGGACACGGATCGTTTCGGCCAACCTTGGGCTCTTGCCGTCGCATGGGTGTTTGTGCAGCGGGTTCGCCTTCTGCTGATGCCGGTTTTCCAGGGGTCGCAGATCCACCCGATTCAACCGTTTGGCGCTCGGCACGGCGTTTCGCCGCAGCCTCTTGCTGGGCCCGCGCATCCGCTTCGTCGTTGCGCTCGATCTGCATGTGGAAGATCTTTTCCACCACGTTGCGGTTCAAGATTTCCATCATCTCCTGGAAAATGTTGTAACCCTCGCGCTTGTACTCCTGCTTCGGATCCTTTTGTCCGTAGCCACGAAGGCCAATGCCCTCGCGCAGCTGCTCCATGCCTTTCAAGTGGTCGATCCAGCGCTGATCGATCTCTTCCAACATGAACATCCGTGAGAAGTAGAGCAGCATGGGCAGCGAAAATTCCGTCTCGCGCGCCTCGATGATCTTCTCAACGTCGGACCAAACGAACTCGGCGAGGCCGTTGCGATCGCGCGCCGCCTTGTCGAATTTCGGTTCGTAGCCGAATCGTTCGTGAATCGCCGAAGACAGCGCATCGAGATCCCAGTCATCTGGACTCACGCGCACAGGACACCGTTCGTCGAGCAAGCTCTGAATCACAGCCTCGCAGATGTCGAGGATACGCTCGCGTTGTTGGATGAGCCCACCCGCGATCTCGTTTGCGAGCCGGTCGAGGGTTCCGGTGCGGTCTTGCGCAATCCCCTTCGCCTCGAGCACGACACCGAACTGTCGGTAGATGCTGCTGGCAAGCGCCGCGGGATCCATCTCAATTTCGCGCAGCCACATGTTGGCAGCGCCATCGAACTTCGCGCCTTCCGAACCTTCTTGCGCAACTTGATGGCTAAGGGCCATTACCATGCGTGCCAGCACCGGGCGAACAAGTGCCGAAAGTTTTTCGGTTGTATGGTGGCCCGATTCGGTCGGAACCGGCGCATCGGATTGTTTCTTGCCGGCTTTCTTTTCGTCTTCGGTTAGCTCGGGAACGTAACGGCCGGTCAGGATCTGCTTGCGCAAGGCGTAGACCGACTTGCGCTGTTGATTCATCACGTCGTCGTACTCGAGCAAGTTCTTGCGTGAATCGAAGTGGTGACCTTCGACCTTTTTCTGCGCGTTTTCGATCGCGCGGTTGATGAGCGAGTGTTCGATCGGCTCGTCCTCTTGCATGCCGAGACGGCCCATCATGGCCTGCATGCGTTCGGCGCCGAAGATGCGCATCAGGTCGTCTTCGAGGGAAATGTAGAAGTGCGAGCTGCCTGGATCGCCCTGGCGACCTGCCCGTCCGCGCAACTGGTTGTCGATGCGGCGCGATTCGTGGCGCTCGGTGCCGAGAATGTGCAAGCCACCCGCGGCCAGAACTTCTTTTTTCTCGGCATCACACTGCGCCTTGAACTTCGCGAGCTCGGTTTCGTATTCGGGGCCTCCGATGACGGCGCCCGGCTGGCCCGCCATCTCGGGATTGATGACGGAGCGTGCCATGTATTCGGCGTTGCCACCCAGAATAATATCCGTACCACGGCCGGCCATGTTGGTTGAAATCGTGACCATGCCTTTGCGGCCAGCCTGTGCGACGATTTCAGCTTCGCGCTGATGCTGTTTGGCGTTGAGCACGCTGTGTGGGATGTTTTTTTTCCGCAAAAGCGAGGCCACAACCTCGGACTTTTCGACGCTCACGGTACCGACGAGCACCGGTTGTCCACGGCCATAGGCCCCTTCTATCTCGTTTACGAGGGCGCGGAACTTGCCCTTCTCGTTCATGTAGACCACATCGTGTTGATCGGCACGTTGGATGGGTCGGTTGGTTGGGATGACGGTTACGTCGAGGTTGTAGATCTTGTGGAACTCTTCGGCCTCGGTGTCAGCGGTACCGGTCATGCCCGCAAGTTTTGAATAAAGGCGGAAATAGTTCTGGTAGCTGATGGTCGCGAGTGTCTGATTTTCCTCTAGGATTTCGACGCTTTCCTTGGCCTCGACTGCCTGGTGCAGGCCGTCTGACCATCTGCGTCCCGACATCTTGCGGCCGGTGAACTCGTCGACGATGACGATCTTGCCGTCCTCGACGAGATAATTAACGTCTCGCTTGTATAGCGAATGGGCACGCAACGCCTGACCGACGTGGTGCACGTACGCGAGGTTCTCGGGCGCGTACAGATTGCCGATCGACAACCGTTGCTCGACCCGCTCAACACCCGAGTCGGTCAGGATCGCCGAGTGGGCTTTTTCATCCACCGAATAGTCGATGTCCTTGCGCAAGCCCGGGATGATGGCGTTGACCTTCATATAAAGGTCGGCCGACTGTTCGGTCGGTCCCGAGATGATGAGTGGTGTTCGCGCCTCGTCGATGAGGATCGAGTCCACCTCGTCAACGATCGCGAAGTTCAGATCGCGCTGAACATAGCGCTCGATCGAATCCTTCATGTTGTCGCGCAGGTAGTCGAAGCCGAACTCCGAGTTGGTTCCGTAGGTGATGTCGGCGCCGTAATTCTTTTGCCGCTCGGTGTTGGAGAGACCTTGTGTGATGACACCCACGCTCATGCCGAGTCCCGAATAGATGCGTCCCATCCATTCGGCGTCACGTGCGGCGAGGTATTCGTTCACCGTCACGAGGTGGACGCCCTTGCCTGAGAGGGCATTCAGGTAGACGGCCAGCGTCGCCACCAGCGTCTTGCCTTCGCCGGTTTTCATTTCGGCGATGCTGCCCCGATTCAGGACCATGCCGCCGATGAGCTGCACGTCGTAGTGCCGCATCCCCAGGATGCGTCGAGCGGCTTCCCGACAGGCGGCAAAGGCCTCCGGAAGGAGCGCATCAAGCGACTCGCCCCGGTCGATTCGTTCGCGAAACTTGCCGGTCAGGCCGCGCAAGTCTTCGTCTGACAGCCCCTTCATGGCGGGTTCAAGGTCATTGATGCACGCGACGGACGGCGAAAACCCCTTGATAATACGGGCGTTTTTGGTTCCGAAGATCTTCTTAGCGATGTAGCCAATCACGGGGCGGTATTCCTTGTTGCGGGTCCCGTACGGGCGGGAGGGCGAACCTTAATTCCGCCTCGGCAGGGGTGCAAGTGCGGGTTGCGTATCGTTTTGTGGCATCCTGTCGATCGGCTTGGTTCCGCTGCCATAATCGCAGGTTTGCAACCGGGGCATTTTCCCGTACCGTAGGACCAATGCTTCAGGGCGGGGAGGGGACGACGCATCGAAGCGCACGTTGTCATTGGCTTGCCGCATTTGCCACCATGTGGGCCGGAGGAAATGCGCTCGCATCGGACGACTCGGCGACCATTGGCGCCAGGGACGAGGGCAAGCTGACTTTGTTTCCGGCGCTCTTCTATACGCCCGAGACCTCGATGGTGATGGGTGGCATGGCGATGTACGCCTTTAGGCCGCCGGGATCCGATCCGAGCGCCCGCCGTTCGGGCCTTCCGATCTTCGCGGCCTTCACGCTCAAAAACCAGTTCATCGTCGCAACCCGTCCGAATGTATATTTCAATGGCGAGCGCTGGAATGCCGAGGGTAGTTTTGAAGCGTCCTACTTTCCCGACACCGTCTACCCCGATGGCCGCAGTACCCAAGAATCCGATGGCGAAAAATTCACCAGTCGCCGCGTCGTCTTCGAGCCACAGTTGACTCGCCTGGTTTGGCGAAGTTTGCGCATGGGTGTGCGTGGTACTTTGAGATACATGGGGCTCACCGAAACCGAACCCGGCGGCATTTTCGAGACGCGCATGCTCTCGGGTGCCTCGGGTGGTTTTCGGACGGGATTCGGCCCCGTTATCGTTTGGGACAATCGAGACAACAACTTTACGACTTATCGAGGCGGACGTCATGCGTTGTCTGCCACCGTGTATTCCAAAAACATTGGTAGTACGAATGATTTCTCGGTCGTGGCCTTCGACACCCGCCAGTTTTTCACGCTCTGGCCGGAGCACGTCCTCGGAATTGAAGCATTCGGGCATTTGGGACAGGGCGATGTTCCCTTCGATATGCGTGGACGTCTCGGTGGCCCGAGTCGGTTCCGTGGTTTGTTCGAAGGGCGCTTCTCCGATCGCAATCTCCTGGCCGCTCAAATGCAGTACTCTTTCCCGGTTGTGTCCTGGTTGCGTTTGGCAGCGTTCGGGGGGGCAGGCCAAGTCGCGCGAGGGCTCACGGACTTCGACGTCGGCGAACTGGTTTATACGGGCGGAGGCGGGCTCCGAATTGCGCTGAACCGCAAAGACCGGGTCAATCTCCGCATTGATGTTGCAGGTGCCTCGACCGGAGACGTGAACTTCTACGTTCATATGATTGAGGCCTTTTGATGGAAAGTTTCGCCGAATCGCAGGCCGGATGGTGGTCGCGCCTTATTTCTCCCCGTGTTCGTCACGATGATCCGGGCAAACAAATGAATGCGCGTGTGGTGGGCGCGGTCTCGCTGAGCCTGGTTTGTATTTTTTCTCTGGCTCAGGTTCTCCTCGAAATCTCGGATGAGAACTTCGAGACGTCCCTCGGACATATGATTGGCTACGCGATCATGTTGGGCTCGTTCTTCGCGAATCGATACGGACGTTACCAGTTCGCAGCGATGGCGCTGGTTGTGATGTTCGGCCTTGTCCCCATCATCCGTGTCGTTACCGAGGCGACGAACTCACCCGTTTCGACGCTCGGGTTCACCACCCTCAGTCTGGTGCTAGGCGGGGTTCTGTTGTCCGCACGCGCCATTCTGGCGATCGCAATTGCCGAGATCGGCGCAGTCGCCCTCACACCGCGATTCAACGATGCGGTCGCAGGCGATCGCTCGGGGTACCTCGACGTGTTGTTGGTCCTTGTCGTTGGCACCGTTGTCTCGGTTTTCGGGGTTCGTCACCGCGCGCGTGTCGAACGCAGTCGACGTGCTGCGATTGAAGAAAGCGAACGACGGTATCGATTACTGAGTGAAGACCTGGAGGAGCGGGTTAAAGAACGCACCCTCGAACTCGCAAACACCAATCGCGAACTTGAATCCTTTGCGGAATCCGTGTCACATGACTTGCGCTCCCCTTTGATGGGAGTCGACGGCTACGCCGCGATCCTGGCAGAGGACTACGGAAACGTGCTTGACGGCGATGCGATGGAGAAACTTTCCAGCATTCGTGGTGCCGCCAAGCGCATGAGTCGCCTCATCGACGATCTGTTGAAGCTGTCCCGAATGGCCCGGCTGCCGCTCGCGCGCACGCCGCAGGATATGAGTGGCCGGTGTGGAGCGATCGCGGAAGATTTGCGCCGGAGCGATCCGAATCGAAACGTTGTTTTCGATATTCAACCCGGCATTGTTGTACAGGCGGACGAGACATTGATCGGCGTGGTTCTGGATAACTTGCTGAGAAATGCCTGGAAATTTTCTCGCAATCGAGAGGACGCCAGGATCTCGGTCACAAAATCGATCGAAGGCGGGATGATTGTTTTTCGCGTTTCCGACAACGGTGCGGGCTTCGACATGGCGTACGCGGAGAAGCTCTTCGAGCCGTTTCAGCGATTGCATAGACAAAGCGAGTTCGAGGGACACGGTGTTGGCCTCGCGTCGGTTGAACGCATTGTCAAGCGACACGGCGGCTGGATCCGCGGCGAAGGAAAACCAGATGAAGGTGCGACATTCTCGTTCAGCCTGGGGAGTAATTCTTGATAAGATCATGGTTGATGCAGCGTGAAGTAACGATTTTGCTCGCAGAGGACAACCCCGAGGACGAGGTCATCACCGTTCGCGCCTTGAAACGGAGTCAGGTTTGCGACCGGGTCGAGATCGCGCGCGACGGCGCCGAAGTCTTGGACCAACTGTTTGCGGAATCGGCCACGGGTGTGGCTCAAAAGGTGTTGCCCGATCTGATCCTTCTCGATTTGAATCTGCCCAAGCTGAGCGGCTTTTCGGTTCTGTCGCGGATTCGTCAAGACGAACGCACACGCTTTATCCCGGTGGTGGTGCTTTCCTCGTCCGCGCAGGAGGACGACGTGAAGGAAAGCTATCGCCTCGGCGCCAACAGCTACGTGCGAAAGCCCGTGGATTTCGAGCGATTTGTGGATGCGGTCGCGCACATCGGTCGTTACTGGCTCGACATCAATCAAGTCCCATCCGGTTAAGACGCATAACGAGTAGCCGTTCCTACAGCGCCGACCTGCCGACCTGCCGAGATGTAGGTTCGATCACAGCCCGATGCGAATTTGGTACCGTCTACCCTTCAGACGACTGGAAGCGCATCGCATTTTCGCGCAGCCTGTGAATAATCGTTCATAGATGCCCCCCGTCGAAGCATATTCCAGTCTGCCAATGCGTCGTCTTTGTACCGCGCTGTTGACGGTGTGTGTGGGCGGGCTCGGGTGCGCGGGCGGTGCCACGGCGCCGGTGTCGCATCCTGTTCGCCCTCCTGACAATGTGCTGGTTGCGCCGGTCGTCCCGCTGACGCCCTCCGCCCCAAACTCGATGGCCGGGGTTTCTGCTTTTCTGACCCAGTACTGTGCGTCGTGTCATCTGGGTGGCAAGGACAAGGGAGGCGTGGCATTCGACGATCTTCTGGCTTCGCCCACGGCCACCGTGCATCGCGAAACCTGGGAGGAAATTGTTGCAGCCGTGGCCGCGAACGAGATGCCTCCCGCGGACTCTACGCAGCCGAGTCCTGACCACCGGGACATTCTTGTGGCGTGGGCCGACACGTCGGTGCTGCGTTTACAGTGTGATGCGGTCGATCCGGGGTTCGTGATCGCGCACCGCTTGAATCGCGCGGAGTACCGCCGCACAGTACGCGATCTTTTCGGCGTTGACGTTGATGTCGCGAAGGCGTTGCCACCGGATAGCTCGGGCGAAGGGTTCGACAACATGGCGGCGGCGCTGACGATGTCACCAATTCTGCTCGAACGGTATCTGGACGCGGCCGATCAGGTGCTCGATGCTGTGTTGTTCGATGCGCAAGGCAAATACGATGTTCGCCTGCGTCTACCCGCCGACCAGGCCGAGCCCGGGAATAGTGCTGTGCTGCTTGAAAATGGGCGCGTCATTGTGAAGGGTCCCGATGGTCTTTCGATTCCCACCAACCTCCCCTTTGCGGCGACTTTCAAGTTTCGGGTAAGGGCCCAGCCTTCGTACGACACCATGTTGTCGACGTGGATGGCGAACAAAAAAATAAAGCCAGGCGGGGGCACAGTTGTTCCGCATCGTGATTTCAAGATGCCCGTGTTGCGTTTTGTCGTGGATGATGAACAGCAGTTTCTGATTCCAGTCATGTCTCGCCGGATGAAGGACTACACCGCGTTTTTGCGTGTCCCCGCAGGCCGGCATCGGATTCGGGCTCTCGTCGACGGGGCGGAGCGAGAATCTTCGAAGGCAATCGAGAACGGACCGCGAGCTCAGGTGCTGTTCGCATCGGTTGGGTTGACGGGCCCCGGAGAAGTTCCGAAGGAGCCGAGTGAAGCCCATCGCGCGCTCATACCGGACGAGCCTTCCGAGGGAGATCGCAGTTCGGTCGCAGAGAAGGCATTTGCCCTCTTTGGCGGGCGTGCCTTCCGTCGACCCGTCGATGTTGCGACCCTTGCCTCGCTTGTGCAGGTCGCGGAGAGCACCTGGAACGACGGCGGAAGTTTCGTTGAAGGGATTCGAGAGGGCCTGCGAGCGATCCTCGTATCGCCGCGCTTTCTTTTCCGAACCGATCGTGTGTTGGCGGCGACCGAGGC
>JAWXBF010000043.1:0-4052 GCA_034439895.1 Deltaproteobacteria bacterium
ATGAACGCCTCGACCGAAAGGTCGCGATCAAACTCGTGCATCCGAGTCACTTGAACGAAGCTGCCGCCGACCGCCTTTTGCGCGAAGCCCGGGCGCTCGCGCGATTGTCGCACCCCAACGTTGTTCCCATCCACGAGGTCGGCAATTGGAACGATCGCATCTACCTCGGCATGGAATACGTCGATGGCTGGACGTTGCGAGACTGGGTGCTTCGTCACCGGCCCTCGACGAACGCCATTCTCTCGGCCTACGCCCAGGCCACAAGGGGGCTTCAAGCCGCCCATTCCGCGGGTTTGATCCACCGCGACTTCAAGCCTGAAAACGCCTTGGTTGGACGGGACGGCCGGGTCCGGGTTGCCGACTTTGGCATCGTCGGCGCGATTGGCGGAAACGGCGAGACCGCTGAAGCGCGCACGGATGCTCCCGAAGAATCGATTCCCAACCCTTCCGTACCACAACGCCTGACCCGAACGGGTCGTACCGTGGGCACGCCAGCGTACATGGCGCCCGAACAACTTGCGGGACAACCCCCAAACGCACGCTCAGATCAGTATTCGTTGTGTGTGGCGCTCTGGGAGAGCTTGTTCGGGCGCATGGGATGTGCGACTCACGTCGCTTGGGTCGATGCGCTACTTGAGGGCAGAAAACACTCGTGAACCTCAATTCGATTCCAAAACACGCGGTCGTCGTCGGGGGTGGCATCATCGGTGCCGCCTCGGCGTACTTCCTCTCGCGATCCGGATGGCGGGTTACCATTCTCGAGTCAGCAAAGTGGGGACAAGGTGCGTCGCATGGCAATTGCGGCCTGGTTTCCCGCTCGCATGTTTTTCCGTTGACCGAACCCGGCGTGGTCAAGCGCGCACTTGGCGCAATTTTCGACAGAAACGCCCCCTTGCGCATCAAGCCTCGAATTGACCCCTCCCTCTGGCGCTGGCTGTTGCGATTTGCGGGAAACTGCAATGAAAAGCAAATGATGTACGCCGCACGGGTCAGGCAGCCTTTGCTCGAAAGCTCGACCCATCTGTACCACATGTTGATGCAAGAGGAACAGCTCGCGTGCGAGTGGCGAGCAGCGGGCTGCCTTTATCTGTTCAAGACACCTGAAGGCCGAGGGCATTTTGATCAATCCATCGAGCGTCTCGCAAAGTTTGGATTTCTGGGTGACGCCATTGAGGGATCTGCGCTCAGCACCTTCGAGCCGTCCTTGAAGCCGGACTTGCACAGTGGGGTCTTCTACGGACACGACGCACACCTTCATCCGGGACGGCTGATGGATTCGATGCGCGCGATTCTCGACCGACGCGGAGTTCGGATCATAGAGAACACCCCTGTGCGTCGTTTAGATATTCACGATGGAAAAGCCCATGCCGCCATCACGGACGATGGAGCTCACCCCGCGGATGCTTTTGTGCTTGCTGCAGGCGCTCGGAGCGCGGCATTGCGCCGAAGGCTTGGCTGCCCAATCCCCATCGTTCCGGCCAAGGGCTACTCGACCACGATGGCACGCCCGGCCATCTGCCCAACGCGACCGCTTTATTTTCACGAGAAGCGAGTCGTTGCGACCCCGATGGATTCGGGATTCCGCCTCGGGTCGACGCTTGAGTTTGCAGGGTTTGATACCTCCCTTCACCCCAACCGCATCGGGATGTTGCGGCGAGGCGCAGAAGGATTCATGAACGACCCTCATCCCGATCCGGTCGAGGAAGAGTGGTACGGTTTCCGACCGATGACCTCGGACGGGATTCCGTTGATTGGGCTCGCCCCGAAAGCTTCCAATTTGTGCATCGCTGCGGGCCACAACATGGAAGGCATTTCCATGGGTCCGGGTACCGGGAAGCTTGTCGCCGAAATCCTGGGTGGCACGCCCGCGCACATCGATCCGGAGCCTTTCCGACCGAACCGGTTTTAGCCCCGGGTGTCTGGTCGTCCCCAAAAAGTCACGGAAAATCAGCACTCTCTCCCCCGAACTGCCAGCCGTAAGTCTATGTTTTAACTAACATAATGTCCTTTTTCGGACATTGGGCTTGACGCTCGCACCCGGGGTGATTCACTCATGGGTCCCGTCGGGATACATTCCTGACGCAACCCATTATCAACGTCACTCAGGAGTCTCGAATATGAAGGTCAGGCCGCTACACGACCGCATTCTGGTAAAGCGCATCAACCAAGAGGAGAAGACCAAGGGTGGTCTCTACATCCCCTCGACCGCGCAAGAAAAGCCGCAAGAGGCCGAGGTGGTTGCAGTTGGCAACGGCGTCGTGCTCGATGACGGCAGCGTTCGCAAGCTCGAAGTCAAAAAGGGCGATCGCGTTCTCTTTGGCAAGTACTCGGGTACCGAGATCAAACTCGACGGCGACGAGCACATCATTCTCAAGGAAGAGGACATCCTCGCAATCCTTGGTTAATTTCGTATCACAAATTTCAGATTTCAGGAGATAAGCAATGTCAGCCAAACAAATCGTATTCTCAGAAAAAGCGCGGGCTTCCGTGGCCAAGGGCCTCGATGCACTCGCCAATGCCGTCAAGGTGACGCTCGGACCACGCGGTCGCAATGTCATCATTGAGAAGTCATGGGGCTCGCCGCTCGTGACCAAGGACGGCGTTACCGTCGCCAAGGAAATCGAGCTCGAAGACAAGCTCGCCAACATGGGCGCGCAGATGGTCAAAGAAGTTGCATCGAAGACCTCGGACATCGCAGGTGACGGCACCACGACAGCAACTGTCCTCGCTCAGTCAATCTACCGCGAAGGTTCACGCCTCGTGGCAGCGGGTCACAACCCAATGGACATCAAGCGCGGCATCGAAGCCTCCGTTGAAAAAATGATGGCGGCTCTCAAGGATCTCGCCAAGGTAACCAAGGGCAAAGAAGAGATCGCCCAGGTGGGTACCATCAGCGCCAACGGCGATCGCGAGATTGGGGACATGCTGGCCGAGGCCATGGAAAAGGTCGGCAAAGAAGGCGTGATCACGGTCGAAGAAGCCAAGTCGATGGAGACGCAACTCGACATCGTCGAGGGCATGCAGTTTGACCGCGGATACCTCTCCCCCTACTTCGTCACCGACGCCGATCGCATGGAATGCGTATTTGAGGATCCCTACATTCTCATCAACGAAAAGCGCATTGGTTCGATGAAGGATCTCGTTCCGATTCTGGAGCAGGTTGCCAAGAGCGGACGTCCCCTGCTCATCATCGCCGAAGATGTCGAGGGAGAAGCGCTTGCAACGCTGGTGGTGAACCGCCTCCGTGGTACGCTTAACGTTGCTGCCGTCAAGGCCCCGGGCTTTGGCGATCGCCGCAAGGAGATGCTGAATGATCTCGCGATTCTGACCGGTGGTCAGTCGATCACGGAAGACCTCGGCATCAAGCTCGAGAGCATCACGCTCAAGGATCTAGGCCGAGCTCGCCGCGTGAAGATCGACAAGGACAACACCACGATCGTGGAAGGCGCTGGCAAGAAGGACGACATCAAGGCACGTGCCAAGCAGATCCGTGCCCAGATCGAGGAAACCTCGAGCGAGTACGATCGTGAGAAGCTCCAGGAGCGTCTCGCAAAGATCGTTGGCGGTGTCGCCGTCATCAAGGTCGGAGCTGCAACAGAAGCCGAGATGAAAGAAAAGAAGGCCCGTGTCGAGGATGCGCTCAACGCAACCCGCGCAGCAGTTGAAGAAGGCATCGTACCCGGTGGCGGCGTCGCCCTCATTCGCACGGCCGCCGTGCTCGATACCTTGAAGTTCAAGGACGACCGTCAGTACGGCGTTGCGATCATCCGTCGTGCCGCTGAAGAACCGATGCGTCAGATTGCCGCAAACGCGGGTCTTGATGGCTCGATCGTCGTCGAGAAGGTCAAGGAAGGCAAAGGCAACTACGGCTTCAACGCAGCCACCGAGGTCTACGAAGATCTCGTCAAGGCCGGCGTCATTGACCCGGCCAAGGTTGTGCGCACGGCCCTCCAGAACGCAGCGTCAGTTGCAGGCCTGATGTTGACGACCGAGGCGCTGATCGCCGATCGTCCCAAGCCGGAGCCCAAGGCAGCCGGCGGTGGCGGTGGTGG
>JAWXBF010000044.1:0-4596 GCA_034439895.1 Deltaproteobacteria bacterium
ACTCGTTTCGGACAATCTCGTCGGACGATCTCCGCTCCCTTTTTCCCTACCTCAAAGCCTCATGCCCGTTTTTTCACCCACAGATTCTGTCGGGGAGCCCGATTTTTTTTAACAGTCGCAGGTCAACCCGAACACCCAACGCTGCAAAAGCCGCACCAGCCACTCCGCAGCGTCTATTCGGTTGTTTAGCATCGAAGAACGCGACCCAACTGGGACAAGAATGTCCGACTGGCCGCCCAATCGCTTGCACCCTGGTAACGAACGACCCAACGGATTCGGACGAAATCGAAGAATCCAAGGAGACATCCCACTCGTGTTCCAGCGATCCCACAACGCATACGCTTGAAGGCTCAATTGTTCACCCGCGCGAACATGCCAACAAGGGGGATTGCCGGATCGGTCGCGGGCGATCGGATCCGGTCTGGCGCCGCCGTATGCCCTTCAGTTCGTCGAAAATTTTTCTCCATTTGCCGTACTTCGCTCGATTACAAAAACCAGCCGCCGCTTGTTGTCGGCGGCGGACAACACATGTCCCCTTGTTCGGGGATACCCGTCGCGCGGTTTGTGAAGAAAAATCCTTCAGTTGTTTTTTTCAGATCTGTATTTGGGCTTGCGCAACCGCTTCGGATTTCACCGCAATTGTCGAGAGAAATTCAACGGTTCCCGATGCGCCGCCCAGGACCAATAGAACTCGTTTTCTCGACATGTTCTATTAGTGCTCAATCGAACCAAAACCTTACGCCTGACCTCGAAGATTTCCCGAATACGCAAATCGGCAGCCTTTCCCCCGTCCCCCGTGCTCCCGATCGTCAGCCAGGCCACCCACCGCGCCCCGACCTTGGTCGGCCCCCCCCCAATGAAAACCGATTGCCCGGCTTCCGCGAGGAACAATCGCCAACCGAGCGTCGACGAATTCGCCCGAGCCGGCCGCTCTTTCAACAGCCGCACGTGATTGCCACTGGCGAGCGACAACCAGTGTCGGTGACCGCCTTCCTCGGCACCACCGCCACCCCTCCCACCGCAAGACAAACCGTCCGTCTACTGGACTCATGGGCACACCACGAGCTACCCTCGCCGCCGAGGGCTCAGGATGGATACTTTTCGTTTGCTTCACTGGGTAGGGATGTTGCTGCTTGTCGCGGCCTGTCGCTACGACGTCGATGCGCTGCGCGGCGTGCAGCCGACCGATGGCGGTGTTTCTGACGACGGGTTGTCTGACACCGAAGACGCTCACGTTGGCCAACCCACGCATTGGGACGGTGCTCTCGGGATGGGTGGTACGAGAGGGTTCGCAGATGCTGCTGTCACCCAAGTTGGCGTTGGCGGTGCAGCTTCCGGTGGCGCTACCGGCTCGTCGACCGGAGGTGTCGGTGGGACGATGCCCTCCGCTACGGGAGGGGGCGGTGGCACCGGAGTCCCGTGTCTGCCGACCAGCGAGACACTGAATGGCAAGGACGACAATTGCGACACCGTGATTGACAATGCCCTCCCAGGTGTCGATCACTACAACGGCCATTCGTACTACTTCCCCGCCGTCGCACTGGTTCCTTCGTACTGGGAAAATGTCCGCATCGCGTGCGCCCTGATTGGATACAAGATGCTTTCGGTCGAAACGCCGGAAGAAAACACTTGGATCGGCCTCCGTCTACTCAATCTCGGACCGGCGTACTGGCTCGGACTCAACGATCGCGAAACCGAGAACCGCTGGACTTGGGACGGGACCGGCAATCCCATCTCGTTCCAAAGCTGGAAGCCAGGGCAACCTACCAACTGCAACAAGACCGGCCTTGATGGGATTTTCGATCCCACTTCCCCTTGTTCTCCCGAAAACTGCGGGGCCATCGGGTTCGATGGCTTATGGGGCGATTTCGCCTGCGACCGATTGCAGTTCCGCATGGCCTGCGAGGCCCCATGATTGGCACCACCCTCGACTCGCTCTACCGTCTTGACCGCACCATCGGTGAAGGTGGCATGGGCACGGTCTATGAGGCCACTCAGCTTCGCCTAAACAAGCGTGTTGCGGTTAAGGTAATGGCGCGCGACTTGTCCGCGAATAAGGAAGCCCTTGCCCGCTTTCGACGGGAAGCGGAAATCACAAGCCAACTTGGACATCCTCACATTGTTCAAACCCTCGACTTCGGCACCGCGTCCGAAGGCGAGCCTTACCTCGTGATGGAGTTTCTCGACGGCGAAGATCTGGAACACCGCCTTCGACGTGTCGGGAAGCTTCCTCTTGAGCGGGCAGCCAAAATCGTCAGACAAGTTGCATCGGCTCTTGCTGCCACGCACGCGAAGGGCGTCGTTCACCGCGATCTAAAACCGGCAAACATCTTTTTGTTGGAGGCCGAGGGAACGCAAGACTTCGCCAAGGTCCTCGACTTCGGTATCTCGAAAGCGAAAGCCGCGGCAACCAAGCTGACCCGTGCAACTGCAATCATGGGGACCCCGCACTACATGGCGCCCGAGCAGGCCCAAGGGCGAATCGACGAAATCGAGTCTCGCACCGACCAATGGGCACTGGGTTGCATTGCATACGAGATGCTCGCCGGGCGACCTCCCTTCGTTGGTGAGGACATTGCGAGTCTCTTGTACCAAGTGATTCATCAAGAGCCCCCACCGCTGGACAAATATGCAAGCGAGCTGCCCGCTAAAGCCGTACAAGCCATCGCCCGCTCGCTTTCCAAGGACATACAAAATCGATTCGCCACCGTCGCGGCCTTCGCACGTGAGCTTGAATCGTCGTTGAGTGATACGGTTTTGGTTGCGTCGACGCCGGTGAGCCGGTCTGACAAAGCGCCGTCCGCCCTGAAGAACCTCGCTGAAGCCGTCGGTGCTCGTCTGAACGCTCTGGCCGGGAAGATTCAGAAGCGCGATGCGCCAGACGCTTCTTTGCCACGTCGCGAGCCGACCGGCTCGGATACGGTTCACCTTGGCGCGCTGGCAGATCGGGAAGCGAAAACACCCGTCGCTTCGACGGTGAATGCGAACCCTTACAACACCACTGACGCTCGAACGATGGCTGCCGATGCTGCGATGTTCGTAAGCGCTCAGATTGCAGCGAAACCAACCACGTTTTCACACACCGCGGGTGAAATCACACCGCAGGACGGCTCTGTAACACAGCGCCCAAAAAACCGACGAAAACACATCGCAATCGCAAGCTCCGCGACTGCAGTGATTGCGCTGAGTGTTGCGCTTGTGATTCGTTCGCCTTCATCTACGGCGCCTGCAGGAGAGCCACAAAGCACGTTCCGAACGGCATCCCCTGCCCCACGGCCAGCATCGCCACCTTCGCAACCCGATCCACAGACTGCCCTGCAACCTGCGCACCAAGCCACCGGAACGCCGCCAGCAGCCGAGACGGTTGCGCCCATCCAGAGAGTCGGTGTACCCGTACCCGCGAACCCGAAACTGATGCCCGCTCGGCCGCGCTCCGGAGCCGCGCTTGCCGACCCATTTGACCCAAGTGCGAATCCGACACGCAAACCTTTGCTGCGAACACTTGGAACCGAGACACATCCGCTTACGAACGCGCCGAAAGCCAGCCAATCAGCGGCCCCGGCCAAACCGAAGCGAAGACTGATACGGGAGTTGTGATGCTACAAACGATTTTACTTCTGGCCCTACTCGCAGCCGAGCCTTCTGTCTCGGCCGCCAACAAACAACACGCCCAGCAACTTCTCGGCGAAGGCTCTGATTTGTATGACGTCGGGAAAATCGCAGCCGCCTTGGCAAAGTTTCAGGCCGCTTTCGCGGCCTATGCCAGCCCCAAAATCTTGTTCAACATCGGCCAAGCCCATCGCGATCTGGGCAACCCCGTCGATGCCATTGCCGCTTTCGACCGCTTTATATCCGGTGCACCGGATGCGGATCCTGCGCTCCGCAACGAAGCCAAGCGCTACATCGCCGAACTGCACACGCAGGTTGGGTGGATTGAGATCGAAGGCGCACCCGATGATGCGAATGTAGCGATAGATGGTGTGCTCCGGGGGCGGACGCCGATCTACAAGGCGATTCCCGTCGAGCCCGGGACCCATTCGATCGACATCGGCGATGAGCCGCACCGGCAACGACGCACCGCCACCACACGGCCAGGGCAAACGGCAATCATCCGTGGTGAGGCGCTTCCTGTGGCACCGGTTCCGACACTTTCATCCTCATCCGTCGCTGTCACGGACGAAGTCGCATCGGTAGCACAGCCGAGACAGTTCTACACAGAAACGTGGTTCATGGTTGGCGCGGGAGCGACCGTTGTCGCAGGGCTCGTCGCAATCTTTGCCGGGACATCGGCCGGGTCCAAGTTTGATGAGCTAAAATCAACCTGCGGTCGCGATCCGCAGGGGTGTTCTGACGACAAGATTGACGCGGTAACAAGTCGAGCGTCGACGGCAAATGTGTTTTGGGTGTTGTCGGGCGTCGCTGCGGCTGCGACGGGTGTTGGTGTGTATTTGCACGAGCAGGAGCAAGGCGTTTCGATGGCAGTGAGGTTTTGATGCGCGGTATATCGACGGTGTTGTGGGCCTTGGCGTGGGTGGTCGGATGTACCTTCGATGTGGCCTCGTTGCGAGCGACAAATGGCGACGCCCAGGTTCCGAC
>JAWXBF010000045.1:0-4261 GCA_034439895.1 Deltaproteobacteria bacterium
CACCGGGGAAAGCGGTTTGACTTGCTTTTCCTGGCGGGGGGGCTGTCGTTTATGATTGACATGGACTATCCCGCGCCGGATATTCGCGACGGCTTCCATCTAGGAAGTTTCTCCGGAGATCCCTCTTATGTTGCGGCGTTTCTTTGCTTTTCTCCCTGTTCTAGTCGTGTTTATGGGCCTCCCCGCCTGTTCGGGGTACGATTCAGACGTGCTGCTCGGGGTCGAGTCCACGCGTCAGGCGCAGTCCATCACCATGGGCCTGGTGGGCCACTGGAAACTGGACGATGGACTGGGCACGATGCCGCGAGATGCCACGGCTTACGGTCACCACGGACTGCTTGAGGGTGGCGGCATTCATACCTGGACCACCGGCAAGGTAGCCGGTGGCTTGCTGCTTGGTGGCGGTCGGCACATTCGCGTTGAATCGACCGACAGGTTGGATGCGATTCGCACCGAGCTTTCGATCGCGAGCTGGGTGTACCGTACGACGGCCCCATCACCGAACGACGAATACCTGATATATCGCCGAAACGTTGCTTCTGGCTCGGTGATGCACCTGCTGCAAGGCCCTGGTGGCCACGTTTGTCTGGGCATAGCCAGTAGCCAGATCTGCACGGCGCCCGTATCGTTTGGAACGTGGCACCATTTCGCAGGGACCTGGGACGGCCTCACGGCGCGGGTTTTCGTAGACGGGGTCGAGGCTGCCAGTGGCCCGCTGATGGCGAACCTTGCGTTCGACTCTGCCTTTGGCTTGCACGTCGGTTCGAGCCAGGGCGGTTCGCTGCCATGGAACGGACGGATTGACGAACTGCGGCTTTATGATCGAGCGCTTGATGCGACGGAAATTTTGGAGTTGTTCCAAAACACGCCGTCCGAGCCGTACCCTTCAGGGCAAGCGTTGTTGGTGGTGGGTAGTGTTGCGCTTTCCACTTCCGACCTTGCGCTGCACACGCGCCTTTCATCGCTAGGATTTCAGATCTTTGTCGCTGACGATGCGGCGTCAACGACTGCCGATGCGACGGGAAAGTCGTTGGTTGTTGTGTCCGAGTCTTCGACATCAGGCGACGTGGGAGAAAAATTCGTAAACGTTGCCATTCCCGTGATCAGCCTGGAGCCGAGCCTGTATGACGAATTCCGTATGGCACCCGTTCCCACCGCATGGGACGCAGAAATTGGCGACGACGAGCAGCAGAGCCACCTGGTGTTCACCGGGATGCATCCGTTGGCGGCGGGATTGTCCGGCTCGGTATTGATGGCATCGCCATCGGCAAAGTTTACGTGGGCGAGACCGACTGCGACGTCGGCATTCAAAGCCGCGACGGTTGTCGGCGACACCACCAAAGCCGCGATCTTCGGGTACGAAATGGGAAGCGTCGGGCACGGTGCGTTTGTGTTTCCCCACCGCCGTGTTGGTTTTTTCGCAGGCGCGCTGACGCCGGCGGTGCTGTCGACGAATGGATGGCTTGCTTTCGACGCGGCAGTTCGTTGGTCGGTTCAACCTCAGGCTGTGTTCGTGGTTGCATCGGGCGTGCTGAACGCATCGGACGTGTTGTTGAAAGCGCGCATTGAAAAGGCTGGCTACAACGTACGCGCCATCGCAGGTCCTGCGACGAAGACCCAGGATGCCAACGGCGCCGCCTTGATCGTGATTTCAGAATCCGTGTCTTCAGACGACGTCAATACAAAATACAGTTCCAGCTCCAAACCGATTATCACCCTTGAACCAGCGGTGCAGGACGAACTCGGCATGACGGGGTTGACATGGATGACGGACTACGGTGATTCGCCGAATCAAACCCAACTCACCATGGTAAACGCAACACACCCACTCGCGGCAGGCTTGCGCGGCGAGCCGGTGATCACGTCCGCCCCGACTAAATATGTGTGGGGCAAACCCTCAAACACCGCGTTTGTAGCGGCGACCATTCTGGGTGATCCAACGCGGGCGGCGCTTTACGCGTATGCCAAGGGTGCGCAGATGCGCAACGGTGTGGCGCCTGGCGTGCGGGTTGGTTACTTCGCGGGGCGGGACGCGGCTGCGGTTTTTAATGACAGCGGATGGGCGTTGTTTGATGCAACCATTGCGTTTGCGACGGGTCGGGCGATGCCGACAACGTTTTGCGCTGGTCGGCCTGATGGAACGGCATGCAGTGATGGCAACACTTGCAACGGAGCCGAGACTTGCTCGGCCGGCGTGTGCGCCCCGGCCCAGGTGCTGAACTGCGACGATAGCAATCCGTGCACCACGGACATGTGTTCGCCGCAGACCGGCTGCGTGATGACGCCAAAAGCATCCGGATCAAGCTGCACCGACGGCAATCTTTGCAACGGCGCCGAGACCTGTGATGCCGCTGGTCAGTGTAAAGCGGGTGGGTCACCTGTCTGCAACGACGGGAACGATTGTACATCGGACACCTGCGTTCCTGCGACGGGCTGTACTGCGGCGCCGGTTCCCGCAGGCCAAAGTTGTAGTACGGCAAATAGCTGCAGCGTGGGCAGTTGCGGCGCGGCTGGATCGTGTGTGGTGGATCCGCAAGCGACGAATCCGCTATGTGCGGTAACACAATTGACGGCGTGCGTGTACCAATCGGGCGGCGAGTCGAAGGCTGTATTCGGATACACAAGTTCGGGAAAGCTCAACGTGTATGCGGCCGCAGGGACCAATGCCAACCTGGTTACTCCGGGACCGGCGGACAGAGGACAGCCGTCGTGGCTCAAGCCTGGTGTCAATCCGGGCGCATTCGTCGTACCGTTGACGCCGCGTCAGACGATTACGTGGAAGGTCGGCACAGCGACTCCAGTTTCTGCTTCTACGACGGGGACACCGGCATGCACGGTCAGTTCGGGCGCGGAAGGGACGATGTTGACGGACGGTGGCAAGCAATACCTCATCGAGCCGCTTCTGGCTTCGATTGCCGCCACCAAGGTGTTGGCGATCAACGATGGTGGCAGCGTCGGTCCGCTGCCTGGCCAGGTCGAGGTCGGCAGCGACGGTGGTGCCACGTATGGCGTTCCGTTGTGGGTGCCCCCGGGGCGCAATGGCATGCAGCCGTCGTTGTCGGTGAACTACCACTCAAATGGCGACAACGGCTTGATGGGTATGGGTTGGACGTTGTCGGGAGATTTTTCGGTCATTGAGGCGTGTCCGGTATCGCGGCGGGTGAATCCTACTACTCGAAGAGCGCAGTGCCTGGATGGCAGCCCGTTGGTTTGGGTTTCAGGTGGAACCTACCGGACCAAGATCGAGTCGTTCACAAAAGTCGTGGACGTTGGCTCGGGTTACAAGGCCTACCGAAAGGACGGTCGGATCTTGACCTACTCGCCAACGGGCGCCGGGTATAGCGTGACACGAATCGAGGATCGCTACGGCAATGCGATGTTGATTCAATACGAGGTCGATCTGATCGAGGGTGACTTTGATGTGAGGCCAAAATATATTCTATACACGTTACCGGTGGCGGGTCGACTGATCGAGTTCCAATATGAGAATCGCGCCTCGCACGACATCTTGTTCTCAAAACGATTCGGATCGCGCACCACGACGAAGAGACTGGTAGGCGTCACAATGAAGGCGCCAAACCCGGTGGCACCGCAAGCGCAAGTTGTGAAACGCTACGAATTCAGCTACCACGCGAACGCCAGCGCGCCCAACAGCGATTGGTCGGATATGACGGGGCGTACCACGATCACGGGTCGCGAATTGTTGTCATCGATTCGTGAATGCGATGCCGGCGGACGGTGTCGTCCAGCCACAACATTCGAGTACGAACGCGGAAGTTGGGAGTTCACGCCTGAGGCTTTCACCATCGATGACGTCCCTGCCGATCCAGCGGTACCGCGCGAGTTCATGAAGGTGAGCCCACCGGTAACGTCGCAATGGGATGACATCGACGAGGACGGCCTGCCAGATTACGTCTACGGCGTATTGGTATCCGGAAAGCTGTCTGACCTCAGGTCGCGATTAACGCCCTCGGGTCAACAAGCGCAACTGGTCGAAGGAATCACTTCGAACGAAATCAAGCTAACCGTTGCACGGTACTACTACCGACGGAATCTATCGGCGAGACGTTCGGACGGCACATGGCAGAATCGATTTGGTCCAGACCAGGTTTTGGTTGATCGTTTCTTCATGATTGGCCATGGAAGCGACGCGTATCCTACCAATCCTGATACGCATTTCGCCTACGATCCGAAGCGTCCAGCAGAACCGATGGCAAGCCGTTATCCCATCGCGGATCCATTGTTTTTCAATCGTGACGGA
>JAWXBF010000046.1:0-3064 GCA_034439895.1 Deltaproteobacteria bacterium
ATCTCACCCCTTCTGGTTGACACCCCGGCCCCGGCGGATCCCATTGCCGCACCCGAGCTGCCCACCCTACCGGCCCCCGTCGTCCCCGATGAGCAGCCCGCCCGGGTTGCCCCGGCGCCCGTGGTCCCGGAAGCCGCCAAGGTCGATCCGTATGCGACCGAACCCTCACCCGTCGCGCCCATCACCCCCTGAATCGAGGTCCCATTTCTCCGCCGTTTCAGCTAAGGTGCGTGCGATGAGTGGGGAAGATGATCGAAGGGGCGGATCGCGCATTGAAGTGTATGGCCAGGCCGAGATCCGCGGCCAGGGCGTACAAATCATGGCGCTTCGCAACCTGTCGGCAGGGGGTGTGTACCTCGAAGGTTTGCCCCACGAATATCCGGCGCTAAAGCCGGGCTACGAATTCGAGTTGTGCATTTTTGGCAGCGAAGACGGCTCCGGCGAGGAAGAAGACTTCAACGTTTCCTGTCGCGCCCGGATCATCCGGGTTGATCCCGGACTTCCTGGAAAACGCCCACCGGGCTTTGGTGTGACCATCGAGCCCCTCGATCAGTCGCAGCGGGAACATCTCGGTAACCTGCTGGTTCGGGCGACGACATTTCGCGCAGGTAGCAGCCCCGGACGCGCTGGCTGAAAAATTGCCTTTCCCGCCTGTGGTGTTATTGCAGAGGGATGTTGCGCATTGTGAAACTTGTATTCCTCGCGGCTGCGGTCGGCGGTTTTATCTGGTTTTTTACGAGCGTGAATCTTGGTGAGCAAACGTTGTACGGGCACATCAAGGCCATTGGTTCCAGTCAGGAATCGCAAAAGCTGGTCGAGGGAACCAAGCAAAAGGCCACGGAAGTGACCGAGGGCGTCGGGAGTCTGCTCGGTACAAACGACGACAAGGACGAAGACGCAGCCGGCAAGGACAAGGTCGCCGGCAAGGACAAGGTCGCCGGCAAGGACAAGGTCGCCGGCAAGGACAAGGTCGCCAAGGGCGATGCGCCCGCCCAGGAAATCGTGAATGACGACGATCGCCGGGCACTTGGCAAGGTGATTCGGCAAGCACGAAACTAGGCACGCGACCAGCAAGGCGCTCAGCCCAACATCACCCTTGATGGGCTCACGCCGTTCGCGCAACCGAGATCGTGACGCCGGTTTGTTCCAGCGTTAGCGATTCGACGAGCGAATACAATTCGATGCCCTGGCCGCGATCGTCTTTCCAGAGTCCGGTCGCAGGTTCAAGATCGAGATGCCAGGCGCGATCGCGAAAGGCGACCCAGATCTGTCGTACCGGCGTTTGTGGCGAGACGATGAGCCGGAGCTTCTCGTGGAACAACACCGTCAGCGCGCCCTGTGAAATCGTGCTCTCCGCGAGATCCGGATCGACGCTCTCAAACGCGTTGTCTATGCAGGTGAACACCGCATCGACACACTTGCGATATTCGGGTTCTTCCATGGCGGGAATCTAGCAGGTATCGCTCGGAGCCCGGCGCGGGTTTGCGATGGCCCGCTACAGGTAGCTGAGCTCGCCGCTGCGGTAGACGATGCGCGACAGGGCCGGAAGCGCCTTTTTGGGGGCGAGCGGCGCCGCCTGGACTAGCGGGCGTGTCTGAACGGACGGTCGGCGCAATGGAGGCGTCTCCGCCTTTGGGGCGTAGGCTTCTTCTCGTTTTTGGGTGGCGCCAGCCGGTCGCATGCAACCATCCTGGGGCAGTCGGGCACCGGGTCAAGTTTCTTGTTGTCCAAACCGACCGTATAATAGGCATTTCATGCAATACGACGTTTTTGTGGTGGGCGCGCGCGATCCCAATCCCGTTGCGCAAATGCACCTTGCGGCCAAGCTGGCGGAGCATTTTCACGCGCCCGCAGTGCAGATCGCGCAGGCAATTTCATCGCGCAATTTGCGAGCAGGGCAAAATTTGGACGAAGCGCAGGCGCGCATTCTGACCGAACAGCTTTCGAGTTTTGGCGCCATCACCGAGCTTCGACCGGTGGTGGGTGGGCGAACGACCGGTGTTCATCCGACGACGCAAATAACTTCTGCACCCACGATGGGTGGTGTTCCGGCCACGCGCGCGGGCTTCCAGCCACGTACGGTTGCGGGCGGCGCCATGCCCAATCCCGCTCATCCGCAGCACACTCTGGGAATGGGCCTCGCGCCGCTTGGGCTTTCGAATCAAACGATGGGGTCGGGCTCGAATGCGCTCGGTTCGGCACCGCGAACGGTGGCAGCGGGTAACCAACCCGGCCGAGACGTAGTCGGTCGCGATCCCTTTGCGCCACCCGACGAGCGCATGCCGCCAACCCAGATCGCCGCGCCTCCCACCGGCATGCTCGCCGCACCGGGCACCATGGCCGCAGCGATGGGGCGAGGCGGACCTTCGGGTGGTCGTGATGCGTTTGCGCCACCGACCGGCGACTTGCCCAAGCTTGAGCTTGCCACCGGTCGTGGACCTCCGCCCCAGCATCCCGCGGATTCCGATGATCTAATGCCCGCCAGACGGCCGCAGCCTTCCTTTGGACACGATCAGAGTGGGCCGTCGAAACTGTCCGCCGACAGCGACGACTCCGGCGTGGCACTGGCCCAGGACAAGCTCCACATGATCCGATGCGCCGAGCACGGCCTGTATTACGACAAACGCACCTCGTCGGCGTGTCGCAAGTGTCTTGCGCCCTCGCGCGAACGTGCGGCGATGATGGGTAAAAAAGGCGGACCTTCCGTCGTCGGCAAGGCGATGAAGTTGCGAGACGATCCGGTGCGCCACGCCTTTTATGGCCTGGCGATCGCCTTGTTACTTGGCCTCTTGCCCGCGGCGTTTCACGCTCTTGCAGTGGGCAATCCCGAGGTGAAGGCCCTACGCGCAGAGCAGGCGAAGTTGTCCGATCAAATCGGTACCGAGAAGATTGTTGCACGGTACCGCGATCTTGATAAACACGCGCGCGAAAAACACGATGCGAACTTCCGTGTCACGGCGCTCATCTGGATCGTGGGTGGCAGCCTCGGCGTCTTCGCCTGGCACAAGATTACGTGAACGCGCTACACCACTTCGTTGCGCGAAATGATCGTGGAGGTCGCGCC
>JAWXBF010000047.1:0-3358 GCA_034439895.1 Deltaproteobacteria bacterium
CTGTACCGGCCTCGACTTCGCCGTATTGCTGGTGCTCGTGGAGTCCGGATCGGCAGATCCGGTGCCCGCGACCGTGGTAGGTGCTGCAATCGGTGCGCTTGCGAATTTTCTCCTTGGACGATACTGGGTATTTCCGCCACAACCCGGAGCGACAGGGCGGCAGGGAATGCGCTATCTCGCCGTATCGGCAGTGAGCCTGGCCCTCAATGCCACTGGTGAGTGGTTGTTTTTCAGTATCCTCGGCTTGCAGTACATGCTTGGGCGTGTGATCGTTTCCGGGTTGGTGAGCCTTTTCTGGAACTACCCGATGCAGCGGTGGTTCGTTTTCGCGAACCGAGTGATCTCGTGAGACCGACGCCCACCCGACCGCCTCCGATTCCCCGTTCTGCCCGTCGCTGGCGCTACCGGCTCGCGTACTGGCTGGCACTGTGGTTCGGTTGCGGCAAGTCTCCGATTGCGCCTGGCACGGTCGGAACGCTGGGTGCGCTGCCACTGTATTTCTTGTTGGCTCCGCTTGGACCCTTCGTAGTCTTTTCGCTCGGCGCTGTGTTGACAGTGGTCGGGATTTGGGCTTCGGGCGAAGTTGCCCGCATTCAACGCACCGAGGATCCTCAGATTATTGTGATCGACGAGGTAGCGGGTGTGATGTTGACCTTGTCGATGGCCCCGGTCGATTGGAAGGGGTTGGTTGTGGGGGTTGTGCTGTTCCGCCTCTTCGATCAGGTCAAACCGTGGCCTGCCCGGAAAATGGAAGACTTGCCTGGCGGGTACGGCATCGTCCTTGACGATGTGGCCGCTGCGGTCTGGGCCGGAGCATTGCTCGTCGCGGCCCAGTTCGTCGGCTGGATCTAGCGTCCGGCTCGACAGTACATCGACGAGCGGCAATCCGAATCATCACAGTCGATGCGACCGTCGCAGTCCTCGTCGAATCCAGTGGCGCACATGAAGCCACGCTCTGATGCCGCACAGAATCGACAAACCGGCGAACTTGCGCAATCCTTGTCGTTGCAATCGATCGTTCCGTCGCAGTCGTCGTCGCGGCCATCGCGGCAGAAATCTTCGCTGGTGCCGCATTGAACGGAGCAGTTGGGCAGGAATGCGCAAGATGCGTCGTTGCAGTCGGCCAGGCCGTTGCAATCGTCGTCAATCGCGTTACCGCAGATCTCGGTCGGCCCGCACAACGAGCAGGCAAAATTGCTCCGACATTCAGAGTCGTCACAATCGGTACTTTCATCGCAGTCGTTGTCGATTCCATCGCGGCAGATCTCGGTGCTGCAGCGTCGGCAAATCGGATCCCGGTTGCAATCGTTGTCGTCGCAATCGGAAAGTCCATCGCAGTCGTTGTCGCGGCCGTCGCGACAGATTTCGGGTTCACAGATGCAGAAGGGGTGTTGGCTGCAACTGGGATCGCTGCAATCGATCAGGCCATCGCAGTTGTCGTCGGTCTGATTGGTGCAGGATTCGGGCGCAGGAATGCACTTCTGGCAGATGGGCTGCCGCGCACACTGGAAGTCACTACAGTCGGTTAACCCGTTGCAGTCGTTGTCGATCCCGTCGAAGCAGACTTCTCCGATGCCCGGTCGAACGTTCGCATCAAAGTCGTTGCAATCCGTACCACCGCACTGGTTCGACCAGACGTTGTCGAAGTCGCGGTCGCAACGGTTGTTGTCGATGCACCCCTGGAAGAGATCACAGGTTCCAGGGAAACAAACGTCGTCATCCGGTTTGTGGTAGCAACCCACACCGGGATCACATGCGTCGGAGGTGCACTTGACGCCGTCGTCGCAGTTCGGGGGAGGTGTCTGAAGACAGGTCCCTTGCGAGCAAAACTCGTCACCATCACAGATATTGCCGTTGTTACAGTCCAGATTGTTTCGGCAGCCGACGACGCCCACGCAGCCGAAGAGCGAATTGCACTGTCCACCCGACCCACAACGTCGATCGTCAGCGAGGTGATAACACCCGGCGTTCACGTCACAAAAATCAAGCGTGCAATCGATGCCGTCGTCGCAGTTCAAGGACAATCCCGCACGGCACTGGCCGAACGTGCAATCTTCGACGCCGTTGCAGGCGTTAAAATCGGAGCACTGAGAAGAAGACCGACACTGAGCAGTTCCGCCGGATCCGCCGAAAATTGCGCCACCGGCACCGCCGGGAGGGAATCCGCCCGAGCCGCCACGAACCGTACCACCGGCACCGCCGGGAGGGAATCCGCCTGAGCCGCCGCGAACCGTACCGCCGCCACCGCCATCACCGCCGCCACCCTTACCACCCTCGACCGATCCGCCCACCGGTCCACCACCTGTGCCGCCGACACTGTCCTCACCACCCACCAATCCGGGATAGCGACCGCAAGCAATCGGCAACGCAGTGACCGACAACAACGCCCAGAACTGAAAAGTTTGGACCCGCTTAGACGAATTGGACATGGTACAGCTCCCCAAGGTTCGACACTATGCGCCAATTCTAACACCGTCCCGTCTAGACCGCTATGGTCTGTGGACAAATTGGTAAAACCGGTAGCAAAACCGTCCCAATCACGGGTGGCGGCGGGGAGTCCCTTGCCCTCAAGGGCCCGAAAATTACGCTTCTGCGTAAATTCGAATCTGTTCGTCGACAACCTTCTCGTTCACCCCAGTCCGGATAAACTCTTTCAGACAGTCAGAGAGGGTCAGAATCATCTCGTCGAGATCGTCGTCATCACCGAGTTTGTTCATGAGCGCCCGTGCGCCGCTGGAGGGATCTTCGCGAAGAAACTCCCGCACCGTCTCGACCGTCAGTTCGCCAGTAAAATCGATCTGGGCGTGTTCGAGCAGGAACGCGATCAGTTTGTTCACGGGACCCTCCGGTTTTCGGGATTTGAGATAAAAAGCAAACGGTGAATAGAGAGCCTTATCGCGGAAACCCCGCGTGATGCAAGGATTTTTCTGGAATTTCGACAAGCGCCTTCCTCTTGACTCAACTGTCGGATTTGTTACCGTCGTCCCCATCGTGACGCGGCCGCATTTGTTCGGGTTGCTTTCCGCCGCCGCCGCCCTCGCTGCTGCCTGCGGTCCGGTTCAGTACATCGCCAAGGTTGGTGATGCGTCCAATGCGCACGCGCAGGCGCAACGAGAGGGGGCGAAAAACGGTGCCCCGTACGAGTTCACGGCGGCGTCAGAATACCTGACCAAGGCGCGCGAGGAAGCAGGTCGCTCGCAGTTTGACTCTGCGGTTGCCTACAGCTCGCAGTCAGAGGAAATGTCCCACAGGGCCCGCGCGCTTTCGCGTGAGAGTCTCGTGCAGCGCGCACCAACAGCCGCGAGCAACGATTCTCCGGTGCCTGAATCAACCACCCCCGTGCGCAAACGTCGAGGGC
>JAWXBF010000048.1:0-23192 GCA_034439895.1 Deltaproteobacteria bacterium
CCGCCAGCGCTGGCGGCCTCATGCCAAACGAACCGGGATACCAGAACCCGCCGGCATCTTTCGCCGCCTCCCCGATTCCGGGATCTCCTGTGGTCTCGAACCACAGGTCGATATCGTCGGTAGCCCCCCGGGCGCCCTGCACCAGCCCGGCACTCATTCCGACAAGGAGGTAACGAATGCCGCGCTAGTTGAGCCCCCTCAAGAAGGCTTGCTCACCCGCTGAAAGAACGTCCGAAACGTGCATGTGCTAGCCCCCTTCGCAACCGTTCTGCAGGCGTGCGTTTAAGATTCTTGAGCGTGTGGTAAAGGCCGCTCACGTCGAGAGAGGGATGCGTCTGCGCCAAACGGTGTGCTTGTTGCCAGATCCTTTCATCGGCGACGAGCCAGGCCCGCTCGGCGTCAGTCAGGTCGTTGTCAGGCGGCCGCACCCGCCGATTATGGTTCCCGCAATGGGTTCTTTCAACTCCCGGCGACGTTTATCCAGTTCGGTTTTAGTGCAATTTTCCCCGCCGGGCAGCCATAACCGCAATTGAGCCGAGGGGTCGGCTCTGCTACCATCGCAGCCTGGTGCGTAAAACTAGCGCAGGGAAATCATCGAAGGTGGCCGCGAAATCGACGGCTCGTAAATCCACATCCAAGGCCACACCCGCAAAGGCCGGGCGATCAGCAAAGCCGACAAAATCGGCAGTGAAATCGTCAGCAAAGCCCGCAAAATCGGCAGGAAAATCGGCAGTGAAGCCGGCAGCAAAGCCGGTGTTCAAACAGGGCAAAGCCAGTAAATCGGGCAAAACGGCAACAGGCGCCACCAAGAAGGTCGCCGCGGATCGGGGCAAACCCAAGCGATTGCCGCCCGCAGGCGGCGAGGCACCGAAGAGCCAGCCACGCGACATCGCCCGCCGCAAGGCAGCGCAACAGTTGGCCGAAACTGCCATCTCGGCGGCGCTCGACAAGAAGGCGCTCGCGCCTGTTTTGCTCGATGTTTCGGATCACGCGAGCTACACCGATTTTATTGGCGTCGTGAGTGGTCGCAGCGATCGCCAGGTCATCGCCATTGCGGAAAACGTCGAGTCCGAGTTGAAGAAACTTGGGCGCACGGTGATCGGACGCGAAGGCAAGGCGGGCGGACGTTGGTCCTTGCTCGACTTCGGCGATTTCGTCTTGCACGTATTTTACCACCCGGTCCGCGAGGTCTACGACATCGAAGGCCTGTGGATCGAAGCCAAGCGCGTTGTGCTCAAGAACGTTCCGCCTGAAGCCATGCAGTTTCAGACGGACGCAATGTACTGATTGTCGTGAAGCTGGTTATTCGCGCGGTCGGGAAGATGCGCGATCGTCCGATGGCGGCGTTGTGTGACGAATACCTTGGCCGCCTACGCCGTCACTTACCAATTGACGTCCACGACGTGGCAGACGACGCGGCGCTGCTTGGCGGCACGCGCGATGACACTCGACGCCACGAGACGGTCGCGCTGCATCCGATCGGCCGGGAAATGACGACGGCCGAGTTGAAACAGTTTATCGAGCGCCACATGACGCACGGAACGCGCTCGCTGACCTTCTTGATAGGCGGTTCCGAGGGTCTTTCCAAAGCGACGCTCGCGGCATGCCAACACCAGATATCGCTCTCACGCCTGACCTTTCCGCACCGGCTTGCGCGCGTTATCCTTTGCGAGCAACTTTACCGTTGTGTCTCGTCGATACGCGGCGAGCCTTACGACAAGTAGTCAGGAATTCGGATGAGCATTGGTCGACGGTTTATCAATCTGGCACGTTCCGAGCTGAATTCGCTCCTCGACAAGGCACGCGAGATCGACGTGGACGACAAAGACGATGATGGCGATCAACCGTCGGACGATTCGGCGTTTGCGACCTACAGTGACGCTGAACTTGAAAAGGAATTGCAGCGACGGAAGACCGAGCGCGAGGCCGAGGCCCGCGCTCGCAAACAACGGGCCAGTGCTCCGCCGCGCGCGACGGCCGCTGCAGGCAACGACATTCGCAAGGCCTACATGGCGCTCGAACTGCCCGAGGGTTCTGACTTTGGCACGGTCAAAAAGGCGTACCGACAGCTGATGCGCAAGTACCATCCCGACCGGCATCAGCGCGCACCGGAAAAACAACAGGCCGCACACGAGCTAACCCAGCGGCTAACCGACGCCTACAACCGGCTCAAAAAACACCTGGGCGGTTAATTTTTAGACAACGGATCCTCAACCGTCACACCTTCGATGGTCTGACCCGATTGCAAGTCTTCGCTGAGTATCCGGGAACATCCTGCGATCCGCGAGGCTTGTACGATCAATGCGTCGCAGAAACTGAGCGCATACAAACGATGAAGCTTGATGGCCTTGATGATGTGGGCGACATCGATAGCGACAATCGAAAGATTGGACAACAGTTCGACCTTTCGTTGCGCAATTTCCGCTGGAACCTTGAGTTTTCGAGTGGCGTAGACAAGAATGTTCGTGTCGATGAAAACGCGGCCCCTCACAAGCGGCCCTCGTACGCTTCGTCACGCGAGATCTTGCGGCCACCTGAATGCCCTGGGGCGGATTCCCACAATTCGCGCAAGGCATCGGCCACCCGAGCCCCCGAGTCAACGCCCGCGACCCTTTCCAAATGTCGACGGATCATGTCGTTGAGCGTCGTGCCTTCTCGTTTCGCCACGTCGCGTGCCCGTGCGAGAAGCGTTTCGTCGAGAGACAATGTGACGTTCATCTACACATTGTACGTGTGCACATACAATGTGCAGCCGCCTCGTATTCACCTGTCAGTCGCACCGCGACGCAGCGTCGTACGCGATTACTTGGCCTTGCCCTGGGCGGCAACCTTTGCCATGGCAGCCGCAATGGCACCCTGGTCGCCGAGGTAGTAGTGCTTGATCGGACGCAGCGCCTGGTCGAGCTCATAGACAAGCGGCCTTCCGGTCGGAATGTTGAGCTCGATGATGTCGGCATCCGACAGGTTGTCGAGATGCTTAACGAGGGCGCGCAGACTATTGCCGTGTGCTGCGATGAGGACGCGCTTGCCCGAACGAATGGCGGGCGCGAGCGTTTCGTACCAGTAAGGTAGCACGCGATCAACGGTGTCCTTCAGGCACTCGGTGAGGGGAAGCTGTTCCGGCAACAGATCGCGATAGCGCACATCCTGGCCAGGCGCACGCGGATCGTTTTTCTCGAGCGGAGGCGGCGGAATGTCGTAGCTGCGGCGCCAGACCTTGACCTGTTCGTCTCCATGTTTGGCGGCGGTCTCGGCCTTGTTGAGACCCTGCAACGAGCCGTAGTGTCGTTCATTCAAACGGTAAGATCGTTGCACCGGAACCCAGAGCCGATCCATCGCGTCAAGCGCCAGCCAGGCCGTACGCATCGCACGCTTCAACACCGAGGTGAACACGATGTCGAAGTCGTAACCCTCGCGGGCCATGAGTGCACCACCCGCACGCGCTTCTTCGGTTCCCTTTTCGGAAAGATCCACATCCGTCCATCCGGTGAAGCGGTTTTCATTGTTCCAGGTGCTCTCACCGTGTCGCAGCAATACCAGTTTGTACATGTTGTTTCTCCAGCGCTTCCGAAAGGGATTTACGTTGCGGGCAAGACGTCAATCATTCCCTTGTGAATCGATTCGCCCGCGAGTGCGACCACCTTGTCAGGCCATTTCTCGACCTGAAGAAAAAGATCGCCCGCAGCGCGAAAACGCCATACCTCGCAGGCGCCTGCATCGCGGCCGGGACATTTGCCCGTGATGCTGACGGTTGCGGTGCCCGACAAACGGCGTACAAAACTTTGCCCGTTATACGAAACCGAATCCGGTGGCGGCGGAGCGATCTGCAGGTCGGTCACCTCGCGCAACATCAGCACGCGATCGTCGAGATCGTCCATGAGCGGTTCAAAGTAGACGACGTCGTTGCCGTCCACGATGCGCCCAAGCGGGTAGGTCTTTCCGCCTAGTTTGTAGGTGAGAACGCCTTCGACCGTGTAGTCGCGTCCCTGGTGGCTGACGATGTCTCGCAACGAGAGTTTCATGAGGTTTCGTCCATAGATAGCGCAGGCGACGCTCTGCTACAATGGCGCCGTGAAGCTAGATCTCGTACGCGTGCTTGATGACGAAGGGCAGGTGATCGACACGGGCCGCGCGCCGCAGATTTCGGCGGACGATCTGCGCCGCATCCACGAAGAAATGCTGCGCGTCCGGCTGCTCGACGAGCGTTTACTAAAACTACAACGACAGGGCCGCATTGGCTTTTATCTGACCGCGACCGGCGAAGAAGCCACTCACATTGGCGCCGCCTACGCGCTGCGCCCGAAAGACTGGATCTACCCCTGCTACCGCGAGATCGGTGCAGCGCTCTTCCGCGGGTATCCGCTCGGAACCCTGGTGCACCAGCTTTTTGGCAACGCGGAGGATCCCATCAAGGGCCGACAGATGCCCATTCATCACAGCATCAAACGCCTGAACTACGTGTCGATCAGCAGCCCGGTCGGGACGCAGATCCCGCAGGCGACTGGGATGGCGATGGCGGCCAAACGCATGGGTCGCGACGATGTGTCGCTGGTTTATTTTGGCGATGGCGCCACCTCGACCGGCGCCTTCCATGTGGCTCTCAATCAGGCTGCGGTCGACAAGGCGCCCTGTATCTTTCTTTGTCGCAACAACGGCTGGGCGATTTCCACCCCGCGGGAGGCGCAAACCGCCACGCCGACGATTGCCCAGAAGGCGATCGCGTACGGGATCCCCGGGATATGGTGTGATGGCAACGACGTTCTGGCGCTCATTTCGGTGATTCGAGAGGCGGCCGCGCGCGCTCGACGGGGGGAAGGACCCAGCTTGATCGAGGCGCGGACCTACCGCCGGGGTGCCCATAGCTCGTCGGACGATCCCGCGGCTTACCGGGAGGCAGCCGAGCCCGGTGCCTGGGTCCCCCACGACCCGATCACGCGCTTCCGGGCCTTTTTGATGCACCGCGGTCTTTGGTCCGACGATGCCGAGCTCGAATTCAAGAACGCCTTCGACCAGGCCCTCGATGCCGCGCTGGCGGATGTTGAGAGGGTCGCTCCGAAACCGCCGATCCACACCATGTTCGAGGACGTCTTGGCAAAACAGCCCTGGCACCTACGCGAGCAACAGGAATTCCTCGAAGCCGAGATCGCCCGCCACGGTAAGCATCGCAACCACTAGCGTCTGCACCCCGCACTTTCCTCAACTATCGGAAAGCGGGAAAGCAGTGTAGGCTGCAAGGCCTCAAAATGGCTGCACAATTTCTGCTGTGTGTCGAGCCGGACGAAGCGGTTCTGCAAGTGATCCGAGCGGCCGTCTCGCCCTACGGGTTCGAGGTCCATAACATCACGAACGCGGAAGAAGCGGTCGCCTGGGCGCGTCAGACGTCCCCGGCCCTTGCCATCGTGTCGATTGAACCCGGCAAGGTCGGCTACAACATATGCAACAAGTTCAAGCGAACCAACGAGCTGAAGGACATTCCCCTTCTGCTGATCTCCGGGCAGGAAACACAGCAGCAGCTTGAACAACATCGCAAGCTGAAAGTTCGCGCAAACGAATACCTGACCAAGCCCTTCTCGGCCGAAGATTTGATCGAGAAGATTGGCTTCGTCTACAACTTGTCCGATGCCGGCGCGTCGGCGGACATCATGGTGTCGACCGACGGTCTTGAAGACATCGCAATCGACGGTGGGGACCTCGGCGACGACGATATTCTCGAGGTCGATGAAGTGGATATCGAGGACTCATTCGATGACGCCGCGACCCGCGCCGTCGCATCGGGTGATCTCGAGGCCGCGCTGGATCTCGAAACCGAGGCCGCCTTCGCAGCGCTGCAATCGCCCGAAGAAATGGACGCACAGCCGACCGCGATGACCCCGATTGGGGTAACGGCCCAATCGCCTTTTGACGATCAGGGTGGCGAGCAGTGGGACGTGTCGACCGCAGCGGCGGCACTCGAACATCTCGAAATGCCTGAAACACCAGCGCCACGCGCGTACGGCGCACCGACGGCGCGCAACGAGGGCAGTGGTCTCAACCCGGCCGAACTTTTCAATGACGGCGCCACGCGGGCCGTCCCCAATGCGGCCGATTTTGGTATTTTCTCCGGACTTTCTGCAGGGGGCGTGCTGGGCGATCCGATGGCCGCAACCGAGGATGAAGATCCCACGGGCAGTCTCGAACTCAACGAGACAACCTCGGTTGGCAACGCCGAATCGCCTTTCAGCCCAGGCGAAGCGATACCCGAAGTACTGGGGGTTTCGCCAAGTGATACGTTTGAGGCCCCCGCTGTCGCGGACGAAATTCCGCCAGCTCGGGAACCTTCGGCGCCCGTCGCCACGATCACGCGAGAGGCTTCCGCACTCATGCCACCCCCGGCCAGTGCTGCCTCATCGGCCGAGCTTGCATCCCTGCGAACCGATCTCGACGCCTTCAAACAACAGGCCGAGACCCTGCGCTTCGAGAACGATGCTCTGAAGACCGGAATGAACAGCTCGGCCGCCGAACGCAACAAACTGCTGTTCGAGCTGAAAGAGCAACTTCGGCAGGAAAAGAAAGAGCGGCTCACGCTCACCGAAGATGCCGCCAAGCGCGACGAACAGGAATTGCAACGCAAGCAGCAAATGCTGTCGTTGCAACGCGAGAACCAGTCGATCGAGGAAAAAGCCTTTATTCTGGAGAAAACCCTCGCCACCACCGCCGAAAAACTCGACGCCGTCAGCATCGACAAGGATCGCGCAGTCGAACGCGAGCGCGGACTGCGCAGCAAACTCGATGATGCACAGCACGAGATCGCCAAGGCACATGACGATCTCAACGCGCTGAAAACACGCTCAACCGCAGCCGAGGAAAAACTGCGTTCGGATCTGGATCGCCTTCGGGGCGAGATGGAATCCAGGCTCGAAGAAATGGCAACCCGGGCCCATGGCGAACACGAACGCCTCGCCGAGGAACACGCGACGGCCGATGCCGCTGCCGAACAGGCTCACCAGGCCGAGATCGGTGAACTTCGAGAGAGTCATGCCAACGAAATTCAGGCGGCGAACACCCGTTTTGCAGCGGAAAAATTCGCCATCGAGTCGGCCAACCAGAGCGCAGCAGAGAAAGCGCGGCGTGAATCGGACCAGGCGCTCGCGTCGCTCAAGGGAGAACAGCGCGGCCAGCTTGAAACCGAGCGCGAAGCGCAGCGTGCAGCAGTTGAAACGCGCGAACGCGATCACAAGAACGAGATCCAGGGCATCCGCAAGCGCCACGAGGACGAACTGGCAGCTTCCGACGATCGCCGTCAACGCGAACTCGGCGACGCCGAGAAACAACGGGCGATGGAGCTCGAAATCGCCGAAGAGCGCCGCCGGACGGATCTCAAGCTGCGCGACGAAGAACATTTGGCCAAGATGGCCGAACAGGACAGAAAATCCTTCCAGGAAAAGGCCGAGACGGCAGAACGCCATCGCGGCGAGCTCGACCATGCGTTGTCGCGTGCTGCGAAAGCAGAGGGTGAGCTGGTGGCTCGCCTCGAAGAACTTTCTGAAACCCAGCGACGCCTATCCGGAGTCGATTCGGATCTCGATGCAACGCGAACCGATCTGCGCGATCGGCAAAACAAGTTGAACCAGGCGCAAGCTCGAATCGGTGAACTTGAGCACAAAACCCTGGGTTACGAGGAGCAGATCATGCGGACCTACAACCGCATGCGCTCAGACGAAAAAATCGTCACCAAGGCCAAACGCGCCATGGCGGTGGCACTCAGTCTTCTCGAGGAGCGTGGCGTGGAACCGGGCGCCTCGGAACCGCCGCAAGATTCGGGTGGGGTGCCGTCCACACCGGCCTCGAAGGGTGACACCGACGAAAACGCCGGTGCGCGCTAGCATTCGCGCGATCCCATGAGCTCACGACACGGCGCCGGTGATCTGACCGGGCACCTTGAGGGTCTCAAACCGAGCGACCTCAAGGCGATCGAACGCATCTACCGACGGCAAATTCCGCCCGAAGATATTCTGAGCGACGAGCTTGCGACCTACCTCTGTGGTCTTTCGCGCAGCATCGAGCGACAGATTGGATTGCTCTGCAACCGGCGCGGTGAAATCGAACACGTTTTCGTTGGCGATTCCTCGAAGCTGATGCTGCCCGATTTCGGTCGCCTTCGCGCGGGACACGGCCGCTTTCGCGGACTGCGACTTGTGCACACCCACCTGCGCAACGAACCGCTTTCGCGCGACGATCTCGTCGATCTGGCTCTCTTGCGTCTCGATCTGGTGGCAGCCATCGGCGTTGGCGGTGATGGACGTCCTGCCGACCTGTTTGTCGCCCATCTGCGGCCAGCCGAGGAAGGGGAGACCACGCCGTGGGAGATCTTGCCTCACACGCCTTTTTATCGTCGTACGATTGACGCCGAAGCACTTGTCCGGGCGCTTGAAGACGAGTTCCTGCGGGTTTCGCCGCGCACACGTCGCGCCGAGGGCACCGAACGCGCCTTGCTGGTGGTCGTGGAAATCTTGCGAAGAAAATCGGGCGCACCACCGGTGGCAACCGAGGGTCGCATCGCTGAATTGCGCGAGTTGTGCGCGACCGCGGGTGTGGAGGTCGTGGGCACCGTGCACCAGCGACGGCAAGAGGCCGATCCGCGCTACCTCATCGGACGGGGCAAGCTCGAAGATACCCTGATTCGTGCGATGCAACTCGATGCGCAGCTTTTGATCTTCGATCCGGAACTTTCGGCGGGGCAGGCACAATCGGTGTCGAATTTTACGGATCTCAAGGTCATCGATCGCTCGATGCTGATCCTCGACATCTTCGCGCAGCGGGCGCGCAGCCGCGATGGCAAGCTGCAGGTCGAGCTTGCCCAGCTTCGTTACACATTGCCGCGCTTGCAGGAAAAAAACACCATGATGAGCCGTCTCACAGGTGGCATCGGTGGCCGTGGGCCCGGTGAAACAAAGCTCGAAATCAACCGACGGCGAGCCCACGAACGCATCCATCGGCTCGAACAGGAGATCGAACGATACGCAGCACAACGGCAGGGACGCCGCAAACAACGCACAAGCCGGGGCCTTCCCGTAGTCGCCATCGTGGGCTACACGAACGCCGGGAAATCCACCTTGCTGAACGTCCTGACCGATAGCGCCGTGCTCGCAGAGGACAAACTGTTTGCGACCCTCGATCCAACCACCCGGCGGCTCCGCTTGCCGAAAGAACGCGAGATCATCATTGCAGACACGGTGGGATTCATCCGCGATCTGCCGCCTGATCTGGCGCGTGCATTCCGTGCCACGCTTGAAGAGCTCGACGAGGCCGATCTGTTGTTGCACGTGGTGGATGCCGCCGATGCGGAGTACGAAAATCACATCGATGCCGTGGACCGAATTCTGCACGAACTGGAGCTGGGAGAAACACCACGCGTGCTTGTCTGGAACAAGATCGACCGGGTAACCCCTGAACTCGCCGAGGTACTGTCCGGGCGAGCGGGCAGTGTCGCCATCAGTGCGCTTGATCGCAATACGTTGCAACCGCTGCTTTATGTTGTCGAGGCGCACCTGTTCGCGAAGTACCGCGTGCAGGCAGCCGGTGCTACGAAGCCGGTCGCGCGCGAACCTTGACCTTGCCGTCTTCGATGGACACATCGAGCGTTGCACGATCCACCTTGTGTTCGCGCAGCACCTGCTCGATCTGAGGTCGCAGTTTCTGTTTCAGGTCGTCGATGCCACGCAGGGGTCGAACATCCCCGATCGCTGCGCGTGCCTTGCGATAGGCTTCGTAAAACGATTCGAGTTCCCGATCCGAGATCCCGGAAATCGTGTTTGCAGCCGGAGTCAACGCGGCGGCAGCGGATGCAGCAGCAGCGGAAGACGACGGTTTCGCATTGCGGATGCTTGAGGCGCGGCGTTGCTCGGACATGCGATTCTGGCGCTCGACAAAGACCTTGGCGCGGGTTGAGGGTATGCCCATCGCGAGGGCCTGCTCGATCGTCATGTCGGCTCCCGCCTCGGTGAGCGAACGCTGGGTACGGGCCACGTCGCGGCGATAGGTCCCGCTTTCGATCGCCCGCATCGTGCGGTTCCAGTACGCAAGATAGGTCACCCACTTCTGGTTCAAGGTCTGAAACTTGAAACGCTGGGTGGCCTTTCCGATGTTGATTTGCTGGGTTTCCAGCATCAGGCGGTTCATTTCGCGTCGAGCCACCATGGGCGGCTGCTTCTCGATGCCCATGAAGTAGTTTTCATAGAGGGCCCGAAGGCGATCGAATTTGCGCACGAGTTGCTCGAGGTGAGACTCAAGAGCTTCATGGTCGTTTTCGAGCGGATTGACCTTCTTTGTCGCCACGACTGCAAGAGTCTACCACCAGTTGACGCGGCCGACCGAAACCAATCTGAGGGGCGCCCGGTGGGGCATTGTGCGCTACCCTGCTTTCCCAAGAAAGCCGTGTTCAAACCTTCTTTTTCAATCGCCCTTTGCCTCCTCACGCTGGCCACGGCGACAAATGGCGGCTGTGCTTCGGAGGATGAAATCGTTTCGGCGCGGGCGAATCTGTATCTGCGAGCGGGCGCTGTTTCGCCAGCGCTCGCGATGTTGCGGGCCCAGGCGCGAACCAGCACCGAGAGCAACCTGCAGGTTCAGCTCGGACAGACCCTCTTGCGGGCGCAACGCTTCAGCGAAGCCGAATCGCAATTGCAACGCGCCTTGCCGAACGCCCACGCCGAGATTGCACGGGGTGAAATCGAACGCAGCCTCGCGCAGATCGCCGCGAGAACGGGTCGAGCCGGGCAAGCCGAAGCAATGCTTTTAATTCGTACCACACGCGTCCCCTCGGACAACGACGCCCACATGGCGATTGGAATTTTGCGGCAATTTCGCGGCGACTCAACCACCGCGCGCAGACACTTCGAGGCGGTCTTGCAACACGATCCCACGCACCCCGCCGCGCTTTACAACCTTGGTCGAACGCTGCTTTTCGCGGGCGACAGGAAAAACGCGCAACGACGATTCGAGGCCCTCGCGCAACGGTTTCCTGAAAAACCCTACGGTTCCTATGGACTTGCGCTTGTGGCCTGGCGTGCGGGTGATGAGGCAGGGGCGTGTCGCGCGCTCGAGAAATCCAGAGCCCTCGGACTCGACTCGGCCGTGCGGGTGCGCACGGACGATGCCCTCGGCGACAAACAACCCCGATGCCTCGCCTCCCTTTGGGGGAATTCATGAGCCTTGGTTTTTGGGTCGCGGCAGCGGTGGGACTCTTGGGCGTGCTTATCATGGTGCACGAGATGGGCCACTACGTGGTCGCACGCCTGTTTGGCGTCAAGGTGTTGCGCATCTCGCTCGGCTTTGGTCCAAAGATTTTTGAGTTCACCGCCGGTGCAACGGAATACCGCCTTTCGATCATTCCGCTTGGTGGCTACGTGCGGTTGCTGGGTGAAGATCCAAGCGAACCCGTCGCAGAGGTCGATATCGAGCACACCCTGTTCTCGAAGCCACTCTGGCAACGGTACATGATCGTCGTGGCAGGCCCTGCCTTCAACCTGATCCTGCCGGTATTCATTTACCTCTTTCACTTCCTCGGTCATTCAACCGTATTACCCCCAACCATTGGAACGGTTTTGCCGGGACTTCCCGCCGACGAATCTGGCTTTCGGCCGGGTGATCACGTCGAAACGGTGGACGGAGAACCCATCTCGTCGTGGGAGGAGTTGGAGACCATCATCGCAGAGAATCCCGATCGCCCGTTGCGACTTCAGATCTTGCGCGGGACCCACCGGGAAGAGCGCGATTTGCGACCAAACCGCCTCGATCGCCGCGGCTTTTTTACCTTCAACGAAACCGTCGGCTGGGTCGGCATCTCGCCGCGCTTTCACCTCCCCGAAGCGGGCATCCTCGATCCCACGTCCGCCGCAGCGCAGGCGGGGTTGAAGACCTTTGATCTTGTGACCTCCGTAAACGGGCAGCCGGTCACGTACTGGGACGAGCTCGAACGGGCGATCCGTCGCGCGGGCGCCTCACCCTTGCGCCTGACCTACGTGCGCGGCGCGCAGTCGGTTTATCCTTTCGCCCATGTGAGCCTGCAGCAACCCGGAACCGTGGTGTTGGTGCCGCGACCCATCTTCGACGAGGCGGGCTCCCGCCACTACGAGACGGGATTGTTGTCGTCCGAACGTTTTGTCTTTTCGGTAGAGCCCGGCAGCCCGGCCGATCGCATCGGCATCCGACACGGCGATCGCTTGATCGCCCTTGACGGCAAGCCGATCCTGCACTGGGCAGAGCTGCAACAAACCCTCGCCAGCGCAGCCGATCGGACCTTCCACATCACCTGGGTGTCTCCGGGTGGCGTACAGCACGAAGCCGATTTCAAACAAGACGTATCCGGTCCTGTCGATGCGCTCGCACAGGGCGACGACCGTCTGCTGTTCGGCGCAGAAAGCCGCCACGCATGGCGAACCGCACCCGCTGTTCCAATTCGCTATCGATTCATCTACGCATTTGAACATGCCATCGCGCGCACGGGTAGCCTCATCGGTGCCATGACCCGCGGCTTTATCGATCTGGTGCGTGCGCGCGTCCCGTTGCAAAGCTTCGGCGGTCCCATCACCATCGGCTATCTAGCCGGTGTCGCCGCCGAACAGGGTCTAGACCAGTACCTGTGGCTGTTGGCCTTGCTGTCGATCAACATTGGCATGCTGAACTTTTTGCCGGTCCCCATCCTGGATGGCGGATTGCTGGTGTTTTTCTCGATTGAGCTCTTGGTGGGTCGACCTCCTTCGCGGCGCGTGCGAACGATCGCCTCCTATGTCGGGCTGGCCGCGGTCGTGCTGTTCATGGGCCTTGCGCTCAAGAATGACGTGGTACGGTTTCTCATCAAGTAGGCTTCTGTGATGACTGCACCTCTTCTTGCGATCGAATCTTCCGGCAAGACCGCACATGTTGCGATTGTTGCCGAGGACGGAACGGTCCTCGCAGCGCGTACCCAAACCGAGGATCGCCACGCCCCGGGTCTGCTCGGCCTTTGCGATGAGGTGCTGTCCGCAACCGGGTTACAGTTGCGGGATCTTGCGGCACTCGCCTGCGGGGAGGGACCCGGCAGCTTCACGGGATTGCGCATTGGTCTGTGTACGGCCAAAGGATTTGCGCTTCCCCTGGGGCTCCCCATGGTGCTCGTATCCTCGCTGCAGGCGCTCGCCCACGATCTATCCAAACATCACCCGGAGTCGACATGGTTCTTGCCCTGCATCGATGCCGGCAAGGGCGAGATACACGCCCAATTGCATCGGCTTTCCGGTGGCACGTTGCAAGCCCGCGAGATGCCGCGGCGCATGGCCCCCGAAGCATTTTGCGCCGCACTTGCCGCGGGCGATCCGGCAAACCGAATCGTTGTGGGTGGCAGTGGGCTCGACAGGTTTCGCGACGTTTTTGAAGACGCCGCCTCTGGCCATATCCTGGCTCGCCGAGCGGTGGGACCCACTGCGGGGGCGGTTGCGGCTCTCGCGCGAATTCTGCTGTCCACGGGACAAACGGCGGGGATCTCGACGGCGACCCCCCACTACGGGCGGGCGCCGGATATCACCCAGCCGCGCAAGCGATCCCCGGGAACCTGATTTGGGTTAGACTTGTTCCGCGTGCCAACGGAAAATCGAATCGATGCACTCCGGGCGGAGCATGACGCCCTCGAAAAACGACTCGCCGAGCTGGACGGCCACCTCTCCTTGACCCAGGCGGAACAAGCCGAACGGGTGAAGATCAAGAAGTGGAAGCTCAAGCTCAAGGATGAGATCGCGACGCTTGCGCGCTCCTAGCGGACGGCACGAAGCGACACCTCGTCGATTCGCAACGAGGCGTTTGCAGAGCGATCTTCGACGACCAGGGTTGCATCATGTTGCTGCCAGGCTGTGACGTCCCAGCGAATGATCTCGGCGACACCGCGCGGTGATGCCTGGCGAACGATCTCACCCTCCACGAGCAAAAACACGCGCACCCCGCGATCGACGTCGCCTGCTAGCAAAAACTCCAGCATCGGGGCATCGATGCGAATGCTGGGCGAGCGCAATACGCCCACGGCCGCGACCCCCCCTGCGGCCGAGTCCGCAACCCCGCTGCCGTGTCCGAATTCTCGCGTCGGGATGGGCGTTGCACCAAACGCATCACCTTCGGGTATCCAGCCTTCAAAATGCCTCAAATCAAAGCTACCCAAAGATCGTACGCCATTCTCTGCGGCACGGGGCGAGGCGGTCGGCGTCAGCAGATAACGCGGGGAGGTCTCGGCTCCCGACATTGAACGCGCCGAATCCACTCCATCCTGAAACGTGTGAACCGCATGGTACTTCTCATCGAGCCCCGGCCATTCATTCGGACGCGATTTCCAGTCGAGCACAATCCACGGGAAACGCTGGGTGGCAATCGCCTCGTCGAGGCCGCGCGGGCGGCCCAACTTCGCCGCAACGTCGAAGACACCCATTCGATGCACGAAAGGGCGCTTGCCGACGAGGACTGCGTAATACGGATGAAACGGAATAAACCCATCGCCGGGTAGCCCACTCAGGTGTTCAAGGAATCGCGCGGCCGCCACGCGATCTTGCTCGGTTGGAACCGTTTTCGGATCGGGCGGACCGGTCTTGAACGATTGCAAAGCCAAAAGCGCGAGGGCGGTTGCGGTCACCAGCTCGGCCAGGGGGCGCTGCGATCCAATCAACAACCCGATGGTCCGCGCCCCCAGCACGGACAGGGCAAAAGCCGGGAAAAAGACGGCGGGAATGAAGGCATTGTCGAACGCCCACTGGGTTCCAAAGCCCACCATGGCCGACACCACACCCGCAACAGCCGACAGCAACAACACCGCGTCGACTCGACGCAAGCGTTCCACGCGCCACAACACAAAGACCACGGCCAGAAGCGCCAACCATAAAGGCCAGGTATGGGTCGCGAGTTTGAGTGGCGCGTTCCGAAAGGCCTGTTCGGCCGAGAAACCATGGCTTTGGTGCAGGTCGAATACATAGGTACGAAACCAACCACCGGAGGCCTTGTCGAGCGCATAAGCACCGGCCCCCAGACACCCGGCCGCAACCGATCCGTAAATCACGCCCCGACGCCAGTTGGCAATCAGCAACCCGATGCCAATCGCAATACCCGGAATCGAGGCGGTTTGTTTGGTGAAAAAGGCGAGTGCGATGAGCGCGCCCGCCCCAGCCGCCGAGGAACCTTCCTGACCGATGAAGCCGAGCGCCAACACCGTCGCCACCAGAAACAACATCAACGAGTCGCCGCGCACCAGATCGTAAAACGTTCCGGTGAATTCAAATGCGGCACATACGGCCCCCACGCCACCGAGGGCAACGGCAGTGGCAACAAGACGCCGTCGCCAACCGTAGTCCGCCATCTCACGCTGACAGAGGAACGCCATCCAGAACAGCCCGCCGGCAAAAGCGGCAATCGAAACCGAACGACCGAGAATGTATCCGAGCGGCGCGAGCCGAGAAAGAATCGACAAGAGGAAGGGATAAAATGGCGTGTAGAGAAAAGGAACAAAGTCCACCGATGGTTCGACGTAGATGCCTTTGCCCTGCGCAAAGCGCAACGCGTGAACCAGGGTGCCGCCTTCCATCCATTCGAGATCGAGGGGAAACGCAACACGAGAATAGAAGGTTTGCCCGAGGAGCAAAAGGTGCCACAGGCCACCGGCTCCAACCAGGGCTATAAGCGCGACCACGAGGGCATTCCAAAGCGGTCGTCTCTTCTGAATCGTTGCAAGCAAACTGGACATGCCGTCCTGTTCCTTTTACCCCAGGTCGGCCGTGGTTTCGACGCGTTCCCGGTGTTTCAAGGTTTTGCCTTTGGACAGTCGAAAACCTGTTCGGGGCCTGTGCCCGCACAAAGCACACCGGTGGCGGTTTGTTCGCAACGCGCAGCGGGCCCCATGCCCTGACAGGTCAGCGCCTTGTCCGTACCCGGGCATTGAATCGAGGCATGACAGCCGTGCGATTCGAGGCTGGCACCCACGTCCGCAACATCGGCAAAAACCTCGACCACACCCTCGTTGAGACCGTGGACACGACCGGTCGCCACGAAGGCCTCACGACCACTTTCGTAACACATCATTCGGGCGTCACTTTCGTGCGGCAAGATGGTGCAATCGAAGAGCAGCAGGGGGACGGCGTCGGGGTCGGACAGGCGGCGCGCACAGCAAAGGCTCACCGGGCCCTCTATCACAACACCCGGAACCACGCTCGGGCCCTCGGGCTGCAGACTGCGCATCGGCTCAGTATAGGCGGTTCGTTGATCGTCCGCGGCAAGCGGTGGCGCCGCGCACGCAAGCAGAAAGGTTGTGAATAGTATAGCCAATCGGGCTCCGACCACACCTCGATGCGATAACGCGCACATTCGCATCCGGTCCTACTCGATCATCGGCTCGCAAAGCAATATTCAACGATCGTGGTCCCTGCTAGCCTGCGCTTCCTGATGACACGCCCCCTTCCAATCGCCCTACTTTTTCTCCCCCTTGTCGGATGCGCAGGCAGTGCGGTCCCGGCGGCGCAGCCCCCGAGCGCGGTGGACGAGCCCACCGTCGTCACCGTTGAGAAAGATCCCACGGTCGTAGCGCCGGTCGAGGATGGCAACGCCCGCACCGCACGCGACATGGAAGACGACAAGTGGTCGCCCATTCAAAGCGACTTCCCCTTTCAGGCTTCGGTGATGACGGTCCCCTACCCTGCGGGCAACACCACCAACAAGGCGATCTCCATTCGTCTACCCGGGCAAGCTGCCGTCGCCTTCGACACCGATCTGCTGCGCATGTCGGCCGGCTGGACCGGCGGATTTCTCACCCCAACGGGCGTCACCTTCGACACCAGCCACGGTGGGCATCCGCAAATGGAGGGCGAGCAGCAATTTGGCAATGCACCCGGTCCAGGTTGGGCCGATGCAAAGGGAACCTTCGTTGATCCGCGGGACATCCCGTTTGGCCCGTTGCCCGACACCTGGGCGCGCTGGAGCGGACTCACCGTTCTCGGCGACACGGTGGTGCTTGGTTACACGGTTCACGGCATCGCCGTGCGTGAACAACCTACCGCCATCACCGAGGCAGGCATCACGGGTTTCGTGCGCAATTTCGAGCTGCAAGGCAAGACGAAGGGACCGGCGCTGACGTTGCGGGTGGCCGATCTGCCGGCCGATGCCAAGATTGAAAGCCGTACGGTTGATGGGGCATCGTTCGTAACCGCGACCTCGGGAAATCGTATCACACGCATTGGAATTAGCGCAATGCCGGGAACAAGGCTCGAGGTTCTCGCGGGCGGACGGGTTGTGCTCCATCTTCCGCGTCCGGCCAAGAAGCTCCTCTTCAAGGTGGTGGTTGCGTCTCAACCGGATGCCAACCCGAATACGACCCTGCCCGGCCTCGAGGGTGCACCAGGCATTGCCGATGCCAAGATGGGTGGCACGCGACACTGGCCCAAGCCCATCATCACCCACGGCGTCAAGGGCGAAGGGCCTGGTCCTTACGTCGTCGATCGCATCACGACGCCCTATCCCGGTGTCTACAAGGGACAGCCGGCTGACTGGCGCGACAACCAGTTTTCTCGCCGCATCATGATTGGTGGCCTCGACTTTTTCTCGGACGGCACCCGTGCTGCGGTTTCGACCTGGGAAGGCGATGTGTGGATCGTCGAGGGCATCGATGACGATCTGGGCGAGCTGCGCTGGCATCGTTTTGCATCGGGTCTATTCGAGCCGCTCGGCCTGAAGATCGTGGGGGATGTCGTTTACGTGACCGGCCGCGATCAGCTAACCCGGCTCGTCGACACCAACGGCGATGGCGAGGCGGACCGTTACGAGAACTTCAACAATCAGGCCACCAACTCACCCGGCTTCCACGAATTCACCTTTGATTTGCAGACCGACGCGAAGGGAAACTTCTACACGGCGAAGGCCGGACCGGTGCGCGGCGGCGGCAGGGACTTCGGCGGGGGAGGCGGCAACGGCGTCATCACACCCTTTGCAGGTGCCCTCCACAAAATCACAAAGGACGGAAAAAAGCGCACGGTGGTAGCCACCGGATTTCGCGCGCCCAACGGCATCGGCATTGGACCCGAAGGCCAGATCACCGCGGGTGACAACGAGGGCACCTGGATGCCCACCTCGCCGATTCACTGGGTGCGGCAGGGTGGATTCCAGGGCGTCGAACCGCTTGGCCATCGCACCCCGCTGCCACCCTACGATCCACCGCTGTGCCACATCGCCAAATCGTATGACAACTCGGGCGGCAATCAGGTCTGGGTGCCGAAGGGCGATACCCGCTGGGGACCGTTCGCGGGCGAGATGCTGCACTTTTCCTACGGACGGGCCGCCATTTACCTGGTGTTGAAAGAGCCCGTTCCGGGTGGCAACAAGCCGGGCAACGCGCAAATGCAGGGTGGTATTGTTCGGTTGTTTGGTGGTGCCGATGCGAACCAGATGACGGGGCGGCCGCTCAAGCTTACGTCGTCGGCCATGCGTGGCCGTTTCAATGCCCGCGATGGTCAGCTTTACGTCGCGGGGCTTTCGGGCTGGCAAAGTGACGCCGTATCGTTGACGGGCTTTGATCGAATTCGTTACACGGGTGCGCCGGTCCAAACCGTCCGCGGATTAAAGGTTGTTCCGACGGGTGTTGAGTTGCGTTTTTCCGAACCCCTCGATCCCGCAACTGTCGATGCGCAAAACTTCTCGGGTGAGCGCTGGAACTACGTTCGCACGAAGGAGTACGGCTCACCTGAATTCTCGGTCGAGGATCCGACACGCAACGGTCATGATAGCCTTGAAATTACAGCCGTGGTGCTTGGCAAGGACAACCAAACGGTGACCCTGCACATCGAGGACATGCGACCGGTTCATCAGATGTTGTTGCGCTACAACCTGAAGACCCTTGCGGGCGCCTCGATCCGCCAGAGCGTGATGCACACGGTGCACTTTGTGCCGAAGGGCACTGCCCAGCAGGAGGCCATGGTGGCAAAAAACACCGGAAAACCCGGCCTGTTGCTCCACTATCGTGGGGCTGAGCGCAACACCGATGCCGACATCAAGGTCGTCCGCAACGTGGCGCTGTACACGGGTCCCGGTGTGGCGCCCACCCCTTTCCTGATGGGCGGAAAACCGTATCACGCGACCTGGGAAGGCACGTTGACCCCCTCCATGAAGGGCAAGTTCCGTCTGCGCGCGTACGTCACCGGCAAGCTCACGCTGAGCCTCGATGACAAGGTGGTACTTTCCCACGAAGGCAGTGCCGAGGCGATCGTCGATTCGTCGCCCATCGAACTCGACAAGCGCGCCCAGAACTTGCGCGTGGTCTTGCAAGGCAGTGCCAACGCGGCAGCAGGCGTGCGCTTGCACTGGGCACAGATTCCCGATGGCGAGGGGACACAGCTGACCTTCGAGCCCATCACCGCACAGCACCTGCGTTATCAACCGACCGACGCACTCAAAGAAGCCGAAATGCGAAGACAGGGCCGTTCGGTGTTTGTCGAGAATCGCTGCGCAAACTGTCACGTTGATCCAAAACAGCGACAGGGATTGCCGGAACTGTCGATGTCTGCGCCAAGCTTCGTGGGCATTGGCAGCCGACGCAACTGGGCCTCGATGCATCAAAAGATCCTGGATCCTGGTCGATCGAGCAACATGCCGCGATTGTTGTCAGGCAAGGAAGGCTATGCCGACGCCACGCGCATCGCGTCTTACCTTGGCACTTTGACGGATGCCGCGACGGAAAAGGTCCAGAAGGAGAATCACCGTGCGGTACAGGCGAGTCAGGCCTCGGCACCCCAATACGCCTCGCTGCAAGACGTGCCGACCATTTCACAATTGCAGTGTGGGTCGTGCCACGTCGTCGAACAAATGGCGGCCGAAGATGGACGCATAGGTCTCGACGGCCTGCTGTCCAAATTCACCGACGGCGCACTCACCGAATTCCTCATGGCGCCCGAACGCAACCATGCCGATAGCCGGATGCCCAACTTCGGATTCAGCCGCCGCGAGGCGGTGGAACTCGAAGGCATCTTGCGCCGTCCTGGTGGGTGGTCACCCAAAATACCGGACCGACCCCTCGACGCGGCCTCGCTCGAACGCGGCAAGATGCTGGTGCAACAACTCGGCTGCCTGTCGTGTCACACAGGACCGCCAGGTCTCACCAATCAGGCTCGGGCCCCTATTTTGACGGCCAAAGCCTTGGAAGCCGGCGCCGGTTGTCTCGGCGAATCACCCCCGGCCAACTACAAGTTGCCGAGCGGAAGTCGAAGCGCGCTGATGGCACTTGGCACCTCGGGCTACGACGCCATCTTCGGCCAGGCGCCGATCGAATTTTCCGAACGACAACTGGAGACCTTGCGCTGCAATTCGTGTCACGGAAAGATCGAAGGCTTTCCCGATCTTGACATCGCGGGCGAGAAGCTGCGACCCGAGTGGGTGATGGCCTTTGTGTCGGGCAAGATCCCCTACAAGCCTCGCGGCCTCACCCATCCCGATGGCCACACCTGGCTTTCGGCCCGGATGCCCGCATTCCCCGCCCGCGCAGCACGCATCGCCGAAGGCTTCGCAGGCCGCGCGGGTTATGCCGCGACCACGCCCGCGCAAAAACCGATCGATGGTGCGCTCGCCCAGACTGGAGCAAAGCTGGTTTCAAGCGACGGTGGGTTTGCGTGCATCGGTTGCCACGGAATTGGCGATCAAAAAGCGACGCAGGTTTTTGAAGTCGAGGGCATCAACCTCGCCTACTCGGTGGATCGCCTGCGACCCGACTACTTCGCACGCTGGTTGCGCAATCCGATGAAGGTGGATCCGCAAACCAAGATGCCCGCCTACTTCGACGAGAGCGGCATGAGCCCACTTGACACGGTCCTGGGCGGCAAGGCCGATGCGCAGATCGACGCCATCTGGAGTTATCTGCGCACGATCGACATTCGCAATACGAAACGCTAGCAATCAGGGCACATCGAATACCGCCACCTGCGCGCGATTGTCCACCGCGGGTGGCACGACGGCCCAGCGTTCGTTGCCACGCCAGAAACCAACCCACAGGGTGAAGGGACCGGATGGCTGGGTGGGTGACGGCGTCAGCGCAAACCGATCGCGGATGCTTTGTCCCACCACCCATTGCTCGACCGGAAGCGCACCGCCCACCGGCGGGTGATCAAGGTTTTCAAACGCGCCCGTTGGCGTTTGCAAATGGACGAATAGTTTCCAACCCGCGGGGATCGCGCCCAGCACCTTGAAATGCAACGCCAACTCGACCGACTGTCCGCGGCGGGGCTTGCCCGTAAGGTCGTATCCGGCAAGGGCCACGAGCGGTGCCGCGCCAGCAGGTCCAAACTTCAAATCAAGCGCATGCGCAGGAGCCGGAGCCGCGGCGCCGGGTGCCGTCACATCAAGGGCCAGGCGCACGGAAAAATCCTGTGGCAAGGACAGCGCGGTCAGATGCGCACGCAGTTGCTGCTTGAGCGCGTCGCATTCGGACTCCTCACCGTAGCGATCCGTCGCCTCAAGCCCTTCGGAAAGGCGATAACATTCCGTCGTATTTTGTGGCGTCCAGTTCCAGATCAACTGATGCGTCTCACTGACAAGGGCACGTTTCTGGTTGTCGCCTTCGTAGCTGACTTCCTGAAACACGGTTTTCCGCGCAGGAACAATCGTCGACGGGTTCCCCGCAAGCAGATCCACAAACGAGCGCCCCTGAAAAGAAGTCTGATGTGGACCGCGCACAAGGTTCACGATGCTTGGCGCGAGATCCACGTGTGAAACAGGCGCCTTGATTCGTTGCGGATTCAACCCCGGCACACGGACAATGAGCGGCACCTTGGTCTGCGGCGGATACAGGTGATAGCCGTGCGCTGCGATGCCGCGCTCGCCAAGTCCTTCGCCGTGATCGCCGGTCACCACGATCGCCGTTTTGCCCCACAGGCCAAGCGTTTTGAGTTCGGCGAACACGCGGCCTATTTGTGTATCCGTGTGGCGTATTTCGTGATCGTAGTGATCTGCGGGCGCGTCTCCGAAGCTGGGCGTATTGGGATGGGTTTCGTAATTCAGATGGGGATCGTAAAAGTGCAGCGTCAGAAAGAATCGTTCGGCAGCGTGCGCCTTCAAAAATGCGATGCCGTCATCGGCGATCGGTGCGGCGGACGTGCCCTCTGACTCTGCCGGACCGCCAATATTCTGGTGAAGCATCGCCCGCTGGGTATCGTACACGTCCACACCGCGCTCGAATCCGCGCTGCCATCGCGCATCGAAGTAGACATAGGCCCAAAACGCCCCGGTGCGAAAACCAAGCGGCTTTAGCACTTCGGCGAGAAAAACATTGCCTGAACCGATACGGGGCCAGAAGCTGTCGCAGCCAATGCAAGGCTGCCAGTCAATCGCGCTTGGCCAACGGCCGGTGAATATCGCGGGCATGGAATAGCGGGTGGAGGGCGCGTGCGCCCAGCTGTTCTCGAACAGCGTGCCCTCGCCGGCCAGGGCATCAAGCTCTGGCGAGGTCGATCGCGCATAACCGTAACACGACAGGTGATCGGCTCGGAGCGTATCGACGGCAATCAACACCACGTTCAAATCGGACGGTACGGATTCCGGCACCGGGTGAAATGCCGGGGCCTCGAGCAAAACCCGACGGGCATCCTGACCGTCACAATCCTGATCGATGCCGTCTTCTGGCCAGTCGAGCGCAGCGGGGTTGATCTGCGGATTCCGATCGTCACAATCTCCGCCACCAAAAAAGCGGGGATGCCCGTCTCGATCCCAGTCGCCAAGGCGCCGCACCTGGGTGAGCACGGTTCCGGCCAGACCTGCCGACACGGTCGCCACCTTGCGAGCCGATTCCGATTCCGCCGCAAGAGGCACCATGCCAAGCGACACCAAAAGCACCAGCGCTGCGGTACTGAGTCGACCGGCGCGCCCAGCAAACCGCAACACAAGCGCGCCCGCGACCAGCCCCACGGCCGACAACAGCAATAGATCGTTCCAGGGTAAAAACTGCAAGTCGCTTTCCCAGTGGCGGCCGCCCCACACCATCCACGCGGTCAGCACCACGACGTAACCGGCACCCCCTATTCCAAACGCCGCACGCCATCGCTCACGGGAAACCGCAGCACAAAAAAGCGGCCCCAATAACCCCAGCGCACCCGCCCATGAAGCCCGCTCATAAAGCGCCAACCGTCGCAAAGGTGCGTGGGTGGTTTCCAACAACAGCACCGGTATGGCGGCGGCAACGA
>JAWXBF010000049.1:0-7469 GCA_034439895.1 Deltaproteobacteria bacterium
CCGCCACCACCCGCGAATCCTCAACTGGCGCCAAAGCCGAGCACGGGTGGTGGCGTTGTCGCGGGAGGCGCGAAGCAACCGGAGTCCCAGGGGGGGGGCACAAGGAAACAACGCCGGAGCAGAAACTTACGAAGGCTGGGTTCCAAGAGTTCAAGACGTTGGACGAAGCTGGCAAAAGCATGAGCAAGCAAGTCTTTGATGCGACCCGAAAGGATTCGGGGGATCCCAATTACCAAAAAGAATTCGGTGGATTTATTGTTAAATATGGCGGGAGTTACTGGGGCGCGCCGATGGTGGCCGGAAAGGCGTCGGAAGGTGGGACGATAGCCTCGGTCGATCTGAATGACATGCAGAAAAGCCTCGTGAAGGGCCTTGTTGGTGCCGGCGGTGCAGCGATGCTGAAAGGAAGCACCGTGGTCGGAATGTTTCACTCGCATCCGAGCCAACCCGATCTGTCGGCAAAGGATCAGGGCGTGGCCAAGGTACTTTCCGGCGAGACGAAACTCGGCGGGTTGAAAATGGCATTTCAAGCGAGCTTCGTTTGGGGGCCACGAAATTCGTTCCTTGGTGGGCGCGATCCGACCGGGAAGCTTTATTCGTACTACCCTCGCCGATAGGAAGACACACTGTGAGAATTATTGCGTTTATTGCGATTTTGTTGATGTCCTGTCTGATTGCTTCGAAACGTGCTGATTCGCTGCAATCGCCTGAAACATCGGAGCCTGGGACGGTCGATGATTTCGATGCGGCAAAGTATCTCGCCGATGCAGCCGAAAATCGGGAAGCCATAATCTCAGGAAGAATGTACTTAGCCATCAAGGCCGTCGAAGCTGATCGCCGAACGTCAGTGAAGGGAACTCTAAAAGAGACCGAACGAGATTTGTCAAACTTCGACATCATGGTGTTTGCCGGGAAAAGAAGTAGATGGCTGAAGTCGGAAGAAGCCAAGGGACACTACGAAGTAACTCTGGTACCATTCTCGAAACCCGGGGAGCCCGTCCTGCTGGATGCACCCACTACGCTGGGCCGATCCGCACGTTACGCTGTTCGGAAATCCGACATGCGAGTAACCCGGATGGAGTTCGAAAGATGAACCCCATTTTTTGTCGACGGCATAAGACCACGTTGAAGCAGCCAGCCGCTTTGCGGCGTCTGCAGCTTAGCGCCCTGTGCTTATGCGGACCCAAAGCGTAACACGAATTTGGTCGCGTCCGATCTTGGGGCGGGCGTGATCAAATGAGGCGACGGCGTCACGGCCCGTGCAAGTCTCGGACACCCGCCGAGCTCCGCGTGATGTGGGCGCTCCGCCGGACGTGCGACAGTGAGGCACGGGCCGCGCCGCAGAGGTGGTGCGATGATCAACTAGCCATGCGTTTGAATTGATCGACGAGGGCGGAGACGACTTCGTAAACCTTGTCTTGCTTGCGACGAGGAAGTTTGGAGATCTCGGCGAAAAGCTTTTTGCCCTTGCTGTTGGATCCCACATTATTTCGTGAGGTGGTCCTCATCGAAATTCGTGATGGAGGGGCAAAGAAATCCCGAACTCAGAGTTACCGTACAGCGCGGAAACGGCAATGGCCCCGGCGCCAACGGGCCTGGCAGATTTCAGCATCGGTGGCTAGACGTGGTGCTTCTGAGCCTCTGCCGCTCTAGAGCGTTCCGCCGGGCGCTACCGTACCGAAGAGGGTTTCGCCCTCGGACACCAGTGCCTGCGCTTCGACCCCCAGGCGCATCCAGCCTGCGGTCAGCTCGCTGCGTGCGAGGCCCGACGTGCGCGGAGGTGTTTCGCCGGACGCCCCGCTTGGGGCCGCCGCTGCGGCTGCGTTTTCGTCGCGACTGCGGGCGAGGTCGATCCATCCCAGTCGCTTGCCTCGGTAGAAGTATTCGAGGCGCATGGAAACGATGGGCTCGCCGCCGGCTGGAATCTCGCCCTTTCCAAGAACCTCGGCCGGAAAGAGCGCAAAGATGCGTTCGTGCCAGTTTGCGGCGGTTGTATCCGGTGTATCGGAGCCATTCGGGATCAACTGTCCGCCGGGCCGGCCATCGGCAAGGCGCTTGAACTTGAAGCGCTTCTTTTCGTTGCCGCCACCGTCACGAACGACCAACTCGTCGAACTCTTGCAACAAGAAGCTGTGGAATCGGCGATCCACCAGGTTGGTCTGTGCTGCGTTGAAGTCGGTGTGGATCTGGTTGGACACCAGATAGACGCGGCCGTCGTCCAGTGCGCGCAGATAGGGTTCGGTGCCGCCGGGGGGCGGTGGCGTCAACGCAAAGCTGCGCGTGATGCCCCGATAGGTGACATGGATTTTCTTTTTGGACTTGTCGAGTCCAAGGGACTTTTGTCGAGCCTCGTCAACCACACCAAGCGAGCGCGACGCCATCAGCGGCGCGAACAGTTTCCAGATGCGATCGGCGGCTTCGTTGCCGCGAATTTGCCGCTCGGGAACATCGGTTTGCACGACCGGGTGTCCCGCTGGCATCGGGCCTTTGTGACCCTTTTTGCCCGACAGTCGAACCAGGGTGAACTCGCCGCCGTCGTCCTTGCCTCCGGTCAACTCCACGAAGCCAAGTTCGCCATCTTCGTATCGGATCTTTTCCAGATCGCTTTTCGTAATATCGATGACGACGGACTGGCCGGAATCCAAATCGGGATCTCTTTGCCAGGTTGAATAAGCGAATGCCAGCCCCAGGAGGGCCAGGATCCCCTGCACGATCACACCCTGACGGGTCATGGTTGAGCCTCCGTGGTGGAAGCGCCGTCGTCGCCTGTCGGTCGCACGGCGGTGGGCTTTGTGGTACGGCGCTTGCGGGTTCGGGTCAGCGTCATGCCAATCCCAAGCACAAGGACCGGTGCGACGAATACACTGGAGTAGAACCACATCACGTCTTGTTTGCGGGTGTGGGTGACGGGGACGTCTTCTTCGTTGTTGATGGATCCGGCGATGGCGTCTTCGCCGCCCAGCCAGCGAATGGCGTCGATGAACAGCGCGGCGTTGGGCCGGTGTTGGATGATGCCATCGGTGAGAAAATCGGAGTCCGCAATCACGATGACGCGGCTTTCTTCTTCGGGCAGCACGGCACTGGCGGTTCGTTTGCTGATGGCTGCGGCCAGTTCGTAGGATTTTCGTACTTCGTCACTCGTGTTGTGCTCGAAATTGTTGTCACGGTCGGCCCAGGTTTTCGAGTCCGCGTGCACGGTGAATCGAACGGTCGTCAGGCTGTCCACGCCCGACTTCAACTCAAGGTAGCCGACGCCCGGGAACACGGCGGGTAGGCCTCGCCCCATCTTCGACAAGGTCGTCACCGAAACGTGTGACGCATAGCTGGCGGCGAAAAGATTCGCGCGATCGGCCGTGGTTCGGGTTCGGCGTGCAAACAGTTCGTCATGGGCCAGTTGCGTGGGCCGGAAGCTGACGCTGAAGGGGTCGAGCAAGTTTTCGTACGCCAGGTTGGCTTCGGGATCGAGCGCAATCAACAATCGGCCCTGACGTTCGGCAAAGCGCGAAATTGCGCCGATTTCCTCGGGCAGGAACGGCGAAGTCGGGCCAACGATGAGCACGATGCTGGCATCCGCCGGCACATCGGTTCCAAGTCCTTCTGCAAGCCCCAGGTCTTTAACCTCGTAGCCTTGGTCAAGCAGGAACTCGCGGATCAGACGCACCGAGCCGCGGCGATCGGTTTCGTCGGACGGTTCGATCCGGCGTTCACCGTGACCCTGCGTCAGGTATGCGACACGAGGCGGACGCGTGACGCCGAGTAGACGCTTGTGCACTTCACCGTCCAGTTTGCGAAGCGCATCCCTGGCCTTCAAGATCGTGACGGGAAGGCCGATTTGTTCGCGCAGCTTTTCGCGCCCGATGACGATCGCCCCGTTGCCCGAGACACCCATCTCGCGTGCTCGCGCGGGGTCGACCGCGTGATCGACCACTTCGACCTTGAGCTGCGGTGATCGTTGCTTCAATTCTTCGAAATACGCTTCAACCTCGACCAGGACCTCGTTGGCTGGCGGGAAGAAGAGGGTGATCTCGACTGGCTTGTCGAGGTTCTCGATCACCTTCAATGTCGACTCGCCAGCGCGTGCCACGCGAAAGTAGGAGAGATCCGCCTTCTTGTCGCGCTCCGAGGCAACGAAGGCAAACGAAAAGCAAAACACCAGCGCAAGGCCGATGCCAAGCCCCGAGAACATGGCGGCTCGTGCGCGGGCCACGTCGCGAACCGGGGCCCGTGCCATGCCGGCAAGCGACATCTCGACGAACAGCACCGGCAAGGTTCCTAGGACGAGCAGCGCGGGCCAAAGGGTCGAAAAAGCCGCGGCCAGTCGCGGGGACTGTTTCGCCAGCGTGTATCCGGTGAGGTGAAACCAAAGGTCGGAGGTTGCGAAGTACGAAAGCAGCGCCGCGCAGCCGATCCCGTAGAGCAACACCAGGGATTTTTCCGGGCCGCGGGTATGGACGGGCTGTTTGCCCATCGCGACGGCCTTCAGCACGAGCGCGAGAAGTGCCAGAGTAGCGCCCACAACCGTAAAGCCGGTGGCGGCTCCACCGCCGCCCATCAAACGTTCGCCGAGAAAGATGAGTACGAGCGCCGATCCGTACGTGATGGACAGAATGGGTGTCGATGCGACCGGTTTCTGTGTGTCTATCGCCATCGGCGGGCCTCCAGCACACGGGTCGCGGCAAACAGAGAGAAGTAGATCATCATACCGTAGTACACAACGTCACGCAGGTGGATGACCCCTTGCATGAACGGGGTGAAGTGTTTGTGGTAAAGCGCAATCGCCTGAAAGAATTCGTTGAAGGGTCGCTCGGTGACGTGAGCCAGCGCCCACGCAATAAGCAGGGTTGTGACGAGCACGGCCGAGATGATGGCAGCCAGAACCTGGGTGCGGGCGAGGGCGGAACCAAGGGTTCCCAGCGCCAGCGTGGTCCCGCCGAGGAGCAACAGCCCGAGGTAGCCGGCGAAGAGATGTCCCCAGGATATCTTGCCGTTAACCATGATGAGCAACGGCATGTAGAGCGTGGCCAGGGTGATGATGGCGAGGAACGCGAACCCCGACAGGAACTTTCCAAGAATGATTTCGCGATCGCGCACCGGCGAGCTGGTCAGCAGGACGATGGTCCCGGTTTGCTTTTCTTCGGCGAGCAGTCTCATGGACAGAAGGACGCTCGAAATCATGACAAGGCCGCTCGTGTATTCGAGGAACTTGGCGACGACCTCGGCCGAACGATGTTCACCATCGCCGAGCGCAAAGGCATTGAACAAAATGCCGTCAATCAACAACACCAGCGCAAAAATCACGTAACCGCTCATCGAGCGGAAGTAAGCGGCCAATTCTCTGCGTGCGATCAGCAGGGTGTTTCTCATGACGCGTCTCCGGTCGATGCAGGCGAGGTGGGGTCGGCCGTTGGGGGATCATTCCGAGACAACTCGATGAACAGGGATTCCAGGCGAGATGCGGCTTGGTCGATTCGCAACACGTCGAGGCCTGCGGCGACCGAGGCTCGAACCAGTTCGGCGCGCAGATCGGTTTCCGCCCGAATGCGCAAATTCACTTCGCCGGGAAGGGCTGAAGCGGGGTCGTGATCGTTGACCTCGACGACACCCGGCAAGACCGAAAGTACCGCCCGTGCGGTTTCGATCTTGCCGCGCAAGGTCAGTTCGATGGCACTTTTGCCTCGGCTTTCTGCCAGATCGTCTTCACTACCCTGTGCGACGATTTCGCCCCGCTGAATCACGAGAAGGCGATCACAGGTTTGGCTAATCTCCGCGAGGAAATGGCTCGAGATGAGCACGGTGTGTTGTCCGCGCAGTCGACGGATGAGGTCGCGCATCTCGACGATCTGGATGGGATCGAGGCCGGACGTGGGCTCGTCGAGGATGAGCAAGGCGGGTTGATGAACCAGAGCCTGGGCGACCCCCACGCGCTGTCGATATCCGTGCGAAAGGCTGCCGATGGGCACGTCGTGCATTTCGCGCAGGTCCATTTTCTCTTCGGCCGCCTGTACCTTTGCGGCCGCCTGCCGTGACGGTACGCCCCGAAGTTCCGCGGCAAAACGCAGAAAATCGCCGACGCTCATCTCGTTATAGAGAGGTGGCGTGTCGGGCAGAAAACCGATCTTGGCCCGGACCGCATGTGCGTTGGCCACGACATCGACGCCGTCGACCGTGGCCGTTCCGGAAGTGGGGAGCAAAACGCAGCCCAGCACCTTGAGGGTTGTGGTTTTTCCGGCTCCATTCCGCCCCAAGAACCCGATGACTTCGCCACTGGCGATGTCAAAGTTCAGGTCCCGGATGGCAGCGTGGTCGCCGTAATACTTTGTCAGTCCGCGTACTTGAATCATGTCGGTGAGGTTAGCGGGAGTCCGAAGCCGCACTGTTGTATAACGCAAATGTTGGCCGAACGCACCACCCCACCGCAACCGCTCTGCCCGCCGAGGAATTCCCGGCGGTCTCGCCTTTTTCCGATGACCCTTCTCGTGGTGGCGGGTTCAACCTTTGGGTTGACCTGCAAATCGGACGAGGGTGACGATCGAAGCCTCCAGCCGGGCGCTCTCGATGCAAGCCCGGATACATTGTTTTGGCCAGACGGTGGCCCCAACGAATGCAGGCAAGTCACAAACTTGCTTGGCTTCGAGATGCGTCCGGCAGATATCCTGGTGCTCATCGACCGATCCGATTCCATGCGCTCGGCGTTCGGTACCGGAACACGCTTTTCGATTCAATCGGCCCTGTTGAAGGACCTGATGTCGACTTACGACAAACGGATCCGGTTTGGCTACCTGCCGTTTCCCTTTCGCTCGGGTTGTGGCGGTTCTGGAGCAGTGGCCTGTTGTGTCGGCCCCCCCCCGGTGGGCGTCGCGGATGGCAACGCGGCTGCGATCGGTCTTGCGATTGATGATGCGGCTCCGGTCAGTGGCCAAACACCAACGGCAGCCGCGTTGGCACAGGCGGGGGCCTATTTCTCGGGGTTGAGCGACGGCATCACCAATCGGTACGTGCTGCTTTCGACGGACGGGCATCCTTCCTGTTCCCTCGACGCGGGTCTTGCCGAGAACGTGATTGTGAATGGCGAGTGGACGAAGGGTCCCTGTGCCGATGCGCTTGTGCAGGTCGAGGCGCTGCGGAAAGCTGGCATTCGCGTGGTCGTTCTGGGCATTGGGAGCGGTCTTGAGATAGGCGAGGCCGGTGCTCCGAGTTGTCTAGAGGCACTGGCGCGTCGGGGGGGATTGCCTCGGCCTGTTGTCGGGGGTCCGTCATTCTTTCCCGCCACGAGCCCGGCCGAACTGGAACGCACCTTGCAAACGATCTTCGGCGCGGTCACGCAGCCATCGTGTGTGTTGCGTTTGGTCGAAAAGCCACCGGACACGGAGCGGGTTGCGGTCTTCTTCGATGGCAAGCAAGTTCCCCGGGATACGCCGCGGATGGCGGGGTGGGAGTGGGTGGAGGGTGGGGTGGGGTCCGCCATTCAA
>JAWXBF010000050.1:0-10139 GCA_034439895.1 Deltaproteobacteria bacterium
GCAATTGCGCGCCCTCGCCCCGTCGCTCTGGGTTGTCGACGGCGTTGACATCGCCCTGCCCGGCCGAATCTATTTCCCGCTGCGCATGACCATCGTCGAAACACAACCAGGCGAACTGCTGCTGTATTCACCCATCGCCCTCGACGACGAATTGACCCGAGAGATATCCAAACTCGGCAAGGTTTCACATCTCGTCGCGCCCAATACCTTCCACACGCTCTTTGCCAATGCCGCCAAACAGCGATTTCCGGATGCGACGCTGTGGGCGAGCAGCGTCACGAAGGACAAACACAAACATCTGAAGGTCGATTCGGTCGTCACGGAGAACACCCCAAATCCATTCGGAGGCGCGACGCGCTGCCTGCAAGTCCCATCAAAATTCGGCGAACTCACACTTTTTCACGAAGTTTCGGCCAGTCTCGTCGTCTGCGACCTGGTGTTCAACATCGCTCCCAAAAACTGGATAACCGGACTCGTCCTGCGTGCGGTCGGTTGCAACAACAAGCTCGGACAAAGCCGTTTTTGGCGGCGGGCCGTGCGAGATCGCGCGCAAACCCGACACGCCGTGGAACAAATCGTATCACAGCCATTCAAACGATTGATCCCCGCCCACGGCGCCATCGTTGACGACAACGCCGCGCCTCGACTGCGGGAGGCCATGTCCTGGATGCTGGATCCCACTAAAGGGTAATCGCGTTCACTATCGAGGGAACGCCGATGGCTCCCCGGGGGGCGATGTCGAGCAACACCACCCGCGAGCCGGCCGGCAGATCGCGACGGGCCGCCTCGAGGGTTGCGACGATCGGATCCACGCCATTTTGAACTTTGAGATCCATGGCCTTGACGCCCCAAACAAGCCGCAGGCGGCGCGTGGTCGCCGGAACGCGACTGTACGCGAGGATTTGCCGGTGGGATCGGAAGGCCGCCAGCCGTTGCGCGCTCACGCCTGTCCGCGTGGGGGCGATGATTGCGACAGCATCCAGATCCTCGGCCAGCTTCGCGGCGGCATAGGCGATCGCGTTGTCGGGTTCCTTGCGCGAGAGTGAATCGTTGAACGGCAAGGACGGCTCGGTCTCGCGGACCACCCGGGCCATCATCTCCACGGCGGCACCCGGATCGCGACCCACGGCCGTTTCTTCGGACAACATGACCGCATCGGTCCCATCCAGAACCGAGTTGGCAATGTCTGTGACCTCGGCGCGCGTGGGAATGGGATTCGAGACCATCGAAACCAGCATTTGCGTGGCGGTGATAACGGGCTTGCCCGCGTTGTTTGCCGTACGAATCAGTTTCTTCTGGCTCGCCGGTACGCGCTCGATCGGGATCTCGACGCCCAGATCGCCGCGCGCGACCATCACGGCATCGCATGCCGCCACGATCGCATCGATGCGATCGAGCGCCTGCTGCTTTTCGATCTTGGCCACAATCGGCAGATCCGTAAACCGACGAACCTCCGCAATGTCGTTTTCGTGGCGCACATAGGAGAGTGCGACAAAGTCTGGTTCGAGCACGTGCAGTGTCGAAAGATCAAAGCGGTCTTTGTCGGTTAGACACGGTAGCTGCGACTGATCGTTGGGCAAGTTGATGCCCTTTCTGGAACGAATCGTACCACCGCTTCCTACTCGACAAACGATGTGATCCCGCTCGACCCGCAAAACCTCGGTGTGGATGGTGCCATCGGCGATGTAAACCGGATCGCCGGGGGCCACGCGTTCGTAGAGGCTCGGATCGCCCACGGGAATGCCGCCCTCGCCAAAAATGATGGTCTCACCGTCGACGACAATCCGCTCGCGCTCGAGGATACCGAGTCGCAGTTTGGGGCCGCAGAGATCAGCGAGGATCGCGATGTCCGGACAGATGGCGCGCGCCCGCTGCACCCTTGCAAGCTGGTCAGCCGGGGAAGCGTGCGAGAGATTGACTCGCAACACGTCAACCCCTTCCGCGAGAAGCCGTTCGAGCGCGCCTGGCTCGTCAAGCGCCGGGCCCATGGTCGCAATTATCTTGGTACGTCGGGAAATCGTCATTGAGTCGGAAGAGCTTGGCAGATCGCGTGTTTCGATGGTGTTGCGACAATCGAATTGACACCATTGTTGTTCAAGATAGAATCGACACCTGAACACATGTTCCCCTCTCAGTCCACAGCCGATACGCACGGCTTACACCCTGTCGTCGCGACCTGGTTTTCGCGTCGATTCGGTGCGCCCACGGACGCGCAGGCCGCGGCTTGGCCGCGCGTGGCCGAGGGCAAGAACGTGCTCATCACGGCGCCGACAGGTTCGGGCAAAACGCTGGCTGCCTTTCTCATCTGCATTGATCGACTGGTGCGACATGCCCTCGAGGGAAGTCTCGGCGAGCGAACGCACGTCGTCTACGTGTCTCCGCTCAAGGCGCTTTCCAATGACGTTCACCGAAACCTGGTTGAGCCCCTGCGTGAGATCGAGGCGCTCGCACGGGAAATGGGCCTCGTGCTGCCGACCATCCGGACCTCGGTGCGAACCGGAGATACGTCGATGCAGGAGCGACGCGCGGCCGTCAAACACCCGCCGCATATCCTCGTCACCACCCCAGAATCTCTGTACATCTTGCTCACCTCGGAATCGGGGCGTCGCGGATTGGGCACGGCATCGACGCTCATCGTCGACGAAATTCACGCCATCGCGAGCGACAAGCGGGGCGCCCATTTGTCGCTTTCGATTGAACGCCTCGAACACCTGATCGGATCGCCCCTGCAGCGCATCGGTCTGTCGGCAACCGTTCATCCCATTGAGGTCGCAACCCGACTGCTGTGCGGCGATCGCCCCGGGCCTGAGATCGTCAACGCCATCCGCAAGCGCGATCTCGATCTTGCGATCTCGATTCCACAGGACGAACTGGGTGCCGTCGCGACGCTCGAACAGTGGGAAGAGCTCTACGAACGCATCACGGAACAGGTACGAACCCATCGCTCGACCCTGGTCTTCGTCAACACACGCCGCTTGGTCGAACGCGTATCACACAACCTGGCGGCTCGGCTGGGCGAACAACACGTCGGCGCGCACCACGGCAGCCTCTCGCGTGAGCGCCGTTTCAAAACCGAGCAGCGATTAAAAGCAGGTGATCTACAGGTCGTAGTCGCCACCGCCTCGCTTGAACTGGGTATCGATATTGGTGCGGTCGATTTGGTCTGTCTTGTCGGATCGCCACGGACCATTGCGACCGGTGTGCAACGAATTGGTCGCTCGGGCCACAACGTGGGTGGTACGCCCAAGGGTCGTTTTTTTCCACTCACCCGCGATCAGCTGGTTGAATGTGCGGCCTTGGTCCGTGCGGCGCGCGCGGGTGAACTTGATCGCATTTACCTGCGAGAGGCGCCTATCGACATTCTTTCGCAGCAAATCGTGGCGGCCTGTTCGTGTGAAGAGTGGTCCGAAGACGAACTCTTTGCGATACTGCGCAAGGCCGGGCCCTATGCCACGCTCGAGCGCGAACGTTTCGATGCCGTCGTCGATATGCTTTCCGAGGGTATCGCGACCACACGCGGACGTTCGGGTGCATTGCTTCATCGCGATGGCGTTGCGCGAAAATTGCGCGGACGCCGTGGTTCACGGCTCACGGCCATCACCTCCGGTGGTGCCATTCCCGACCTCGCCCTATTCGACGTAATCGAAGCACCGTCGGATACTCTCGTCGGCACCCTCGATGAAGACTTCGCCATCGAATCCATGGCCGGCGACATCGTGCTGCTCGGCAATACGTCGTGGCGCATCCTGCGCATCGAAAATGGCAAGGTTCGGGTCGAGAATGCTGCGGGGTTGCCACCAACGGTCCCCTTCTGGTTTGGCGAAGGACCCGCCCGCTCGTTCGAATTGTCACACGCGGTTGGTGAACTTCGCCAGGAGGTAGCGCAGCGTTTTACCCGACCAGCGGACGACGCCAACCGGCGCAACCAGGAGTTGCTCGATTGGTTGATAGCCGAATGTGCACTGGATCGAGGCGGCGCTGAATTGATCGTGCATTACATCGCCGCAGGCAATCAAGTGCTCGGCGGCGTTCCCGCACAGGACTGTGTCATCGCCGAACGCTTTTTCGATGAGTCCGGCGGGACACAACTCATCATCCACGCGCCGTTTGGAGGCCGCATCAACCGCGCTTGGGGTTCCGCTCTGCGAAAACGGTTCTGTCGTTCCTTTGATTTCGAGCTACAGGCGGCGGCCACCGACGAAGGCGTCTTGCTTTCGCTCGGACCGCAACACAGTTTTCCGCTTGAAATGATCCTGGAGATGGTTCATCCCAATGCACTCGATGAACTGCTGACACAGGCTGCGCTGCAAAGTCCCCTGTTCGAGACGCGCTGGCGATGGAATGCGACGCGCTCGCTCGCTCTTCGCCGAAGCATGGGCGGCAAGCGTGTACCACCGAACTTGCAACGCATGCGTTCGCAGGACTTGCTCGCGGCTTGTTTCCCTCAACAGGTGGGATGCCAGGACAACCACGGTGGCATGCCCATCGAGGTCCCCGATCATCCTCTGGTAAACGAAACGTTATACGATTGCCTGAACGAGGCGATGGACATCAAGGGTCTGCGCCAGGTGTTGACGCGCATGCGCGAAGGCAAAGTACGCTGTTTGGCGCGCGAAACCCCGGAGCCATCGGTCTTCGCGCACGAGATCTTGAACGCGAATCCCTACGCTTTCCTTGACGATGCGCCACTTGAAGAACGCCGTGCGCGTGCCGTGGCGATGCGCCGGGGATTGCCTGCGATGCTGACCGATGATCTCGGCCGACTGGATCCGGGCGCGGTTGCCTGTGTCTGCGAAGAAGCCCAACCCGTCGTGCGCGACGCCGACGAGTTGCACGATCTGCTGCTCGATGTGGGTGTTTGGCCCGATGCCGAGGGAACTCGCAAGGGATGGCTGGACCACCTCGATCGGCTCGTCGAAACGCAGCGCGCGGGACGATTGCATCTGCATGGACATACCCACTGGGTGGCCGCCGAAAGGCTCACGCTGGTGCAAACGGTATGGCCGCAGGCGATCGTCTTTCCACGTCTGACAGAACCACCAGCGCGAAAGACACCCGCGTGGACCGAACGCGATGGGGCCATTGCTGAAATCGTCCGCGGTCACATGGTCTTTTCGCCACCGACCACGGCGTTTGAACTGGGTGCGCGTCTTGGCGTCGCATCCGACAGCATCCACGCCGCCTTCATTGCCGTAGAACTGCAAGGGCAGATCATGCGCGGCCAATTCAGAGGCGCGGCCGAAAATCGCGAAAGCACCGGCGAAAGCACCGGCGAAAGCACCGGCGAAAGCACCGGCGAAAGCACTGGCGAAAGCACCGAGTGGTTCCATCGTTCGCTGTTGGCGCGGGCGAATCGCATCACGGTTCAAGGTCTGCGTCGGCAGATCGAACCCGTGAGCGCCGCGGATCTCATGCGTTTCTTGTTCAGCTGGCAGCACCTGGCCCCGACAACGGCTCTCCATGGACGAGATGGATTGCTTGAAATCATCGGACAGCTGCAAGGATTCGAGGCCGCTGCGGGCGCCTGGGAGCGCGACATCTTGCCCGCGCGGGTTTCGGGATACGATCCCGGTTGGCTCGATGATCTCTGTCTTGGTGGACAGGTGGTCTGGGGTCGACTTGCGCGTCGCCTTGAAGCGCGGCTGTCGCCCACACGAACGGCGCCCATCGCACTCGTTGCACGGCGTGACTTGGGCGCGCTTCTCGTACCCGACGAACCGAACCCGGCCGGCGACGACGGCGCATCGCTTTCTGCGAAGGCAAAAGATGTCCTTGTCTACTTGCAACAGGCGGGCGCCAGTTTTCTCGACGACATCGCTGCGGGGATCCGGCGGGTTCGCGCCGAGGTAGAGGATGGGCTGTGGGAACTCGTCGCAACCGGGCTTGTCACGGGAGATGGGTTCACCCCCTTGCGTGCTTTGCTCTTGCCCGGAGCGCGGCGCGCCTCAAGACCGCACTGGTACGGCAGCTCGCGTTCCGCCACCCGGCTTGGGACGGGGCGATGGTCGCTCTTGCGTCCCCGTGTATCAGGGTTGCCGCCCGCCGACGCGCTGGCGGCAGACGACGCTCAATCGCAACACAGCGATCGCCTGATGGTTATTGCAAGACAGTTCATTCGTCGTTACGGAATCGTATTTCGAGATCTCCTTGCGCGCGAAACCCATGCGCCTCCCTGGCGCGAGCTTGTCCGTGTGTATCGCGCGATGGAAATGCGTGGCGAGCTTCGCGGCGGCCGTCTTGTCACCGGATTTGTTGGCGAACAGTTCGCCGCCCCGGAAGCAGTCGATGCCTTGCGGGCGATGCGAAACAGGCCGAAACAGCGCGAGCGGGTGCGCGTTTCGGCCTGTGATCCGTTAAACCTTGTGGGCATCACCTCGCCCGGCGCACGGGCTACGGCCCAATTGGGACGACACGTTACCTACATCGACGGCATCGCGGAACTCCCGCAGGAATCCGATATCGACCCGAACGAATCGGTAAGGGAAAACACCGAAATAGATCTGACAAACAACTGAAGCGGAAATGAGTTCAACATTGCAGGCCGTTCCGTTATGCTGGAGTAGGGGAGGATGCGGCTTTGGGCATTCAGGACAGTTTGGAGCAGGGCAGTGTGGAGGGGATCGAGGACGGGCAATTCCGGCTCGTTAAGGATTGGCTTGCGCGCCTGGTAGAGCGGCACAATGGAATCGCCGGAACGGTTTATGAACCGACCGGTCCGGACGAATTGGCCCTGGTCGTCACCCACAATGTGGACGATCTAGAGACCATCCGACGGATTCCACGCGGCGAGGGCATTGCGGGTTTGGCGTTCGAACGCAACGCCCTCATTTCAACTTGCGCCTGGAATCTGGGCAAAGAACGTCGGACCACGCCGCGTTACAAGTTTGTGGATGGCGCCGCAATTATTGCGGTTCCCGTGCACGGTGCAGCAGGTCGCGTTCGTGCCGTGGTTGGCATCACCTTTCGGGATAACACCGTGATGGACGACGCCCAGCTGGTTGCGATCGACCGTGAAGCGGCAGCTCTGCCGGAGTAACGCTTCTTCTATTCCTCGTTCTTCATGCCATGCATGAGACGAGCGCGAACACGCGAGAGCTGCCGGTCCTTGTAGCGGTGGTGGGCGGCGTCACCACTCTCGTTGTCTTCGGCGGCACGAACGTCGACGATCTGGAACTCGGTCATCAGATAGACCACGGCGCCACGATTGTCGGTGTCGAGGAGGATCCCCTGATCCTCCAGGTAACGATCGATGCGCACCGGCAGATCCGCCACAAAATTGATCACGCGGTACCCCACACCCGAGAACTCGTTCTGGACGACTTTCTTTTTATCAGCAGCAGCCTGAGACAGCTTTTCAAGTTCGGGCAGAAAGCCACGCAAACTTTCGGCACGTTCAATCGTATTGCGCAATTGAATAATGTCGTTGATCGACTGACCGGGCGTCACGTAGTTAAACGGGACCAATCGATGGATAAGCTCGCGCAATACGTGCAACAGCTCTTCCTCGGTCTGCGTGATCATGCGAAAACGCAACTTGTCGTAGACGTGCGCGGCGATGGATTCTTTTTTCGCAAGCAGTTTTGTGATCAAGCTATTGGGCTGTTTGCGGCTCCATTCAAACTCAACCACCGAAAACCCGGCGGCCCGCATTTCCTCGACGGTGCGCAGAACCTTTTCTTCGACCAGGTGAAAAATCTGTTCACTCGAAATCGGCAACCGCGTCAGCAACTCGCGTCCATTCAGGTGCTGCAGAACGTGCATGATTTTCAGCACGACACAGGCAGAGGCGCGTCGCTTGCCTTTTTGTGATGCGACCAACAGCAGATCGCGCGCCGGAATACCGGTTGCCACCTCGTCCGGAATGCGAAAGCCAAGATGACGCTCGAGGTATTCGATCGCTTGCTCGCGTAAGTTCTCGAGCCACTGCATGTCCTCGGCATTCGTGGGATCAAACTCGTTGACCCGCAAAAAGCGATCGACCTGTGTGTAGTCCTCAAAATAGGCGCGGTGCCAATCCACCACTGAACCACCGCGAAGCAGATTTCGGATTCCCGCGACGTCGCCGAGGACGAACCCCTCAAAATCGGCACCATCATGCAGGGCATCGACACCGAACGTTAACGGCGGCGGGGTGTATTCATCCCGGAGGCGCTCGCCAACCGCAGCGGGATCGAGCGGTGCGTCGGGCTTCGTCATTTCTGTTTGGGGGGGACCGCGGCGCGCCCAAGACGCATCGTCACCCAAAACAGTGAAAGTGCCGTAAACCCCATGATTGAACTTCCGATGACTGCGACCATTCAGGTGTCCTCTTTGCCTACACTATCCCACTCTGATACCGGCGCAAGTTTCTCAAACTAAAATTTCTCCGGCCGGCGACGCTGTTTACGTCCCGTCGACAGAGAATTCAACAAGAAGAAGCCGGCTGAGCAGGCGGCAAAAATCGCCCATCCCCGGGCGCGAGGTTGGTTTCGCCCGTCGAAGACAACGGCCAGCACGGTCGCCCCAAGGCCGAGAAGACCCCAGAGCATCTGCTGCATGGCGGCATAGATGAGCCTGGCACTTTCATGCAGGTTGCTGCTTTGCACCTCGATCTTGCCAAGCTGCGCTTGCGACAAAAAGCGGCGCAGCTCGCCCGGCAGAGACAAAGCCGACAGCGCGGCCTCGCGGGTCGCATCCATGGCGGCCTCGGAAAGGTCGGCTTTCTCGCCCGCCAGAAAGCGCTCGAGGTAGGGTTTGATCACGACCGTCGGGTTCATCTCGGGATCAACCGTCGTACAAACACCGAGAAGCAAGAGCAGCGCGCGTTCCAGCATCACCCAATCCTTGGGGACGTGAAATGCATCGCGCAGATCACCAAGCGACACGTTCATCGCGCGCAAATCAAGCAGGCTTTCCAGTTTCTGCTCGGGATCGAACTTGATGTTCTTGAGCGAGAACCCTTCAACCATGACCTCCGCGTGAAGGCGTTCGTGAAAATACTCAACAACCCGATCAAAGACCGCAGGATCGGCACGCCGTGAGATAAATCCCATGTCCTTCATTGCGCCCACGAGTCGTCCCGTATCTCGGGTGGCCGCGCCCTGAAGAAAGGTCAACATCCCGCGCCGCATGCCCTCGGATACCGAAGAGGTTGCACCAAAGTCGATGAACACGATCACCGGTTTGCCATCGGCCTGGGTCTGTACCAACAGGTTCCCGGGATGCGGATCGGCGTGATACACGCCGTCGACGAAGATCTGTTTGCAATACGCATCCACGAAAGTTCGTGCGAGCTGCTTGCGATCGATCGCAGCGGCATCGAGCGCGGCCGTATCCGCCACCTTGAAACCGTCCATCCACTCCGAGGTGAGAACCCGTTCGCTCGAATAATCGCGAAAAACCCGGGGAACGCGAACGTCGGCTCGCCCCACGAAGTTGGCGCCGATCGCCTCCATTGAATCGGCTTCTTTTTTGTAGTCGAGCTCGGCCATGACCATCTCGCGGATCTCGCGGTAGATGGTTGCAAAACCCCAGTCGGGCATCATCCAGCGCAAAACCCAGAAGATGCGGGAGAGCGCCTTGAGATCGGTGCGAACGATGGCTTCGATGTCGGGATACTGAATCTTGACGGCAACGTGTTCGCCACTGTGCAGACGGGCGCGGTGCACTTGCCCAATCGACGCCGATGCGATCGGAATCGGATCGAACTCTGCAAAGACTTCACTCGGTTGCCTGCCACCGAGGCCATTGAGCAACCGTGCTTCGATTTCATCGTACGGGCGCGGCGGAACCTTGTCCTGTAGCTCTTCGAGTTCCTGGCGAAACGCCTCCGGCAAAAAGTTGGCCATGATGCTGATGAGCTGGCCGACTTTGATAAACAGGCCCTGCAGATCGACGATCGCCTGTTTGATGCGACGGGCATTCGCGCGGTGAACACCCTCCTCCAGCTCTCGGCGTTTTTCATCGCCACCAAGACGCACCCGAAAGCGGTACCACGTGTAAGAAACGACGACCCGGAAGACCACCGCGTAGACCCTCCATAGCCGGCGAACGGGCTGGCGCAGCGCCTGATGAACAACGACCGGTTGCGTTCGGCTTCGGGGCGGCGTTTCGGCAACCGGCGCAACCGGCGCAACCGGCGCAACCGGCGCAACCGGCGC
>JAWXBF010000051.1:0-46016 GCA_034439895.1 Deltaproteobacteria bacterium
ACAAGCGATGCCATTCACCGCAAACAGACCCAACGCCGCAACCGCAATACCGAAGTGCAATGTTTTCATGAAAATCTCCTGCGCCGAACAATAGGCCCGGGATCTCGGAAAGGAAACAATTTTACAACGTGGCTGAGGTCTGCGCGGTGCCAGCTTTTTTGGCCAGGCGGGTCAATTCGAAAAGCGCGCGGGTATTGAGTACCAATTGTGCCTTACCTGAACCCGAGACGGTCGTGCCTGCGAAATACGGAATCCGCCCAATGATGGCGCCGGAGGGTCGGATGACGATGGTGCGTGGCCCGATGACGCGGTCGCAAACGATCGAGAAGGTACGATTGCCCCAGCGGGCAGCGATGGTCGCGCTGTCGATCGACGCCGTCGTTCCAAACAGGATTCGCAAATCAAGCGCCGCTTCGGTCGATGCCGCAGCAGCTTCGGGACTGCCGGGTGAGGTGCCAAGGACGTGCGACTGCGGCAGCGCATAAACCTGTCCACCCACCTTGAAAAGCAGGGCTTCCGTGATGGCGGTCGTCAAGGGAAAGGACATGTCGAAACGGGTGCCCCGACCCCGCGCCGTTTCGCAGTTCACCTCCCCGCCGAGCGAGTGAACCGTCGTACGGACGATGTCGAGACCCATTCCGCGCCCGGCCATCGTATCGGCGGTTTCTCGGGTGGAAAATCCGACCTCGAACAAAGCTGCGACCAGGCGTTCATCGTCCAACGTTTCGTCCGCAGCGAGTCGGCCCTGATCAATGAGGGTCCGCCGCGCGCGTTCTCGATCGACGCCCGCGCCGTCATCAGAAAAAGTGAGGAAAACGAAGTCGCCATCGAGTCGCGCAAGAATCTCGATGCGTCCGGTTTCAGGTTTTCCAGCCTGTCGCCTCATCTCGGGAAATTCCACACCATGGGCTATGGCGTTGCGAACCAAATGCAATAGCGGTGGGAACAACTTTTCAAGCAGCGTGCGATCCAGTTCCAGGTTGCCACCGCCCGTGATGAGTTGCGCCTTTTTCCCAGTGGCTTTTTCAGCTTCGTGTAGCACAGCGCGTAGACGGTGGAAGATCCAGTCGACCCGCATCAATCGTGCATGTCTGACGGTGTTGTTAAGTCCTTCCGTCGTAACTCGAAGACTTTCTGTTTCGGACAGGGTGTCCCGCAAATTATCGTTCAGTTCCAGGGTGGCTTCCGCCAGGCGCTTGGAAAGCGCGGCCGCCTCCGGCAACCGATCGAACTCGCTCTTGAGTTCGGTGAGTTGGGATCGAACGCCCTGCAGACGGCCGAGCGCGCGCTCCATGCGTGTGCGCAGGACCACCAGGTCCCCGACGTGTTCCAGCATGCGATCGAGGTGTGACGATTCGACCTGAACGGCCCCGTCCTGGCCCCGGCGATCGCCCACGAGCCGCCGTTCATTCTCTTTGCGACGATCGACGAGCAGTGACGGTGCGGTCGCGGCCACGGGCGGCACTCCTGACGACGGTCGCGACCGGGCTCCCTCCACCAGTGCGCGGAGTGCGCCGAGTTCGTCCTCCATCCGTTCAATAATCCCCGGCGTCGGGGTCAACCTGCCGTGTCGAATGTCTGCACAGAGGTCTTCGAGATCGTGCGTGGCCTGCGCAATGGCCCCGTGTCCAACCGAGCCCGCAGCGCCTTTCAGTGTGTGCAAGGCACGGAAGAGTGCATCGAGTTCCTCTCCTGGAACGAAGTCTGGATGGGACGTCGAATGAACGAATCCTTCGGCTGCCTGAAGAATCCGATCGAGGTAGTTTCCGACTTCTTCGAGAAATAACGCGCGCAACACGCGGGCGTCGTCGGGTCCGTACGAATGTTTGTCACCCGATCGGCTCATAAGCCTGTGCTCGCCAGGGGATAGGCGGGCATCGACGCCAGCGTTGTCATGAACAATCGGTTGGGATCGATTTGTATTACAGAATTTAGGTCCGGCGCTGTTCCCACGGCGCTACTCCCAATCACAAAGGGAATTTGCGACACATGCGAGGACGCTGCCATTCGATCAATCGAGCGGTAGCCGATGACGCGATCCACGATCAGGGCAAAACGTATTGCAGAAACGATTCCCGGGATATCGATGTGCAAAACGATCATTTGTGCCACGATCTCTTCGGCAATCGCGGGAGAAGGGCTTTCTGAAAACCAGGCCGCGAGATCCACAAGTGCGACCGGGTGGCCATGGATCGGCACCAGGCCCTTGACCGCAAAACCGGTCAGCGGCACGGGCGTGACATGGAGGTTGACGGCGACTTCGGCAACCCGGTCAGCGGGGACCGCGCAGGTGCGTCCCGCTCGCTCAAAAACCATGTACCGTCGTGTTTCGTCGTCCATGGCATCTAGCGGGTGGTCGGAGCGACACGTTTGCGGATCAGTTTGTTTCGCAACAATCGAAATAAGATGCGCGAGACGTCGAACGATCCCATGCGAGATTCCGCGACGATTTCCTTGACCGAGAGCTTTCCGGTCACGAGGCGCGCGATGGCCATTTCATCGCGCAAAAGTTTCCCCCGACCGAGCGCCGCAAAGCGGTCTTCTTCGCGGACAAACACCACATCAAAATCGTTGATTTCCCGCTCAATGACCCGCCACTCGTCGATGCGGCGAAGGCCTTCCATCAGCAGGTGATCGACGTTGAGCCCGAGTCTTGCGGTCTGGGCTTCGTCAGGCCAGGCGGCGCGGCAATCGAGGGCGAATCGACCCGAGGTCCATCGCGTGACCTCGTAGACAAGCGCCTGCGTTTGCAGGCGGATGGCTTCCGTCAGTTTCGTTGCATCAAGCAACCCTCTTGAAACCAGAGCTTCTCCAAGTTTTCGTTTCTGATTTTGTCGCTCGTTGGTGACGATCGCATCAAGATCGGTTTGTGTGACAAAGCCCTGCTCGACGAGGAATCGTCCGAGTAGAAACGCCTCGGGTACCCCGATCGCGTTGGCGAAGTCGAGGGCACCGTTGCGGACAAAGAACTGAACCCGCGCCGTTTCACGTGCCACCGTGAGTGTTCCGCTCTGTTGCCGATCCTGTACCATTGCAAGCACGTCCGAGACGGGAATCGCTCCGAGATCTCCGGCCAGCGCCGCCGTGCCGAGGTCGGGCATCTCAAATCGCGCAGTCGCCACGCCTTCAATGGGGGTCAGCGCGAGCGGTCGTTCCACCGCCGGTAGCACATCGGAGGTCCGCCCCGGTGCGAGAATGTGCGACACGACGGTCAGCAAGGTCTCGGGCTTGAAGGGTTTGGTGATGGCATCCACGACGCCCTCGGCCCGGGAACTCGGGTCGTCGGGTGCCGAACCGCTGCGGAGAAGCAGAATCGGCAGATCACCGAGGCCGGGCAGCTTTCGGAGCGCTGAACAAATCTCCGGGACCCCCATGTCCGGAAGTACGTCGTCGAGGATCACCAATCCCGGCGCATCCATTCGGGCCGTTTCAAGCGCCGATGCGCCATTGGCGGCAGACATCACGCGCAAACCTGCTTCAACCAGGACCAGTTCCATGAGGTTGCGCAAGGTGGCACTATCGTCGATTACGAGGACCGTCGTCTTTTCCAACAAAGCGGAGCGATTCTGCACTGTTTCGCGCCTGCGGGGAACGGCCGAATCAAGGCCGTCGGTGCGGGGCGGGTGCCTGGCGTCATTTTCGGCGCAAGCGCACGGTTTCTATTGAGTTTTTCTCCCTGTCAGCCGATAGCGGACGTAGGAGTTACCACAACCTATGGATGCCGCTACCTGGCTGCGCAGCGTTGGCGACGCGGGCGCCAAGACCCAACAAAGTTTCGATGCGCTTACCGAACTGTGCGGCAAGGCGGATACGATCGACCGGATCCTCAAGGAGGCACCCGCGCTCATTTCCGAGATCTTCGACGCTCAGTCGACGTACCTGTTCGGATTCGAAAAGGCCAAGGGACAACTCTTCACGATTGCGTCCATTGGCAACGACTTTAAAGAAGTTCGGGTTCCGATTGGTCCTACAAGCATCGCCGGATTCGTTGGCATCACCAAGGTTGTCGTCAATGTCCGCAATGCGTACGATGCGGCGGAGCTTGGACGCATTCATGCCAAGCTTCGTTTTGACGATCACCTGGATCAGCTGACGGGTACCAAGACACGCGCGCTGCTTTCGGTGCCAATCTTGGCGGAAAACGAGCTCGTGGGTCTCTTCCAGGTCGTGAACAAGAAAAAGGGGCTTGCATTCATGCCCCGCGACGTCACGGCAGCCGAAAGCGTCGTACGGGCCATGACCGAGGTGCTCGATAGGTTTTCCAAAGTGACGCGCGGTCCTGTGCGACGAAAGGGCAAGTGGGACGGCTTGCTCGAACGGGGGTTGATCCAGCCCGATGCGTTGAAGGCCGCGATGACCGAGGCGGCCGCCAGCAACACTGATCTCGCCCGACACTTCATCGAGAAGGTCGGCCTGAGCCGTGCCAATGTTGAGAAATCACTGGTCGAGCACTACGGCTGCGAATTTTTTCGTTTCACAGGAAAGGAAACCATTCCGGGCGAGTTGAAGGCACGCGTGCGGGTCGACTTTTTAAAGACGATCTGCGCGATTCCCGTGGAAATCAGGGGCCAAAAGTTGGTCGTGGTGATCGACGATCCATCGGACATCATGCGGACCGATGCGCTTTCATCCATCGATCCGGACCGCGAATTGGTGTTCAAAGTTGGGTTTCGCGATGAAATTCTCGCGTGCATTGAACACGCCTTTGGACAGCGGGGCGACGTCGGCATCATTCTGAGGGAACTGGCAGCCGACGAGACAACCGGGGATGTCGAGGACGGCGAGGGCGACGAAGAGTCTCGCGGCGCTGAGTCCGATAGTGCCGTCATCAAACTCGCAAACCAGATCATTCTCGATGCATACCGTCGCGGTGCTTCGGATATTCACATCGAACCGAACGGAAAAGAACGCAACACCAGCATTCGTTTCCGCATCGACGGCGACTGTGTCGAGTATCAAGAAATTCCCGCGCAGTACCGGTTGCCACTCGTCGCACGGATCAAAATCATGTCGCGCCTCGACATCTCCGAGCGGCGAAAGCCCCAGGACGGAAAGATTCGTTTCCGGTTGCAAGATCGTAACATTGAACTGCGTGTTGCGACCATTCCCACCGTCAACGGCAACGAAGACGTAGTGATGCGTATTCTTGCTGCCTCGAAGCCCATCCCGATCGAAAAGATGGGGATGAATGACCGCAACCTTGCGGTGCTGAAGTCGCTCGTCAAAAAACCCTATGGACTTGTTCTTGTCGTCGGTCCGACCGGTTCGGGTAAAACGACCACGCTGCACTCCGCGCTTGGCTTTATCAACGAGCCCGATACGAAGATCTGGACGGCGGAAGATCCCGTCGAAATCACGCAGCCGGGTCTCCGACAAGTCCAGGTTCAACCCAAGATTGGTTTTGATTTCTCGGCCGCAATGCGTGCGTTTTTGCGTGCGGATCCGGACGTCATCATGGTCGGCGAAATGCGTGACAAGGAGACCGCCAGCACCGGCGTTGAGGCGTCGTTGACCGGTCACCTTGTGCTGTCAACCTTGCACACCAACAGCGCACCCGAAACCATCACGCGTCTTGTGGACATGGGGCTTGACGTGTTCAGTTTCGCGGATGCTTTATTGGGAGTCCTTGCGCAACGCTTGACGCGCGCGATCTGTCCCCGCTGCAAGGAGTCATACGATCCCGAGCCAGACGAGATCAACGCCATCAACCAGGCCTTTGGTCTCGAAGAATCGACCCGTCGCGGCTACGAATCGGGCAAGTACAAGTTGTGGCGGGGTGTTGGTTGCGATACTTGCAACAAGACCGGCTACAAGGGTCGTCTGGCCGTCCACGAATTGCTAGAAAACAACGACGACATCAAGCGAGCCATTACAACCCACGCGCAGGTTTCGGAGTTGCGCAAAGCGGCCATTGCGGGCGGCATGACCACCCTTTTGCAGGACGGCATCGAGAAGGCAATGGCGGGCAAAACCGATCTCAAACAGGTGCTGGCGGTGTGCAGCCGATGAACCGGTCCCTTGTCCCCGAGGCATTCAACGCGTGACCAGTCCTGCAAAGGATGCTGGCTCAAATACCAGCGCGGAACCGGGCGGGGACTACTATCCGCGCCGATACGGCCCGTATGTTTTGCTCAAGCCCCTCGCAAGAGGTGGCATGGGTGCTCTTTATCTGGCTCTTACAGGCGAGCGCGGCATGGAAAAGCTTTGCGTCATCAAGACGGCATTGCACCACCTGGCCGATCGCAGTTACATGCAGCGCTTCCGGGATGAGGCCAAGATTGTCGTACGATTGTCGCACGGAAACCTTGTAACGGTTTTCGACGCGGGCCAGGTCTCGGGTGAGATCTTCCTTGCGATGGATTACATCGAGGGCAAGGACCTGCGCGCGGTGTGGAATCGTTGCGCCCAGAAGGGGATCGCATTCCCCGTTGACGTGGCCGTACACATCGCGAAGGAGCTCGCGCGTGGTTTGGGATATGCCCACTCGTTTGGTGGGTTGAATCTCGTCCATCGCGACGTGTCTCCGCCAAACCTGCTGCTTTCCTACACCGGTGAGGTCAAGCTAACCGATTTTGGCCTCGCCACCTCCTCATTGAAGATGGAGAAGACGGCGCCGGGCGTGATTTACGGCAAGGTCAGCTACATGGCCCCCGAGCAGGCCCGGGGTGAACCGCTTGACGGTCGCAGCGATCAGTATGCGGCTGCGATCATGTTGTGGGAGCTGCTGACCGGTCGACAGCTCTTTCCAGTTTCAAACGGTGTCGCTGCCAAGGGTGAAGACGATTTGCTTTTGCGCGTGCGCAATCCGCAGCCGGCACCGCCATCGCAGAAGACGAGGCGCGTACCGCAGGAACTGGATCGCATCGTGTTGCGGGCGCTTTCGGCTGCGCGTGACGATCGTTACAAGACCTGTGAAGAGTTCCGCGTCGATCTCGCCGCATTTTTGGCCAAAACGGCTCCGGCCACCGACGGCGAACATGTTGCCAACTTCCTGAAGCGCTTGTTTGAGGACGACATCCTGAGTGAAAGGGAAGAGCGGGAAAAATTGATGATCGTCGGCTCGACTCTGTTGCCGTCGCCCGGAACCGTCGGGATGTCGTCACCCTCATCATCCGATCTGGAGGCCAAGACACCTGCCTTGCGCAAGAGCGGGACCCGCCAGATGGATCCCGCCCGGGCGCCGCCTCCCATGCCGAACGCAGCAAAGGGCGAGTCGACCAGGCCCGAGTCCGGAGGCCCCGACGGCCCCGCACGTTCCGGGGACACACAGGCCATTGCCACCCCGCCCACGGCCGACGAAAACTCGCAGGTGATAGGAACGATACTTTCCGAGCGCTACAGCGTCCTGCGCCTCATTGGAGAAGGAGGCATGGGCCGCGTCTACGAAGCAGAACACATCGGTATCGGGAAACGTGTTGCGGTTAAAGTTCTGCACCCAGCCTATACCCGGACACCGGACGTCGTCGAGCGCTTCAAGCGAGAAGCCCGCGCCGCCTCTCGCATCGGTCACCAGAACATCGTCAACGTCACCGATTCGGGTACGACGGCGGACGGGCACTTTTTCTTCGTGATGGAGTTCATCGAAGGCCAGGAACTTGGCCTGGTGATCCATCGCGAAGGTCGTTTTTCGTTTAAACGCGCGTTCCGTATTGCAGATCAGATGTGCCAGGCACTGCAAGCCGCGCACGATGCGGGCATCATTCATCGTGACTTGAAGCCCGAGAACGTGCTTTTGATTACCTACGAGGGACGTCCCGACTTTGTGAAGGTGCTCGACTTTGGTATTGCGAAGACATCGGAGATGGAGGAGTCGACGCAGACCAAGGAAGGCCGCCGGCTGACACGTCCGGGCGTCGCGATGGGAACTCCGGAATACATGGCGCCCGAGCAAGCGGCGGGTAAACCCGCGGATCCGCGCTCGGACATTTACGCGGTCGGTTCGATCCTTTACGAAATGCTGACGGGGCATCCGCCTTACGAGGGCGAAAACGTGATGGAGGTGTTGCACAAGAAGGCGACCGAATCACAGGCGTCGCTTGCCGAAATTCGTCCCGATGTTCCGGTCCTCGTGACCGCATTGGTCGAACGTGCGATGGCCCGGAACGCGGACGATCGCCCACAGACTATGGCTTCGTTTGCGCTCGAAATTGCGCTCGTGCTGGATGCCTTTATCGGACGGCGCACGCCAACTGAAGTACGGTTCCCGCCGGTTCCAACCCCAACGGGAGGTGAAAGTTTTGTTGGTGCCATCGAGCCCCAAACGGCGATCGTCCAACAGGCATTGTCGAAAAAAGCGCGCTGGATCACGGTCGGCAGCTTGTTGGTCGTTGCGAGTCTCGTTGGCATTCGGCAGTTCACGCACGAACGACCCGATCCGATTGCCATCCGCTCAGTGAAGCCGCCACCGCCTGCCTCGATTCCGATCGTGGACGTTGACCCGGCGCCGCCGCTTGAGCCGGTGGTTCCGGCCGGCGAAGAGGGCGACGCCGTGACCGATCCGACCTCACCCGAGATGGCGCTTGCGGAAGACGAACCCGAAGACGCTGTTGATGAAAACGTGCGCCGTGGAAAAGTGAGTGTCAAGGCCGGTCGGAAAATGTTGCGCGAGGCCGAGCGCATGATGCAAGCGCAACAATACGACAAGGCGAGCACGATTTTTTCGCGGTTGACCCGTGTCGGCCCGATTCGCGGTCAGGCACTCGTCGGTCTCGGACAGATTGCTTTTCAAAACGAAAACTACGACGAAGCGGTGAAACAGGCGCGGCAAGGAGCCAAAATTGGCGGTGGCGTCAGTGCGCGGGTGCTGCTCGGTGATGCCTATTTCCGCCTCGGCCGCTTCAAGGACGCTCAGACCGCATATACAGAGGCTCTCAAACTCGATCCCAACAACCAGGTCGCACGAAGAAACCTGGCGCTGGCCGAACGTCGCATGCCGTGACGGTTCCATGTGTTTTAGAAATGCCGCCGGCCGGGTTAATCTCTCCTCAGCTCTGATCTCAACGCCATGTCGCAGAAATTCCCCCGACGCTTTGGCAAATACATTCTTCTGAGACCCCTCGCGAAGGGTGGCATGGGAGAGATCTATATTGCTGCCGTCGGCGAGATGGGCGGATTCGAAAAGCTCTGCGTTATCAAAAAAGTCATTCGCGAGAAGGCCGACAAGGCGAAAGCCAACCGCTTTCTCGACGAAGCCAAGGTCGTGTTGCGGCTCTCTCATTCGTGTCTCGTGACCACCTTCGACGCCGGCGAAGTTGACGGCGAGTTCTACATCGCGATGGAGCTCGTCGAGGGCAAAGACCTGCGCGAGGTATGGAACCGATGTGTTCGCACCCGCGAACGGATCCCCCTCGACGTTGCTTTGCATGTGGCCCGCGAGGTCGCCCGGGCTTTGTCCTACGTTCATGGTTACGGCAACCTGAAGTTGGTTCACCGCGATGTGGCGCCCCCGAACATCCTTCTTGCTTACGTGGGTGACATCAAGCTCACCGATTTCGGTTTGGCGCGCAGTGTGCTCAAACAGGAGCACACCGCACCGGGCATTGTCTATGGAAGGGCAGCATACCTTGCGCCCGAACAGGCACGGGGTGAGGTCGCCGATGCGCGCACGGACATCTACACACTCGGTGTCGTTCTGTGGGAGCTCTTGACTGGACAACAATTTTTGCAGATCTCGGGTCTGGACCCCGCAACAGCGCTCGCCATTGTTCGCCATCCGAAGCTCGTGAAGCCGTCGTTGAAAGCGCCCTGGATACCGGCAGAACTTGACGCAGTCGTCATGAAGGCACTCGCGGTCGAGCGCGAAGAGAGGTTCCGGACTGCCGACGAGATGCGGCGGGCGCTCAACGAGGTCATTGCCAACATCGCGCCCCGTGCGGGCGCCGACCGAGTCGCCGAGTTCCTCGAAAACATCTACGAGGATGTCATCCCGGAAGATCAGCGTGAACGAGATGGCTTTTTGGCAAAAGTCGCGACCATGACGGATGAGGATGGTCGGAGTCGCTCACCATCCCCGCCGCAGCCGTCTTCTGTTCGAGACGCCGTGACCGGGCCGGCCGAGCGTTCGCGCTTCGCTTCGGCCCACCGTCCGATTACCGGCGTTCCACTCGAGCCGGTCGTGCGGGCGTCAACGCGTCGGCCACTGCCTGCGCGGGTCCGTCCCGCGGAAGCGCCCGCACCGACCGGTGGCCCACCCAGGCTTCCGGGGTTGCCTCCTTCTCCCGACCGTCCCACCTTGCCTCCATTGCGCAAGAACCAGGCACCGCCGGTTCCCGCCAGGGTGCAGCCCGCGTCCATTTTCGACGACGGCGAAGCCTTCGCACAAAAATTCATCGGTCGGGTCCTCGGTGGTCGCTATCGCATCATCGAATCGATCGGTGAGGGTGGTATGGGACAGGTCTTCGCGGCCGAGCACGTCACGATCGGAAAACGTATTGCGGTTAAGGTCTTGAACCCATCCTGTTCCGCCCGCGCCGACCTGGTAGAACGATTCCGCCTCGAAGCCCGAGCCGCCTCCAAGATTGGTCATCCCAACATTGTCGATGTCACCGACTTTGGCACCACCGACGAAGGCCTTGTGTATTACGTTATGGAACAACTTCACGGCATCGATCTCGCCGAGGTGTTGGCGCAAGAGCGCAAGGTTGACCAAGAGCGTGCGGTTCAGATCACGATTCAGATGTGTCAGGCCCTACATGCGGCCCACCAGGCTGACATCATCCACCGCGATCTGAAACCCGAGAACATTTTTCTCGAGCCGCGGGGCGCGCAGGGCGACGCGGTCAAGATCATCGACTTTGGTCTTGCGCGCAGCTTGCAGGAATCGGCGTTTGGTCCAACGGGACGTCCGCTGACGAATCCCGGGACGCCCATCGGCACGCCAGAGTACATGGCACCGGAGCAGGCCGACGGAAAGCCAGCCGACGCGCGATCCGATATCTACGCAGTTGGCGCAATCCTCTACGAAATGATCACGGGACAGCCTGCGTTCTCGGGTCAAGGATACGCCGAGGTGTTGGTTCGCAAGGTCACCGACAAGGTAAAAAGCCCGAGTGAGCTGATGCCTGGGATCCCGAAGGCGCTGGACGACATCATTGTCGCCACCATGGACCGCGATCCGTCGCGCCGGCCCCAGACGATGGCGCAACTGGAATATGAACTGACCAAGCTGTCGCGGGGACGCGGTAAAGCCGTTGCCGCTCTCCTTGGAATCGAGCCGGACCACCACGATACACCGACGCCGCGGCCGATCACCATTCAAGGACATCATCGAGATCGCAAAGATGCGGCGTTGCGCACGATCGGCGAATTGCGGGCGGGAGCTCTGTCGCACGCGGACGATCCGCCGACCCCCCCTGTCGAGGCGGTCGACCTCACCGTCCCGGCCGCGACGGTTTTTCCGGAGTATGCAGCGGCGCAAGCTTCGGTCGCCCCCGTACGGGCAGCGCCCGGCGTCCCCGTGGGCGATCCCCTGAGCCAGACCCTGGTCGATCCGATTTCACCGGGTGTGCGCGATCCCGCGCGTTCGCTGTCGAGCGAGCCCACATCGCCGCCGCCCCGTTCGGTCGGACTGGCTTTTTTGAACACCAGCGAAGCCGGATCGGGTTCGATCGCGAAGCCATTGATCTACGTTGTCGGCGTTTTGGCGGCGATTGGCCTCATTCTCTTGGCCTTGCGCTGAATGGGCGGGCAACTGGCCCGTGTTTGTCGGAATCAGCCCGCGAACTGGCCAGTCGATGGCGAAATCCTATTCGGCGTACGATTGCGCTACGAATGTGTGTCGAAACGTATCGCGCTTTTCCATTTCCTGTGGTACACGATGCGAATGGCAATGCCCCGACGAGGAAAAACCGTTTCGACAACCACCAGCATCCGACTCAATCTCCAAGAGTTGAAGGATCTCAAGAAGGCCGCCAAGACGGCCGGCGTTGCGCTCTCGACGTTTGTTCGTGACGCAGCGATTGGCCGTTCCAAAGGCAAGAAGTAGTTCTTACTATTGGAACTGGCTAGCGGCGCACGGGCAGCGCGGTTGCTTCGGTGTTATTTACTCCAGCGAGCACCGCGCCCGCCCTTGCGCCGTTCCGTTTTTCCGGGTTTGGTCTGTTCGCCGGGGCTCTTTCGCCGAGCCGTGCGACCTCCCGCCGAGTCTGTCGCCGTTGGCCCAGGCCGCCAATCGGCTTTACGGCCGCGACCGCGACCTGGTCCAGCTTGAGGCCCAGGAACGGACGCAGGGATTTGGGAAAGGCGTAGGTCTATCTTGCGCCGTGCGAGGCTCACGTTGGCCACCACGACCTCAACCTCCTGGCCGAGCCCGAGGGCAAGGCCACCGCGTTGGCCGACCAGCCGCAACGTCTTGTCATCGAAGTTGTATGCGTCGCTTGGCAAGTCCTCGACCCGAACGAGGCCTTCTACGAAGGGTTCGTCGATCTGGACAAAGACTCCGAATCCGGTCACGCCGGTGATGACACCCTTGAAGGTGTCTCCGACTCGGTCGCGCATGAAAAATACGCGATACACGTCCACCGACTCGCGTTCAATTTCCTGCGCCCGACGTTCGCGCGACGAACAATGGCTCGCCTGCAGCGCCAACTTGTCTGGTTCCTGTTCGTCTCCCGGACCTCGACCGAAACCGCCGGAGGGACGGCCGAGGCGTGCCAACCGTCGCTTCATCAGACGGTGCACCACCAAATCTGGGTAGCGTCGAATCGGCGAGGTGTAGTGCACGTAGTCCGAGGCCGCGAGACCGAAGTGTCCCACGTTGCCCACGTCGTAACTTGCCTGTTTGAGCGAACGCAACAGCTGGAACGAGAGCGGTTTTTCGGCGGCGTGACCCTTCAGGGCCGCGAGCACTTCGCGCATGCCGCGCGGGGTGGCCAGATCTTCGTCGTGGGTCGCAATGCCGTAGCTCTGCGCAAGCTCCACGAAAGTTTGCAGCTTGGTCGCGTCGGGACGGGCGTGGATGCGCCAGAGCGTTGGTTCCTGGCGCTCGGTAAAGCTGCGGGCGACCGCTTCGTTGGCGGCCAGCATGAATTCCTCGATGAGATTGTAAGCCTGACGTTCGCGGGGATCCTTGCGGGCGCGGCGCACGTCGCGCACTCGACGCGGATCATCCTGGTCGAGTTCAATGCGCGCTTCTGGGAGATCCAGATCAAGCGCCCCCCGTTCCATCCGGCGTTCGCGCAACACAGCCGCGACAGCCGCCATGCGTTCTAGTGATTCAACCCAGGGTTGGTAAAGTTTTCGACGCGCACCTTTCAGTTCGCCCGACAATGCCGCTGCAACACCCGGATAGTCGAGCCGCGCACGCGAGTGGATCACGGCCGCACAAAAATCCGAATCGATGGGCCGACCCTCGCGATCGAAATCGATTCGAGTCACCATGGCCAGCCGATCTTGCTCCGGAAGCAGCGAGCAGATGTGCGCAGAAAGCGGCTCGGGCAACATCGGGATTGCGCGATTGGGGAGGTAGATGCTGGTCGCCCGCGCAAACGCTTCTCGATCGATGGCGCTGTTTTCCCGGACGTAATGCGAAACGTCGGCCACGGCCACCCACAATCGGTGACGGCCACCGTCAAGCTGTTCGAGCGCCACGGCGTCGTCGAAGTCCCGCGCGCTTTCGGGGTCAATCGTCGCAAACGGCAGATCGCGGAGATCCGTGCGATCGATGAGATCTTCGGGCCGTACCACATCGGGTACGGTCTTCATCGCCTTTTGAACCGGCGCCGGAAACTCGTCGTCGACGTTGGCGCCGATCAAGATTTTCTCGATTTCGGTGCGGGGATCGTCGTGACCGCCGATGATGCGGGTCAATCGTACTTCGATTGGATCTTCGGGGGACTCCGGATAGGCAACGATGTCAGCTACGATGGAAAATCCGGGCTCCTGGTCCTTGAAGGTGCCGCGCACGCGAATGCGATTTGTGATACGGGGATCATCGGGGACAAAGTTTGGGCGTATCCCCGCACCTGGCGAAATCATTTCGCCGGTCAGGCGGGTGCGGATGCGCTCCTCGATGGCAACCACGCTGCCGTCGTAGCCGCGCGGTCCTTCCTGCCACTGCACGCGAACCTTGTCTCCGTCGAGGGCGCCGGCGCGGGCGCGGCTGCCCACATAGATGTCCCCGGGTTCACCGTCGTCGGGGGATACGAATGCAAATCCGTCGGGATGGACCTTGATGGGTCCGGTGGCTGTCTTGTTCTTTTTCAATCGAGGCTCCGTAAAGCGTAGAGGTTATGGTCGTCAGAGCCGACGTAGATTGTCCCGTCGGGCCCGAGCGTCGGGGAGCTATCAATGTCTCCTCCGAGTTCCACCGACCAGCGCAGTTGCCCATTGGATTCGAGGGCGTAGAGTCGATCGTCCTGGGAACCAAAAACCATGGCCCCCTCGGAATCAACCGTCGCCGACGAGGCGATGCGATCACCGGTGCGGAAAGCCCAGTTAAGCACGCCGGAGGACAAAATCGAATAAAAAAGTCCATCGAAGCTCCCGACAAGGACGCTCCCATCCCGTCCGATGGCTGGCGAGGCCCGGACTTCTCCGCCGGTGGAAAAGGCCCAGCGGAGTGCACCGTCCTGCGACAACGAATAGACTTTATGGTCGTCGCAACCGAAGACGAGCGAGCCATCATCGGTCAGCGTGGGGCTCGATTCGATGTCGCCGTTGGTGCGAAAATCCCACAGTTTCCGGCCGTCGGGAGACACCGCATAGAACGTATCGTCAAGCGATCCGAAGACGATGGTGCCGTTGTCGAGAACTGCCGGCGCAGTCGAAACGCGACCACCCGTCGCAAAATGCCAGCGGACCTTTCCATTCGGGAACAGCGCGAATAGTCCGTCGCCGCCGACGTAGAGGGTGCCGTCTCGTCCGACGGTTGGGCCGCCGTCCACGTCGCAGCGGCTTTGCTCGGGGCCGACGCCGCGCGACGCCGTGCAGTTGCCCAACTTGCTGCGCCACGTCAGGGTCAGGGTGTTCAGATCAATGGCGTAAAGATGGTCATCGCCCGAGCCGATGTATAGGGATCCGGTTGGACCCAGCACCGGGGTTGCAAAAATGAGATCTCCGGTCGCGAAACTCCACCGTGGACTGCCCACGGGATCGACAATGTGTACGGCATGGTCGTGGCTGCCGACGGCTGTGGCACCGTCGGGGAGGAGCAGAGGCACACCGAAAATAGGGCCCTTGGTTCGATGGGTCCAAATCACCGCGGGGACCTTTGCGGGAATTCGGTATGGGGAGCGACGCCGATTCGCCACCACCATCGGTGCAGCGCCTGCGTCCGAGACGAACCCTGCATCTGGCGTCGAGGATTCGGTGCCGCCATCGGTGCTCGTGACCGCGGGGGGCTTGCGTTCATCGGGCCAGATACACTGGCCACGCTCGCAAAGGCGGTCGAGCTTGCAGTCTCTGTCGTCCTGGCAACCCTCTGCGGCCGAGGGGATTGCGCCATGACGGCAGGAAAGCGCCAGCGCAAACAGCGCAAACACCGTAAAAAAAAGCCGCAGGGTGCGCGGGCCAAGAGGGATCACCATTCGTGTTCTGCATCGTCAGCGAAAAGCCTGGATGCCGCAAGCAATCCATCGGCTTTCCTCGCGGCGGGCCCGGCGTTGGCACCACAGACGCCGGGGATCACGAAACTTGTTGCGGTGCCGCCACGGGCGCATGCTGAAACGGTGCGATTCATTGTAGGCCTTGTTTTGATGGGTGTTGCGGTCGTGGTCGCCTGGCCAGAAGCCCGTCTTGCCGCGCCTGCACGAGCAGCCGTCGCAAGGACAAAACCGGCGGCATTGCTTGCTCCGGCGGTGTTGCTTGCGGCGCCACCGCTTGCCGTCGTGGTCGACTCGAAGCCCGCACCAATTGCCCGCCACGTGATCATCGTTAGCGAAGACGGCATGCGACCCGACGCTTTGTTTGAGGCTCCGGCCAACTACCACAAGAGGATGATGCAGCAGGCGGCCTTCTCGATGGAGGCGCAAACGATTCGGCAGGCATCAACGTTGCCGTCGCATGCGGCCATGTTGTCGGGCTTTGACGTTCACGACCATGGGCTGACCTGGAATTCTTGGCAACCCCATCGTGGCTTCATCAAGGTGCCGACCATTTTGCAGACGGCAAAAGAAGCGGGACTTGGTTCGGCCGCCTTTGTGGGCAAGAAAAAGCTGGAACACATCATTCGTCCCGGCTTCGTGGACGTCTTCGCCCGCCCCGGTTATTTGTGCCGCAAGATCGCGGAAGTCGCGGCGGCATACTTTGTCAAACACCGTCCACAAGTTGAGTTTGTCCACTTCTCCGATCCGGATTCTGGCGGGCACGCCTCGGGTTGGATGTCGGACGAACAGATGCGGGCGGTTCGTAGCTCCGATCGATGCCTTGAGACGCTCGTCGAAGCTGTCGCCGCTTCCGATCTGGCTCGTGATACGCTTATCATTGTTTCGTCGGATCACGGCGGCAAGGGCCACTCGCACTCGGGGCGAATCCGGGAGGACCGACTGATTCCCTGGATCGCCTGGGGCGTGGGCGTGCGCCCGGGATACAAGATTCAAGGTGCGGTTTCCACGCTGGACACCGCGGCCACCGCACTTTGGGCGCTGGGATATCCCGTTCCGTCCGGCTTGCCGGGCCACCCCATCAAAGAGGCCTTCAAGACCAACTGAGCCCGCGACGGCGGGGCTAGAAAAAGGTCAGCGTGAGGGCGAGCCCGCCCATCGTGAAGGTGTGCTCGGTGTACTGAACCAACGTTGCGGACAGTTCGAGGGCGAGCGCGAAATTGCTCTGCAAGACGACGTCGTATCCGACCCCGACACTTCCGGCGCGGCCGTCCTCTTCCGCGGCAGAGATGCTGGGCGATTCTTCGGTGGCCGAGGCTGACCCGAACGCCGCACGAAAGTTGAAACGGGGTGTTACGAAATACTGGAGCCCCACCAAAACGGCGTTCTGTTCAAAGCGGGCGATCTCGTTGACGAGGGTATCGCGTCGGCGAACACTCGCGCCCTCCCATCCAAGGGTTAGGCTGGCGCTGGGTGCAAAGCCGATCCCCACGCGGAAGGCATACATCGAGCCGAGCTCGGTCTCCCTGTTTGAGCCATCACTGACCGACAGAAATCCCGGCCCCGCGCCGAGCGTAAACGAAAAGGGCCGTGTGATACCATTGGGCCAGCCCGACGCTGGGCCGCCCGCGTAGGGATCGGGCGCGTAAGGGTCCGTGCCTTGCACCCGTGGCGGTGGCGGTGGCAGTGCGGGGAGCGGCGCCGCGACGCCGGGTGAGGGCGGCGGCAACGGCTCCGCTTGCGCCGGTCCTGTCGGCGGTGTCGCAGCGTTTGCGACAGGGGGTGCCTCGACTGGAGCCGCCTCCAAATCGGTTTGCGCGAAGGAGCGGATCGTCCAGGCAGAGAGTGTAAAAAACGCCAGAAGCGCCCAGAGTGCGCGGCTCGATGTCTTGGCCTTCAACATGCTGCAATCCTGACTCAGGTTTGCGATGGATGCCAACGCCAACGATTGAGCGCACACGGGACTTTCTGAGTATGATGCCGTCATGGCCGATTCTCGCGCCGCCGCGATCTTATCCGCACTTCGGGCGGCAGCGCGTTTGGCCGACAACCCGTTTCTTCTATCTGTCGTTGATGCCAACGACCGGGGACGTATTGAACGCGCGCTGTCGGCAGAAGGTCCGGTCGATGCCCGGGCGTCGCTCACGGACGCGCTCGAGCGACTGTCACGGCAGCCCGCCGATATCGCCGTGCTTGAGCCTGACCGCGAGGATCTCGACATCGATCCCATCACGGCGGCCTCGGCGTTGTCAGAATCGACCGAGGTCGTGCTGCTCATCGACAGCGATCCGGTTCGGATTGGTGCGCTCTTCGCACGGGCCATTCACGCGGTTTTACCTCGGCCCTTGCCCGACAACGATCCTTTGCTGCGCGCCCATGTGCGCTGGCTTGTGGCTTCCCGCCGTGCACGTGCCCGTGGCCAGGCCGTGGCCGAGGTTTACCAGCGTCATCGCCACGAATTGCAATCCCTCGAGCCGGCGCTCGTGGTTGCCATTGAGGCGGCGCTCGGCGACGTCGCGGCGCCCATCCGGATAGGGCTTCAGGGGGCACCGCCGGGGACGCAAGAGGCCCTAGCGAATTACAACCGCATGACGGTTTGCCCGGCCGAGCGCGACGCAGAGGTGTGGATCCTTGGACTCGCTCAAAACAAGAATGTCGCGGATCTATTGCGTGAGGCCCGTGCTCTCGGCTCTGGCGCAGCACTTGTCATTGCCGATTTTGCGCCAACGCCCGGTCGCGTTGCGGATGCGCTGTACGGTGGTGCACGCGCATACCTTGGCGAGGAAACACCCGAGACGCTCGTGGATGTCGCGGCGCGGGTTGGTGCTCGACGAAGGGCCGAGGTTCAGGGTCGCAAGCTAATCGAGGCGCTGGCCCGGTTTTCGGTGTTTGACACCCCCGGTGATACGCTCCCGGTGCCCCAGGAGGTTCCGAGTCGGTCTCGTACCGGAGCCGTGATACCGAGTGGCCACGAAGTGCTCGTGGTTGACGATGAAGTCGTCGTTTTGACGGTTTTGCGCGAAGCGCTTCGCCGGGGAGGCTACCGCGTGACAACCGCGCGCTCAGCCGAAGAAGCCATCGAGTTGTTGAAAAAGCAACCCTTCGATCTCGTCCTGACCGACAAGAATCTGACCGGCGCCTCGGGTCTTGAAGTGTTGCGGTACACGCGAACCATCGATCCACCACCCGCCGGCATCTTGATTACCGGGTATTCGTCGTACGATTCAGCGGTCGAGGCGCTTGATATTGGCGCGTTTGACTATATCGAAAAACCAATTCGGGATGTCGAAATGTTGCGGCAGCGCGTTCGCCGCGCGCTCAATCGACGCGACGAGCAGCAGTCGCAACCTCCGGAAAATCGCGCCGGACAACGGGCCAAGGTGCTGCTGGTCGAGATCGAGCCAGACAAGCGCAAGCTCCTGGGCGAATTTCTGGGGCGCATCTATGACGTGGAAGTTGCGTCCGACGGCGATGACGCGCTGATGCGCCTGCAGGCACAGCGGTTCGACGTGGTGCTCGCGGACCGGAACCTGCCCGGCATGATGGGATTGCGTGTGATCGAACAAGCGAAGCAACTGTTGCCCCATTGCGCCTCGGTGTTGTACACCGCCTATCCGTCCTACGAAACGGTCAAGGAAGCGTTTGAGGTCGGCGCCGATGCCTTTGCGGCGCGCCCAGGCGACGATTTGAAGGCCCTCGGGGAAAAGGTTGCCGGTGCCCTGCGCAGCAAGGGTGGTATTTTACTTGGCTGACAGACTTTGACCGACAAGCCCGCATCCGTTACCGTAGAGTCGCCCTTGGAAAAGTCTTCGACCGATAGCAGCGACGACGAGTTGCGCGCAGTGTCGTCGGTCCCGCAGTCGGTTCGGGAAGGGGATCTGTCAGTTCCGAACCTTGTTGGGCCGGCACCCGGTCCTGTCCTGACCGTTTCGACTGACGAAATCGCCCGGTTTTTCGTGCGCGAACGGCAGGAATCCGAATCCGTGCGGTGGGACGTTCGTCTTGACGCAGCCTTGCGCGAGATTCTCGAACTCGCCCACGAATTCGTTCCCTCGGAAGCGGGCGGCATCCTGCTGGATGATCCCCGGGCCAAACGCGGGGGCAATGCGTTTCCGCGCCTGACGATCATCGCCTCGTATGGTGCCGGCAGCGAGGACCGACTGGGGCAACGGGTGCCAAGCGATCGCGGCTTCATCGGCAACATCTATTCGTCCGGGCAATCGCGGCGTGCCTCGAACCTTGAGGTGGGGGATCCTCTGATAGCCTTTACCGCGCGGGGACTGGCTGCCGCCCGCCCGATCGCATCGGTGATTGGTGTTCCCGTCATAGTCGGAGAATCCATTTGTGGCGTGCTCTACCTGACCAATCGACAGTCGGGTGGTCCCTATGGACAGCGCGACAGCCAACTCCTGCGAACGTTTGCGGGCTACATGTCCTCGTCGATTCAGAATGCTCTCGACGCGATTCGCGCCCGAGCTCTCTTGCGTCTCGATCACTTGACGGGCCTGTACAACAGCCGCTATTTGCACACGCGACTGCAAGACGAAATCGAACGTGCGGATAGCGACGGAGCGGAACTCTCGCTTTTGTTCCTGGATCTCGACAATTTCAAGCATATCAACGATCGCCTTGGTCACCTGGCCGGTAGCTGGGCGTTGCGCGAAGTCTCGCGCGTGTTGCAAGATCGTATGCCACCGGCGAGCGTCCTGGCTCGCTACGGCGGCGATGAGTTCGTGGTCCTCTTGCCAGGCAGTACGATTGAGCAGGCGCTGGCAACGGCAGAGACGTTGCGTACGGCAATCGCCGATTTGAGATTGTTCGAGGACGAAGATAACCTGCAAAGCCCGTCGGGCATGCCGCCGCTCGGCTGTTCGATCGGTGCGGCGTCCTATCGGGAACACCTGGCTCCCGGCGGTAGCAAACGGCACCGTGAGAATGCGCTACTCGGCCTTGCCGACACGGCGATGTACCGGGCCAAGGCGCGTGGCCGAAACCGCGTTTGTGTTGCGGATGCCGAGGAGTAGCTTGAAACGTGGTCTAGCGGGAATATATGGGTTGTTGGTGCTACTGATTGCGGCGTGTCCGACGCCAGGGTCATCCCCCGGAGACGTTCCGATTCGCACCCTTGTGTTGCACGGAGCCGACGGTGCCGAGGGCCTGCGGGTCGATTTCTTTTCGGGGCGCGCGGCGTGGAAAACGCAGCAAGCAAGCGAATCCATCGCGGTCGACGGACCCGTGGTACGCATCGGTTCGGGCACGGGCGGCGCGGAATTCGGTCCCGATGCGAGGGGCAATGCCGCCGGCTTGCGCTTGCGCAGGGGCACCACAGAAGCCTGGCGTCTGACACGAATTGACGGTCTGTTGCGCGTTGGCGATTCTGCAGGCATCCCACTTGGACGCATCGTTCGTGAGGGCAACACGGCGCGATTGCACGGACCGGGCGGAGAGCTCATTGTCTCGGCCACCGAAGAAGGCGGCCGCGTGGTCGTGAGCAAATCGGACCAAACTGTGGTTGGTTTCGTTTCCGGCTCGAACGATCTCGAACGAGCCGCGTTGCTTTATCTCAAAGGGCTTGGCGATCGGGAGCGCGCCCTGATCTTGAGCGCCCCCCAGTTGCCGTGATGCGGATGTGGCTGGCTTTGCGAGCCTGTCAGATCCGACCTATTTAGTGGCCGGCTTTGCGAGCCCGACGCGGCTGAGCGCGGCGAAAGATCTCGCGGGCCAGCCGGTCTGTATCGACCGAGTAGCGTCCTGAAGCCACGAGCGTGCGAAGCTCCAAGATGCGGGCCGAGAGCACGACTTCGTCACCCGACTGGGTAGCGAGGAATTCTTGCTTCGAGCCTTTGACAGCGTTTGAGGAGGGGAGAGACCGACCTGTAACCTTCATGTCACTTTGAATCGGGGTTCCCGGGGAAGTCCTTGAGGCCCTCCTCGAATATTTTTTTGAACCCACAATACTTCTGAGGGGTTACGCCCAAAAATAATTGTCGTCTCCCAGGGGTGACAAGGGGCCTCGAGCGAAAAATCGTCACTAGGCGGCGGCTTCGGCCTCGATCGCGCCCAGGGTTTCGCGTAGGCGGCGTGTGGCCTCCCCGTGGATTTGGCAAACGCGGGATTCGGTCACGCCGAGGACAGAACCGATCTCCTTCAGATTCAGATTCTCGGTGTAGTAGAGCGACAACACCTGCTGCATTTTCTCGGGCAATTGCGCGATGCCGGCTTGCAGGTGGCCGATCGATTCGCGGTGGGCGGTGACCTCAAACGGATCTGGCGAGGACTCGTCGCTGGTGCGCTCAAGGAAGTCTGGACCTGCGTCGTCAATACCGACCACCGAAGAGCCAGAAAGCTTCTGCTGACGCGCGTAGAGCTCGTTGATGTTCACGCCGAGGATCTTTGCCAATTCCTCGTGATCCGGCGTGCGGCCAAGCTGCGATTCCAGCTTGCGGGTCGCTTCCCGCAACTCATTCGACAGACGGCGCATGTCCCGGGAAAGGGTGTCGCGCGAACGCAAATCGTCGAGCATGGCGCCGCGAATGCGGAACTCGGCGAAGGCCTCGAAGCGATCGACCCGCTTTGGGTCGAAGCGTTCGGCCGCCTCCATCAATCCAATGACGCCCGAGGAAACCAAATCGTCGATCTCGACGTGGGCGGGCAAGCGGCGCGCGAGACGACGGGCCACCTTTTCTATGTAGGGAAAGAACTTTGCCGCGTACTCCCGTCGTTTCTTCGCCAGCGCCGTGGCTTTGCGAGGGGAGATGGGAGGGGCCTTGGCTTTCTGGGCTTTCTTACGGGTTTCAAGCGGCATGGTCTCTGAGTCAAGCATGTGGCGTGCCAAGAAAAACACGTTCGTAACACCGTGATTTTTCTGACGTTGCCCTCCGAGCTCTGACCAAAACCGTCACACCGATGACGATTCGAGCTGACAATCCCCGTCACCCGTTTGACGGAATCGGATTTTCTGACACCCCTTCCCCCGGGCTTTTTTGTGCCCGTCAAATAAAACGAAGGATTCGTGGGTGCTGTAGGTGTTGAAACTACGCGACGCTGCGGCGCCGAAGTTTCTCGACCAGGGTGGTTCGATTGAGACCGAGCAGTTCGGCCGCGCGGTTCTTGTTGCCGCCGGTTCGCTGCAAGGCCTGACCGATGAGTCGGCTTTCCAGTTGGCTGAGTAGCATGCGCAGGTCGACACCGGTTGCCGGAAGATCGAGAGGCGTGTGAGCCAGGTCGAGCACGCTCGTGCGCAAGTTGGCGGGAAGATCTTCCACCGTGACCTCGCGATTCGATACGGTCATGACCATGCGTTCAATGATGTTCGCCATCTGGCGGACGTTGCCTGGCCAGTCATAGGACCGCAGCCGGTCGAGCAGATCCGCGCGGAAGGCGGGCACCGAGCGACCATGGCGTGCGTTCATTTCTTCGCGCAGGTGCTCCGCCACCAGCGCGATGTCGTCGGCTCGATCGCGCAGCGGCGGCAAATCGATGGGGATCACGTTGAGGCGATAGAACAGATCTTCTCGGAAACTTCCGTCGCGCACCAATTCGTCCATGGCGCGACTCGTAGAAGTGATGATGCGCAGATCGGCCGGTGCACCCTGGGTGGCACCGATGGGAACCACCTGGCGTGTTTTCAACACATCAATGAGTCCATCCTGCGCCGCTACCGGAAGTTCGGCGACCTCGTGAATAAACAGGGTTCCGTGCGAAGCGGCGAGGATCTTGCCGGGTCGCGTCCTATCCCCATTTTGGCCGTTGGAAGTCTGGCCAAAGAGTTCGGCATTGCACAAAGCCTGCGGAATCGCCGACAGGTTCACCGGTACAAACGGGCCACTGTTGCGTGCGCTCGAAGCGTGTATGAGGCGGGCGACCACTTCCTTGCCCGTGCCTTCTTCGCCATGAATCAGGACGTTGGCGTCAGATTCCGCCACCTGATCAATGCGCTCTAGCACCAGTCGAATCGCCGGGTGCTCGCCCACAAGGGAGGCGCCGTGGGTCGGTTGCCAACCAAGGGCGCGCCGGCCGGTTTCCAGATAGCGGCGTACCGCATTCTCCACCGCGCTCGGATGAAAGGGTTTCGAGACAAAGTCGTTTGCACCGGCTCGCAATGCCTCGACGGCGTCGCGAACGGTGCCCTGTCCGGTAATGACGATGACGGCAACCGGCGGACTGTGTTTTCGCGCGGCTTCAAGCACGGCGAATCCGTCGTTGCCGGGCATGATGAGGTCCGTGATGCAGAGGTCGAAAACCTCGGACTTCAGATGCGCAATCGCCTCGTCGCCGCCGCTGGCACAGATAGCCTCGTATCCAAGGCCCTCAAGCTGGCGTTTAAGCGCCTGCCTGACGGTGGCTTCGTCGTCGACAACCAGAATCCTTTTGCGCATTCGCTTACGTTTCGAATCGGCGGAAGTGCGTGGAGACTGTAGGCTCGATCTAGGCGCGATGCGTCCTACGCCTCGCCCGCGGCAGCGCTCCAGGGGCCCTTGAATCCCGCGCGTGTGAGGAGGCCTGCCATCTCTTTTTTCTGCGGCGATTTGGCATACGCTTCAGTGGCTTCCACCGTGCCCTTCATCACGAGTTGCATGATGGAGTCGCTAAGCGTCTGCATGCCGAGGCCACGGCCGGTCTGCATGATGGAAGGGATTTGATACGTTTTGCCTTCGCGAATGAGGTTGGCGATGGCGGGCGTCACAATCAGGATCTCAAGCGCCGCAACCCGACCGCCGCCTTTTCTCTTGAGTAAGATTTGCGCAACCACGCCCCGCAAAGACTCTGAAAGCATCAGTCGAATCTGGGGTTGTCGATCCGAGGCAAACTGGTCGATCAGGCGATCCACCGTCGAGGGGGCGGTGTTCGTGTGCAACGTACCGAATACCAGGTGGCCGGTTTCCGCCGTTTCAATCGCAATCGCCACCGTTTCGAGATCGCGCATTTCACCGACGAGTACGATGTCTGGATCTTCACGCAGGGCTGCGCGCAAGGCGCTCTTGAAGCCCTTCGTATGCACGCCGACTTCGCGTTGGTTTACGAGACACTTTTGGTCCTTGTGAACGAACTCGACCGGGTCCTCGATGGTGATGATGTGATCGTTTCGGTTCTTGTTGATCCAGTCGATCATGCCGGCCAGCGTGGTGGATTTACCGCTGCCCGTTGGGCCGGTGACGACGACGAGGCCCTTCGAGTGGCCGCACATTTCAATGACCGCTGGAGGCAGTCCCAGATCTTCGGCGGTGAGAATTTTTGTCGGAATCTGCCGAAAAACCGCGCCAATGCCGGCAAGATCGCGAAAAACATTGCAACGCATGCGCGCGCGCCCGGCCAGTTCGTAGGCGAAGTCCGTATCGTTCGTTTCGGCAAACTCAAGCCTGTTGCGCTCGGGCATGATCGATTCAAGCAAGGGCGTGAGTTCGCTCGAGGACATCGGTTTTCGCCCTTGCAGGTAGCCCATTCCGCCGTCTACCCGCAACATGGGCTGGGTGTTGGATTTGAGGTGCAAGTCCGACGCGCGCGCGTCGAGCATGAGATGGAAGAGGGCATCCATGCCGGATGTGTTGCGGTTCGAGACGGGCTGAATTTTCGCGGCTGGGCGCGCCTCGGCGAGGGGTTGCGGTGCGGGCGGTGGTGTCCGAAAGTTATCGTCGTCCGATCCGAATTCCGCGATCTCAAACGGCGTATCCGCCGAGGCCATTTGCAATCCAATCGGGGCGGCGTGACGGGGCGGCGGCGCGACGATGGGCGCCGGTGTAAGCGGTTCTGGCAGAGCCCCAAAATCCATCGGTTCCAGCGCCAGGGAGTCGAGCGCGGGCATACTGGCCTTTCCCACTGCGATTTTGACTTCCAAACCGGTTCGCTCGTCGACCGCAATCGTGACCGGCCCGATGGGCGAATCATAGGGAAACGTTTTTGAGCCGCTCAGCCCGGGGACGTACGAGGCACCGAGCACCTCGGCGAGCATGTTTTGAATCTGCCGTTCGGCCACCCCCTGACTTGAGACTGGGCGATCGTTGCCGGCAATCACCATCACGACGGGGTTGCCTGCGCGCAGGATCAACGCGGAGGCGTTGTGCTTCTTCATTGCTTCCAGGTAGCGATCCAGATTTGCCATGGGGAAGCGGTCGATATCCTCTTCCCTTGGTTTCGACGCAGTGGCTCAATAACTTGAGCACGCCGCTCCCCGCGTTCTGTGGGGTCACACGAGCGTGAGGTGCGTGATTTCGGCCTGCGTCCCGAGCCGCAGCGGCGGTCCCCAGTATCCGGTACCGTGGCTGACGTAGATCTGCGTCTTGCCTTTGCGTCCGAGGCCAGCAACGAACGGTTGCACCATCCGCACGATGAGGTGAAAGGGCCAGATCTGGCCGCCATGGGTGTGTCCAGAGATCTGGAGGTCCACGCCCAGTTTCTCCGCCTCGTGAACATGCCGTGGCTGGTGCGCGAGCAAGACGACCGCGCTGTCGGCTGGACGTCCGTGCAACGCCCGTTGCATGTCGGGTCCGTGGCCATTGCCAAAGGCGGCGTAGTCGTCGACGCCGGCGAGAATGAATCCGTTGGGATCCTCGGGGCCATCACCGATGAGGACGTGTTCGTTTCGCAACACACGAATGCCAATCCGTTGCAGTTCTGCTACCCACGGATCGGCGCCGGAATAATACTCGTGATTTCCTGTCACAAAAAAGACGCCGTGGCGCGCCTTCAGTAGACCAAGTGGCGAGGCGGCGTCGCGCAACTCTTCGACCGAGCCATCCACGAGATCACCTGTGATGGCAATGATATCCGGCTCCAGGGCGTTGATGCGATCAACCACTTCCTGGCAGTACGCCCTGCCTATCATGGATCCAAGGTGCAGGTCGGTGATCTGAACGATCGAGGTGCCACGTGCCGCTGCGGGGAGACGATCGAGTTTAACCTCGACGCGACGAACATGCAGTGATGCGATTGCCTGATACACGGCGTAAGACCCGATGCCCCCGGACAGCGCGCCGGCGCTTCCGCCCAAAAGTCGCGCGAAAAACTGCCGTCTTTCGGGGTGCAATGGGACGCCTCCGAAAAGTCGCCCCCAGTTCCACAGGGGGAGTCGCACGAACTCGGCACCGATGAGCAAAACGAGCAGGATGAACATGACGCCCATCCAGATGAATACCGGCCAGGAGATGGTGCCACGCATGCTCGGTGGCAAAACCCGACCCAAAATGACGCCGAGGGGCAGCGATGCCGCCAGACCGACCAGAGTCCATGTGGCCGATTGGCGGTAGGGGGTGGGTATATTTGTATCACGGACGATCCGCACCCAGAAGAAGTAGTGGATCGCAGTGATGATTCCCACGACAACCGAAATGAAAATGGCGAAGCGCATTGGTCAGCAAGCATAGCCGGACGGCGGCACTGTGGCGTCTCTGGCCGTCGCCACAGGCGTCCACCATGAACGGCGACAGGTACGGTTGTACCTCGACGGAATCGGTCGCGAGGGTCTAGTCTCTGTAGACGGCCATGAGGCAAAGCAGATCAGCCAGCAGGATGGGTACGATTGCGTTCGCGCTGGCGTTGGCCTGCGGTTGCAGCGGCAACCCCAGCGGCGGCAAGACCCAGCAGGGCGGAACGGCCGGAGATGCTGTCGCAAGCGGGGGAACCGGCGATGGCGGTGCAGGGGGGGCGGCCGGAGAACCCGCCAACAATAGTGGTGGTACGGTTGCGAGCGGAGCGTCGGGTGGCAACAGCAACAACGGCGGCGCAACGACCGGTGGTGCGGGCGGTGGCACATCCGGTGGATCGGGGGGCAGCAAGGCAGGCGGATCGGGCGGAACCCGCACCGGAGGCACCACCGGAACCGGCGGCATCCCCGCGATGCCGTGCTCGGCCAATCCGCGCTGCGACGATTTTGAAAAGCACACAGTAGGCATGCGCCCGGGCGCACCGTGGCAATCGCTGGTGTCCGGCAGCGGAACGTTGATGGTCGACAACACCAAGGCTTACTCCGGACAAAAATCGATGAAACTCACGATCAAGCCTGGAGAATCGCAGCCGCTCGCCATGGTGCACGGTGGCAACGGGTTGTTGCCTGCGCGCAAGTTGTCGGTGCGCATGATGGCGTTCCTGGACGATCGCCCCACGGGTACCGGTTTGCATTGGGCGTGGATTCGCATGGAGGGTGACGCCACCGCCGAAAGTGGCGGCAAGAACACCAACAGCGACATCGGGACGGGCGGCAACGGCAGCGGTAAGCTACAAGTTGCCCATGGAGCGGGCGCTCCCGGTGGCTTCCAGGATTGCGCTTCGTATTCGGCCACGTCCGTACCCACGAAACAATGGGCTTGCATCATCTTCTCCGTCGATGCCGACAACGACGGTGCACTCCTTGTCGTCAACAACAAGGCGGACGATGCCACCGAAATCAGTGGAGGACGTACCTTCGGCGGTGGGTGCGTGCCGGGCAATGACTACACCCAGGGACACTGGTATGTCCCTCCCGTGACCCGCGTTTCCGTTGGCTTCAGCTTCGCCCACACCTTGAGTGCCCAGCGCACGCTGTGGATCGACGACGTGATTGTTTCCGATCAGCCGTTGACCTGTCCGGCGCCGCTTTAGCGACTATCTAATCTTCCGCGTCGCCTTGCCGCGACCCGTCCCGGGCCTCACCCGTGCAGCGTTTCGAAGGGGCTTGGCGCTGCCCTCAAGCGCAATACGCAATCGGTCGGTCAGTGACGCCGGCTGGTTGTAACCTTTGCTGCGCAGTCGAACGATTGTGTTGGAAAGCACCTCGCGCACCCACGGTTCGCGTGCGTTGACGCAAATATCGTGCATCCACGTTTCGGTTTGCGAACCACCGAGGTGAGCGAGGCATGACGCAAGCGTGAGTGGCAGCGTGTCCTGAAACCGACGGAACTCTTCGTTGCGGTAGGCCGAGCGCGGGGCCTGTTCGATTTCCGACAGCGCACGTTCAAAAAGCGTGAAGAGGGCGGCGCGCTCTTTGACGAGCGGCAGGATTCGGGCCTGTCCGAGCACAAGGAGTCCGAGCGTCGCGGCCCCAAGGCCGATCACGTCTTCGGCTTCGCGTTGGCGCTTGGCGAGCGCGATGTCCGGATCGAGACCGATCCAATCCGTAGCACGACGTACCAGCTCGTCGGCGCCGCCCGGCCGCAACGAAAGCGACTGCAGCGTCTCCTGTGCACCAAGGCGGGCAGGGGGCCTATCGTCGGCACCAAGGCGAGCGAGTCCGAGCCAGCATGCCTCGGCCTCTTCTGGCAACCCGATGCGTGCGCCGTAGCCATAGGCCGCCGCCGTCAGCAGAAACGCCCGCGCCTCGTCGCCCTCTGCGTCGCAAGCCGCCAGTCGGTCCAGCAAGCGCAAGGCACCTTTCGCAACGTTGCCGATTTCCGCGCCAAATGCGACGGCAAGCTTCAGGTTGGGATTGGGGCTTGGCATCCCGCCGTGACGTGCCAGCAACGTTTCAAGGCTGGCATCGCGCCCACGCAGGGCCTCTTGCAGTGCCTCCCGCATGGCCTGTGAACGCAATCCTTCAATCTCTGCTGCACGTCCTCGTTCCACGGCGGCAGTGTGACGTCAAAGCCAGTGTTCGGCCAGCCAATTTAGTGACACCGGTGCCGCCCGGAGCTGGGCGTCCACGTCGGCAACGGCGGTATCGATGGCCTCGTCGTGTGCTGCGTGCGCGCGTGCATGTAAGAGCCAGTTCGATAGCTGGTAGTGGTGAAGCAAACATCCAAAACGATGCCCGGCGAAGCTTTCAAACACAGCTTGAGCTGCTTCGGGCGTCGTACAGGTCAAAAGTTGCCGGGCGCCGTCAAAAAGCAGGGCTCGTAAATCTTCGAAGGCCCGTTCTGGGTCTTCGGCGACGGCCTCGATGAGGCTCGTAAACGCGGCTTCATCGCCGCCGGCCTCCGCCGCAGCTTCAGCCATGATCGGGATCTGTGTCTCCACGAACTCCGCGTCGGGAACGTGGTTCACCATGCGACCGATGAGGTACAGGTCAAACGCGCTCGCGATGGCCTCGCCAAAGAGCATGGCGTGCGCGGTGGGTGCTGCATCGCCGTGCAGGTTGGTGGCAGCAAGTCTGTGCCAGGCGATGTGGGCAACCACGTCGGCGGGAATGCGCGACTCGCACAAGACGTCGGTTGCACTGCCGACATTCCAGTAGGTGAGGTTCAAAAACGCAACACGATCCCATGACAGGGTTGTGCCTGGCGCTGGAATCAGGAACTCCTGCTGCGTTTTTTGCAGAACTTGCTTGAGCTCGCTGTAGAGGCCAATGTGTGAAAACGCGCGCTCGTCGTCGATTCGAAGGGCGTCGAGGCCAACCCGTTGCAGCGAATTCACGGCAACGGTGCCTTCATGGCTTCAAGCTCGGCCCAGCGTGCATAGAGAGTCGAAACGGACTCGTCTGCCTTCGCGATTTGCCGTTGCACTTCACAAAGCCGGGTGCTGTTGGACGCCACCTCGGGTTTGGCAAGTTCGGCTTCGAACGCGGCCTTTTGTGCTTCGGTTTGCAGGATCCGTTCTTCCATGCCGTCGTACTCACGCTGATCCTTGAACGACAATTTTCGCGGACGGCCTTCGGCCTTTTTTGCGCCTGCGTCCTTGTTGGCCTGGCCTTTTGGTTTGCCCGCCATCTGACCGCGATGCCATTCTTGCCACTGCGCTATTCCGACAAAGGCGGTGGTTTGTCCCAGTTCCTCCGGGTGCGTGTGAAACGCAAGCAAGCCGGTCGTCACCTGATCAAGGAAGAACCGATCGTGCGAAACCAGCAGCACCGCGCCATCAAATCCAACGAGTGCTTCCTCGAGCAGCTCGAGCGTTTGCATATCGAGATCGTTTGTCGGTTCGTCGAGGACGAGAACGTGCGCCGGCTTCAACATCAAGCAGGCCATGACGAGTCGGCTTTGTTCGCCGCCGGAGAGCTTGCCAACCCGCACGTCCATTTGTTCGGGGCGGAACAGAAACCGTTCGAGATAGCCCCTGCGATGCATGCGTGCGCCGCGGTAATCCACAAAATCCCCATCGGGACAAACGGTATCCATCAAGGTCTTGTTGAGATCGAGGGTATCGCGGTTCTGATCGAAGAACGCGAGCTGCAATCCGTCGGCCTGCAACACTTCGCCCCGATCGGGTTTCTGCTGACCGCAGAGTATTTGCAAGAGCGTGGACTTGCCGCAGCCGTTGGGTCCGAGCAAGCCGATGCGGGTACCGGGTCCGATGAAGACGTCGAGGTTTTGGAAGAGCACGCGCTCGCCAAACGCCTTGCGAATGCCCCGCGCCTCGATGATCCGGCGTGGGCGGCGCCCCTCGCTTTCGAATCCGAGGGTAACGGAGCGCACCTCGTTGCGTGCCTTCAGTTCGGCCACGTCGTCCAAAAGTTCCCCGGCGCGTTTGATGCGCGCTTCTTGTTTGGTGGTTCGCGCGGCCGGTCCACGGCGCAACCATTCGGTCTCGCGGCGCAGTTTGTTGCGCATGGTCTCCTCGCGCGCCTCTTGCCCGGCCATCGCGTCGGCCTTCCGTGTGACGAATGTCGCGTAGTCTCCGGCAACGTCCATCAAGCCGCCATCGTTGCGACGGTCGAGTTCAAGGATTCGGTTCGCGACTTTTTGCAGGAAGGCCCTGTCGTGGGTGATGGTCAAGGTCGCAAAGGGCGATTCGGCCAGCAAACGCTCAAGAAACAAAATGCCCTCCACGTCGAGGTGGTTGGTGGGCTCATCGAGCAGCAACACGTCGGGTTCACCGACCAGCTCGCGGGCCAGCGCAACCCGCCTTCTGCCACCGCCCGACAGTTGTTCAACCAGGGAATCCGTGCCAATCGCGGGTCCACTCAACTGCAAGCGGCTGACCATCTCCTCGACCCGAGCCATGGCCTGCCAGTCGCCCCGGTCGCGCGCCGGTATGCCTTCCAGAATCGTATTACTCACCGTTGCGCCGGGCTGAAACTCGGGGACCTGGGCCAGATACGCCACGCGCAAACTGTTTCGGCGCGAAACGCGGCCCGAGTCGGGGGAAAGCTGACCAGACAGGATACGGAGGAGAGTCGACTTTCCGGCACCGTTTGGTCCAATGAGGCCCACCCGATCCCCCGCCGACAGGGTAAAGCTCACCCCTTCAAAAAGGTTTCGGGCCCCGAATCCATGCCCGAGTTCAGTCGCAGTCAATAGGATCACGGCGCGGGGTTTACCAGAAAGCCCCCGCGCCGGGGGTGTGACCGTTCCGGTCGAGTCGCCAGGGATACACTGTGGCGGATTCGGCACAGATCACACCGGGGTGCGACCGTGCCAACCCCGCGATTTTCCAGGGAGTGCATGCTGTCGCGCCTGGCACGACTGTTGCTCATGTCACGACTGGCTGCAGAAGCAGCCTTTCCGCAACGCCAAAGGAGTTTGAAGATGTCTTTCGCAGCCGCCCCCATTCGCGCCGAGTTCCAGACTCAGTTTTCGCGTCAACCGAGCAATGTTGCTCCCGTTTTGACGGCGCTCCGTTGCTGCCGATTCTTCACGAACTGGTCGCAGGCCGCGCTCGCGCAGATTGCACTGGCCTCGTCCTTGCGTTCATTCAGCCCCGGCCAGATGGTGATTGAAGAGGGCAAGCGCCTCGATCACGCGATTGTCATCGTTCGGGGCCGTTTGCGGGCGGTTCGCCGCGCCGACAAGGGCCGCGAGGTAACCCTGGAAGTGCACCGCGAGGGCACCGTTGTTATCGAGGCATTGCTCGATCCGACTGCTTGCATGAGCAACGACGTGGTTGCCTCCGAAACCACCCTCGTGATGTTTGTTCCCCGCGAGACCCTGCTGAGCCAGCTCCGTCAGAACCCGGAAGCCGCGATCATGTTGGCGCGTGACATGGAGCGCCGCCTTGCGAACGCCAAGTCGATGGCAGCGGGCCTCGTTCTTGCCGATGTCGAATCCCGTCTGCGGGATGTGCTGGTTCGCCTTGCACAGGATGAGGGTGAAGCAGTTCCAGGAGGCGTGCTCATTCGCAAGAGCCCAACGCAGCAGGAACTTGGCACGATGATTGGTGCTTGCCGTGAAACGGTTTCGCGCATCGTCGCCGAACTGACTCGCCGCGGATTGGTGCGCCTTCAGGGCCGAAAGCTGACACTGACCGAGGCCTTTGCGGGTGGCGAAACCGCCGAAGCCGTCCTGGGCTCGGCTTAAACCACATACGGTCGTTTGACGCCCCCGTCCGGGGATGGAAGAATCGACCCGCCTTGAAATTAACGCTCGCAGGCGCTTACGATGGCGGTGAACCCGGCGCCCCCGGCGCTTTGGGAGGCGGCGTCCTGTCCGGGCCGGTCTTCCGTGAGGCGGATCGCAAGCGCGACCTCATCCGACCCACGCGAGCCGAGATCGATCTGGCGGCGTTGCGCCACAACGCAAAGTGCATTCGTGCCAAGGTCGGTCCGGCCGTCAAAATCTTTGGTGTCGTGAAAGCCGACGCGTACGGTCACGGTTCCGTGGATGTGGCGCGCGTGCTGGCACCGATGTGTGATGCGCTTGCCGTGTCTCTGGTCGAGGAAGGGCTGACGTTGCGGGAAGCTGGCATCACCGGCCCGATTCTGGTGCTCACCGCCCCCTATGGCGGAAGCCACTCCGAGGTGATCGAGGCGGGTTTGACGCCGGTTGTATCCGATCCGGAGGACGCCGAGCGGTTCGCGCACGCGCCGCGAAGAAGGCACGGCCGGGAGCCGTATACGCCGGTCGAGCTTCACCTCAAGGTGGATACGGGCATGAGCCGACTCGGCATCCCGGTCGATGCGTTTGCGTCGGTTGTCGAGCGGGTCAAGCGCTTGCCGGGCGTCCGCATTTCCGGGATTTGCACCCACATCGCCTGCGCCGAGTCCGACGATCCCGCGCCAACACTTGCACAGCTTGCCCGTTTCGAGGCCGTGCTTGCCGAGGCCAAGTCTCTCGGGGTTGTGCCCGAGTATGTCCACGCCAGCAACAGCGCGGCGATGGCGCGTTTCCCACAGGCGCGCTTCGGCGCCGTTCGTCCCGGACTTGCTCTTTACGGCGCGGTGCCTGCCCCTTCGGTGAAGCTTGTGGGCCTCGTGCCTGTCATGTCACTGCGAACACGCATCATGGCCATGCACGAGATAGCCGTCGGAACTGGCGTCAGCTACGGCGCAACATTTGTGGCCAAACGACCTTCGCGCATCGCCACGGTGCCGATTGGTTATGCCGACGGTTATCCCCGACACGTGCAGGGTGCCGAAGTTCTGATTCGCGGGCAGCGCTTTCCGATCGTGGGTGCGGTATGTATGGACCTGCTGATGGTTGACGTGACGGATGCCCCGGGTGTTTCTTTGGGCGATTCCGTGACGCTGCTTGGCCGTGACGGGAAAAACCAGATCACGGTCGATGAAATCGCGGGCTGGGCCAACACCATCAACTACGAGATCCTGTGTGGCATTTCCGACCGGGTGCCCCGCGTATACTTCGATGGACCCGAGCCCGAGGCACAAACGTGATCCCTGATTCAAAGGCCTCGACCGTTTCGGAGCCATCCGCCTTTGTGCGGTTCTTCGCCGGACTGGTGGCACCGCTATTTAGTTTCATCACGGTTCTCGGCGAACACTTCATGTTGCTCTTTCGGGCTTTTGCCTGGCTTTTTCGCCGCCCGTTTCGCCTGCGTTTATTCGTCGAGCAGATGGATTACATCGGGGTCGGATCCCTGCCCATCGTGCTGCTCGTCGGCGCGTTTTCAGGCATGGTTTCAGCGCTCCAAGCGATCCTGGCGCTGCAACAGTTTGATCAAACCCGCTTTGTTGGCATGGCCGTTGGCCTATCTCTGTCCGAAGAAATCGCTCCGGTATTTGCCGGTCTCATGATCGCCGCGCGTGCGGGCTCCGGCATGGCGACGGAGTTGGGCTCGATGCGTATCACCGAGCAGATCGATGCCTTGACCACCTTTGCGGTCAATCCGATTCAATACCTTTTGACGCCGCGGATCGTGGCCGCCATCTTGATGTTGCCGGTCATGACGATGGCCTTTGACATCACGGGTCTTGCTGGTGCGTACCTCGTTTCGATCGTCGGTTACAACCTCGACATCGGTCAGGTGTTGGGGCTGTTTTCGTTCTGGGTGGATCCGCGCCATTTCTACAAGGGCTTCATCAAGGCTGCTGTCTTTGGCCTCGTGCTGGCGCTTGCCGCCTGTTACCAGGGGTTCAACGTCCGCGGCGGTGCCAAGGAAGTGGGCCTCGCCACCACCCGCGCGGTGGTTTCGGGGTCCGTGGGCATCTTGATCGTCGATTACTTCCTCATCGATCTGCTGGCAGTTTTGATGCCGTCGCTCGACTAGACGATGGGCAACCCTACCCAACCTTCGGCCCTTGATGCGCCGTCCACCCGGGACGAGAAGTGGCAGATCAAGATTCGCGGTTTGCACAAGACCTTCGGTCCCCAGCACGTCCTGCGGGGCATCGACCTCGACATCGAGCGGGGTCACACCAACATCATCATCGGCGGGTCCGGACAGGGCAAATCGGTCTTGATGAAGCACCTCATGGGGCTGTTAAAGCCCGATTCCGGACACATTTACGTCGACGGCGAGGACATTGTACCCCTGGGTGAACTACAAATGGGGCGAGTCCAGCGCAAGTTCGGTATGGTGTTCCAGTACGCAGCCCTGTTCGACTCGATGACCGTGATGGAAAACATAGCCTTTCCCCTCGTTGAGAGGTACCGACTGTCCCGGTCGGAAATCGAGACACGCGTCTGGGAGCTCTTGCGCAAGCTCGATCTCGGCGAAGTGCCTGGCGTCGACAAGAAATTTCCCGCCCAGATGTCGGGCGGTCAGCGCAAGCGCATTGGCCTTGCACGGGCGCTCATTGATCGCCCCGAGATATTGCTTTACGACGAGCCCACGACCGGCCTCGATCCGATTTCGACCAAGAACGTCGACGACATGATCCGCCAGACAGCGGATGAGTTCGGCGTCACGTCGGTCGTGATCTCGCACGATATGGCCTCGGCCTTTCGCATCGGCGATCGGGTGGCCATGCTCTACGACGGGATCATTGCTGCCAACGGCACACCCGACGAAGTTCGCAAGACCAGCCATCCGGTGTTGCGCGAATTTCTCGAAACCTCGGGCGTGGTGCGTCCCGGTGAAGGGACGTCGTCACCATGAAATTCAAGGCTGCCTTCAGCGTTGGTCTGCTGGTGATCCTGATGGGCGGCGCGGGCTTCGCCTTGCTCCAGTACGTCAAGGAAGGCGTCAGCGAAGACGCGGGCTACAAAGTACATGCCCGCTTTTCGGATGCGCAGGGTTTGTTCGGCAAGTCGCGCGTGCAAACCGCCGGCATCGAGATCGGCAAGATCTTCACCAAGGAATTGTCGCCGCGTCGGGATGGCGATGGCGTGCCGATGGCCAAGGTCGTCGTGATCATCGACAAGACCATCGTGCTTTACGAAAGTGCGACGATTGCCAAACGCGCTGCCTCTTTGCTGGGTGAATACTACCTCGAGATTGATCCCGGCATGCCGATTGGGCCGAATGGCAAGGTCTACCGTCAGTTAAAGGATGGGGATGAAATTCTTCACGTCGTGGAAGGCCTCAAGACCTCGGACATCGTCGACGAGGTTGGCCAAACGATTCCCATCTTGCGCGAGATCTTGAGTGATGTGCGCACGTTGACCTCGGGCCCCATCACCGAGATTGCCCATGGCGTGAACGCCAGCATCGCGAAGAACTCGGAAGTGCTTGAGCGACTGTTGCAGCGGGCCGACAACATCGCCGCCGATATCGAAGGCATCACCCGTTCGGAGTCCGATGACATCAAGATCGCGCTGACCAACGTGCGCGAGATCACCGAAAGCATCAAGAAGCTGGTGGGCGCGAGCGAAAGCCAGGTGACCGGCACCGGGCAAAAGTTGCAGTCGACCATCGAGCAATTGCAGTCCACAGTCACGAAGCTCGAAAAGACCATGGGCAACGTCGAAAAGGTGACGGACCACATCGCCGACGGGCAGGGTACCATCGGCATGCTGGCGATGGACGACGACATCGCCAACAACGTTCAGGACGTGACGGAGGATGTCGGTACATTCGTCAAGGGTGTCACGCAGCTGCAAACCATTGTGGGCTTGCGGACCGAGTTCAACTACCTCGCTTCGACCTTCAAGAACTATCTTTCGATTCAGCTCGCGCCCCGACCCGACAAGTACTACCTCATTGAGCTTGTGGACGATCCCCGGGGTTTCCGCAACGAAACACTCGAAACCGAGCTTCGCTCCGACACCGGCTTTGTTTCTACCAAGCGTGTCACAATTTCCGAGCAGCTGCGCTTTACCTTCATGTTCGCCAAGCGCATCGGATCGGTGACAGGCCGCTTTGGTATCCTGGAATCGACCGGAGGCGGAAGCCTTGATGTGCATCTCGTCAACGATCGGTTGACGTTGACGGTGGACGTTTTTGATACCCGCAGCAACATTTATCCCCGTGTCCGAACGCGCGCCGCCTTTTCGGTCTACAAAAAGATCTTTTGGCTCGTGGCCGGTGCCGACGACGTGTTGAACACCGAGCGTGCCCGTGCCGGTGGTGGTGCCTTCCTCGATGCTTTCTTCGGTGCGCAACTTGTCTTCAACGACGAGGATCTGCGCACGCTTTTGCTATTTGGCGGCTCGAGCGTCGGTTCGGCCGCGGGCAGTCGATAGGACCCGCTGCCCGTCGGCCACCGCACCGCGATTCCCCAAAATTCCTGTGCGCACCGCAGCATTGGCTTGACGGGCAGACCGCCGCCCATATAGTTACGGCCCCGCGGCGCCAATCCGTGTGGATAACGCCTCGCGGCGTTGCTGCCCAGGTTGGCGCGCTACGGTTCGGCAAATGCGTTACGACATCAAGGATATTGGCGAGGATGGCATCGACCTCGATCTCGCGCTTGGCGCGAAGTGGCTGCGTGAGCAATGTCCGGACCTTGAGCTCAGCAACGATACCGATACTTTGCATTTGTCCGGTCGACTTGAATCGGTGGGTGAGGACTTTTTATTGCGCGGCCGACTCGACGGCGAACTCACCGTTTCGTGTGTTCGCTGTCTTGAACCATTAAAGCTTGAGATCGACGTTGATCTCACGGTGTCCTACATCGAACGCAAGGCCGATGCGGCTGGCGACGACGAAGAGGGCGTTGACGACGGCGACTTCGCGCTGTTTTCCAATGGCAAAATTGATCTCGCCCCGCAACTGCGCGAGGAACTTTTGTTGGCACTGCCAATGCACCCCGGTCATGAGCCCGCATGCCTTGGAATCTGTGCAATCTGCGGTGCCAACCGCGATCGAAATCCCTGTGATTGCGAACGCAAGGTTCGCGAGGCGACGTCGCCTTTTTCGGCGCTCGGCAGCCTGAAACACTGAGAACTTTCAAGAAACCAACGTCCGTCTAGCAAGGAAAAGCAAATGGCAGTCCAGAAACGTAGACAGTCCAAGTCCCGCTCGGCCATCCGGCGCGCTCAGGTTATGAAGCGCACGGCTCCTGCCGGCATCCCCTGTGCACAGTGTGGTGAGATGAAGTTGCCTCATCACGCTTGCGCGGCCTGTGGCTTTTATCGCGGTCGTCAGGTTATCGCCGGGAAGCAGCAAGAGGAAGCGTCCTAGGCATGCATCGCATCGCGGTCGACGCGATGGGAACAGACAATGCGCCGGGTGTCGAGGTGGCCGGCGTTCTCGGTGCCCTCGCCAAGAGCGATCTTTCGGTCATTCTGGTTGGCGACGAGGAAATTCTTCGGAGTCATCTCACCGCCTGCGAACCCGCCATGCGGGAGCGGGTACAGATCCGCCATGCGCCTGATGTGATACGGATGGACGACGCGCCCTCTATCGCGGTGAGACAAAAAAAGCTATCGTCGATGCGGGTCTGTTTTGACCTTGTGAAATCAGGCGAGGCGCACGCTGTGGTTTCCGCCGGGAACTCCGGCGCGGCAATGGCCTGCGGCTTGTTTGTGCTCGGGCGCCTCGACGGTGTTGACCGGCCGGCCATCATCACGACGTTTCCCACCATGCGCGGCCCCTGCGCGCTGCTCGACATCGGGGCGAATGTGGATACCAAGCCGACCGTGCTGGCCCAGTTTGCGACGATGGGTGCGGTGTATTCGCGTTTGCAACACAAGATCGCTCGCCCACGCGTCGGCCTTTTGTCGAACGGTTCCGAGGAACACAAGGGCACGAACCTGACCCGCGAAACCCACAAGTTGCTTGAGCGCGCGGGGGTCGGCTCCGATTCGGCCGCGTTTGACTACGTGGGGTACGTCGAAGGGCGCGACATTTTCAAGGGGGAAGCCGACGTGGTGGTCACGGATGGTTTCACCGGCAACGTCATTTTGAAAAGCTGTGAAGGCCTCGTCGAGTGGATCTTTGACCTCGCGCGCACCGAGATTGCCGCTGCGGGTTTTTGGTCCAGGGTGGGGGCGTGGCTGATGAAGCCCGCCTTTCGCAACATGAAGCGCCGCGCAGATCATGCCGAGACGGGTGGCGCACCACTTTTGGGTGTGGATGGTGTCGTGATGATTTGTCATGGCGGCTCACAACCTCGCGCCATTCAAAACGCCATCCTGGCAGCAGAACGGTTTTGCCAGTCGAATCTCGGCAACGAAAGTCAGTCGGCGATCGCGAATCACGCATTTATATGGGAGACGCCAGCCGTCCCCGCACCGGGAGTCCTGCCATCATGACCGCACCCAGTTCCACCCTGTCCCTCCCGCGCGCGCGCATCATTGGCACGGGTTGTGCGTTGCCCGACAAGGTTCTCACGAACGCCGATCTCAGCAAGATGGTGGACACGAGCGACGAATGGATTCGGTCGCGCACCGGGATTAGCGAGCGTCGCATTCTGGAAGAGGGTCGCGACACAAGCGATCTTGCCACCCAGGCCGCGCAGCGCGCCTGTGAATCCGCCGGGGTTACGCCCGCCCAAATTGACTGCATCATCGTCGGCACGGTTTCGGGAGACATGCTTTTCCCGGCGACGGCGACGATTGTGCAACACAAATTGGGCGCCCGTCCCGGCTCCGCCGCATTCGATGTGTCGGCCGCGTGTGCCGGGTTCATTCATGGCCTGTCGATAGCGGATGGATTCATCGCCCGGGGTACGTTTAAAAATATTCTCGTCATCGGCGTTGAGATCTTGTCGCGCATCATTGACTGGCAAGATCGCAACACGTGTGTGTTGTTTGGCGACGGTGCCGGAGCGGTGGTCGTGACGGCCGATGCGTCTGGTACAAGTGGCATTCTTTCGTCACACATTTTTGCCGATGGTTCTCAATCCGAGACGCTTTGCAGTCCGGCCGGCGGAACGCGAAGGCCGATAACCCCGGAAATCCTGGCAGCACGGGGTCAGTTCGTGTTCATGAATGGCCGAGAGGTCTATCGCCATGCGGTGAAAAACATCGCGGCGGCGTGTGTGCACGCGCTTGCACACAATGGAATGAACGCCGAGGCCGTCGATTGCGTGGTGGCTCATCAGGCGAACCTTCGCATCATCGAAGGGGTGGCCGAGCGCGTGGGATTGCCTCTGGACAAGTTTCATCTGAATCTCGAACGCTACGGCAACACCTCTTCGGCGTCGGTTCCGATCGCACTCGACGAGGCTGTGCGTTCGGGCCGAATTCAACCCGGAGCGCTGGTGCTGATGTGTGCGTTTGGTGGCGGCTTCGCGTGGGGCTCGGCTCTCGTACGCTGGTAAACGACAACAACCCAATCCACACACGACCATGACTGCATTTCTGTTTCCCGGACAAGGCTCACAAAAAGTTGGCATGGGACGCGCGCTTTGCGATGCGTTCCCGGTCGCTCGCGCTGTTTTTGAAGAGGCCGATGCGGCCCTAGGGTATGCCATCTCGAAGCTATGTTTTGAAGGCCCCGAAGAAGCTCTGACCCGTACCGAGAACGGTCAGCCCGCCATCTTGACCACCAGCATCGCAGCCCTGCGGGTGCTCGAATCTGAAACGGGCATTCGTCCTACAATTGCGGCGGGTCATTCCCTGGGCGAGTTTTCAGCGCTGGTGGCAGCGGGTGCATTCTCCCTTGCCGATGCCGTGCGCGTGGTGCACAAGCGGGGTCGGTTCATGCAGGACGCCGTGCCGCAGGGGCAGGGCGCAATGGCTGCGGTCTTGGGACTCGAAGGTGAGCCGCTTGCCGAGGCCTGTCGACAGGCCGCCGCGGAAGTCGGTCAGGTCGTCTCGCCCGCCAACTACAATGGGGGTGGTCAGGTGGTTATCGCGGGATCCACCGCGGCCGTCGAGCGCGCTTGCGCCGTGTGCAAGGAAAAAGGCGCCAAGAAAACAATTCCCCTGAAGGTCAGCGCGCCTTTCCATTGCGCCATGATGGCCCCCGCACAAACCCGTTTGGCGGAGGTTCTCGCCGGCGTTTCGATCGGGATCATGTCGATTCCGGTTGTGACCAACGTGGAGGCCACTGCGAACCAACAATCGGAGCGCGTGCGCGATTTGTTGATTCGGCAAGTGACGGCCCCGGTGTTGTGGGAACAAAGTGTTCGGGCCATTGCCGGCATGGGGATAACGCGTGCCGTGGAAGTCGGACATGGCAGCGTACTGGCGGGTTTGGTAAAGCGAATTTCGCCTGAGTTGCAGGTGATGTCCGCTTGCGATGCCGAGTCCGTCGGAGCACTCAAGACAGCCTGGTCGTAACCTCGGAGAATTCTCATGTCGCTTGAACTTGAAGGACGGGTAGCAGTGGTGACGGGTGCCTCTCGGGGCATTGGCAAGGCGTGTGCGCTGGCGCTCGGTGCGCGAGGCGCAACTGTGGTCGTGAACTTCACGGCAAACGAAGCTGCTGCGGTTGAGGTTGCGAACACCATCCAGAACGCTGGCAGCAAGGCAATCGTAAAACGCTTCGATGTGTCCAACTCCGAGGCCGTCAACGCCGCGATGAAAGAGATCGTCGCAGAGTGCGGCGGCGTGGATATACTGGTGAACAACGCCGGTATCTCCATCAACGGCTTGACCCTTGGCGCCAAGGACGAAGACTGGCAGCGCGCCCTGGCCGTGAATTTGACCGGTCCCTTTAACTGCACGCGCGCTGCACTCCGTCCGCTGATGAAGGCCAAACAGAATGGCCGCATCATCAACCTGACTTCGGTCGTGGCCGAGTCCGGCAGCGCTGGCCAGGCCTTCTACGTCGCGGCCAAGGCGGGCGTCATTGGTCTCACCAAGACCTGGGCTCGGGAATATGCGAGCCGGGGCATTACCGCCAACGCCGTATCGCCTGGTTTCATTGATACAGACATGACGGCCGCCGATCTGCCCGAGGCGCGCCGCGGCGAAGTCATGGCCAGTATCCCGCTTGGAAGGGTTGGCGCCCCCGAGGATGTGGCCGCCGCAGTGGTATTTCTCGCCGGACCCGGTGCAGGGTATGTGACTGGGCAGGTTTTGCGGGTAAACGGTGGTTTGTTGATGTAGCTTACGCCCCCCGCGGGGTTTTGTATCGCGGTGCGATAAAACGGAACGAACAAGGAAGCGAGAACATGGCCGACAACGTTGAAGAAAAAGTCATCAAGATCGTTGCAGAACAATTGGAAGTTTCGGTCGACAAGGTGTCGGCAAGCTCCGTGTTCACCGATGAACCTCTGAAGGCTGACTCGCTCGCCATCGTTGAGCTCGTGCTGGCTCTTGAAGAGGCCTTCAAGGTTGAAATTCCGGACGAAGAGACCGAGAAGATCAAGACCGTGGGCGACGCCATCAACTTCATCAAGAAGACTGTCAAATAAGCATCGCAAGCAATCGGGACGGTTTGGGTCGGCCGGCGCTTTCGTCGGCCGTTGTACCCGCTGTCTAACCCTGTACGGAGGACAACAAGCGTATGTCACGCAGAGTCGTGGTGACCGGCGTTGGTCTGTTAACGCCCGTTGGCATTGGTTTGGAAGAAACCTGGAGTGGTTTGTGTAATGGGAAGTCCGGGATTGGACCCATCACTCGGTTTGATACCGAGGGTTTCGCGACCAAGATAGCTGGGCAAATCAACAACTTCGATGCAAGCGTGTGGATTCCCCCGCGCGAATCGAGGTCGATGGATCAGTTCATCCATTTCGCGATTGCCGCTGCAGAGCTCGCCAAAAAGGACGCGGGCTTCCCCGAAGGTAAATTCGAGGGTGAGGAAGGCGAGCGCGTCGGTGTGTTCATCGGCGCCGGCCTCGGAGGCATCGCGACCATCGAGAACACGCTTGAGACACTCAAAGCCAAGGGTCCGCGCCACGGCATCTCGCCGTTCTTTGTGCCCGGGATCATCGTGAACCTCGCTCCGGGCCAGGTGTCGATCCGCTTTGGTGCCAAGGGTCCCAACTACAGCCACGTTTCGGCCTGTTCGACGGGCGCGCACGCCATCGGTGACGCGCTTCGATTGATTCAGCACGGCGATGTGGATGTGATGTTCTGCGGTGGTACGGAATCCACGGTCACTCCGCTTGGCGTGGGTGGCTTCAATTCCGCCCGCGCGATGTCGACCCGCAACGACGATCCGACGGCCGCTTCACGGCCTTTCGACAAGGATCGTGACGGCTTCGTCATGGCCGAAGGTGCCGGTGTGATCGTGCTGGAAGAGCTCGAACACGCCCAAAAGCGCGGGGCCCGAATTTATGCCGAAATGCTGGGCTATTCGGCAAATTCGGATGCGCATCACATCACGGCGCCGGCGCCCGAGGGTGAAGGCGCCCAGCGTTGTATGCGCCTTGCGCTCAAGGACGCAAAGATGGCGCCCTCTGACATTGACTACATCAATGCGCACGGTACCTCGACGAAGATGAACGACGCCAACGAGTCGCTGGCCATCAAGAAAATCTTCGGCGATCACGCGCGCAAACTCATGGTGAGTTCGACCAAGTCGATGACGGGTCACATGCTCGGTGCTGCGGGTGGTGTCGAAACCGCGATCTGTGCGCTCACGGTATTCCATGGCATCGTTCCCCCAACCATCAACTACACGACGCCGGATCCCGACTGCGATCTTGATTACGTGCCCAACACGGCCCGTGAAATCAAGGTGCGGACCGCGCTTTCCAACAGCTTCGGCTTTGGCGGCACGAATGCGTGTCTCATCCTCGGTACGCCTCGCGATTAAAGTTTGCGCTCACGGGCTCGTGCAGCACAATTGCACGGGCCTAGATCCTGTCGCTTCGCCGGCTTGTACGGTTGCCGTGGCCGGACACTTTCCTGCTGTGGATTGGTCCTTGACGCTGACCCCAAGCGTCGTGTTGCCCGCGACCATGGTTCCGCACTGCCGGAAGGCCGAGTTGAGACTTAGAACGGTGGTGCTGGGAGAGACGGCGCCGCAGCCCTGTGATGAGACCGTCACCGTTTGCTGGCACTGCCCCCCGGACGCGGTTCCGCAGGAACAGCTTCCACACCGCCGAGCATCGTTGATTTCACGGTAGCGCAACGAGGCCTTCAGGTCGGCGGGACATTCTCCCTGTTCCACCAGCGTGCAAGCCACCTGTGACACGGTTGGCACACACTGTTGCGAGGAGCCACAACCTCCGCCCAGCATTTCTGCTTTGCAAAACTTCTCTGCGTTGGCGAAGGTGGCTGCGGTTGGGATGGGCGTACCCGAGGGCGTGCAGGTGCCCGGATCCTGAATCACCGGCGTCGTAAACCGGCCGCCGAAAAAGGTCTTCGGTGAGGTGGTATCGAAACACTTTGTTGTCGTCGAGAGCTGAATGGGAACGTTGCCACCCGAGTTGTCCGTGTCATTGAGGCAGATGTTGGGGTCGGTGTAGAGAAACAACGTCGAGCGGCAAGCGGTGGGGGCGGGGCCACAGTTGCAGCCCTCGCAGGTGTTTGGTGCCGCGATTGTCCTGCCAAGCACGATGTCGGAAGGCGCACGAAACCCCTTTGGGCATTCTTCGGACGCGGGCACCGTGATGCCTGCGACACCGCCGGGAAGAAGGGGCAAGCAGGTTGCAACCGTTGGCCCACAGGCTGAATCAGCGCAGTCGGTCTTGCCGTTGATGTCGTCGTCGATGCCGTTGAAACACAGCTCCGCTCCAACAGCGGGCGGACTTATCGTATCACCGGTGGTCGGATTGGCATCGTGGGTCGGCAGAGCGTCGTCGTTGCCTGTAGTGATTTCGTCGAAATTGAGTTCGAGCCAGGCGCAACCTGTGGCGGCGGTGAATGTCTGACTTTTCTGAGCGAGCACCGTGCTACCGGTTCGCGCCTGCACGGTGACGCCGATCGGCTGTTGACCTGGGTAGGATGTTTCAGAGAACGCAAACTCAACGCTGCCCTGGGTTTCACCCGGCGGATGGTTGAATCGCTCTGTGATGCTGGTTCGGTTGGGGATATCCAGTGTCACCCAGATTGAATCTGCAGCAAGTGCCGCCGTGTTGAGTTGAATGTCGAGATAAACGGTTGAGGGTCGACATTCTGTAGTACTTTTACAAGAAAGTAGACTGGCGCTGAAAAGTAGCGTTGCGGCAAATCGTATCACTTGACGGTTACCCTTCCCCAGGTGGCATCGGGGTTGCCGGGGTCTGAATCGGTGCTGGCCACAATCACAAGGGCGGTCACCGCAATCGCAACGGCGGCCGCACCGGCCCAGAACCAGGGGTTCCGCAGGACGGCTCGGTCCTCGTGGGCGGACGCTTCTTGCGACAGCGTCAGATCGGCCTTTCTCGCCTCGGGTGCCGCAGGGGCTATTGGGACCTCCGCCTTCGGCGCGTCCCCGGCCGTGACGACAGGACCTTTCGGTGTGGCGGGGGTGGCGTTTTGCAGCGTGTCCACATGTTTGCGTGCTTCGCTGGCAGCGACTCCGGTGGAAAAAAGGCGTAGATAGTTCCGGTACAACTGGATTGCCCGGGGCTTGTTGTCCGCAAGTCGATAGGCCTGGGCCGCGTTGAACAAAAGCGCGGGATCCGGTTTGTAGCGAAAGGCCTTCTCGTATTCGGCGGCCGCAGAGCCGTAGTTTCCCAGGCCGAATTCTGCTGTCGCCCGTTGATAGGCCTCCCGGGCAGCGGGAATATCCGTCTGGCAAAGCGCCACCGTCGGCTGCACGGTCAGCAAAAGGCTGGCGATCGCGCAGGAAAAAAAGCAGACCTTGCACAGCACTACCATGGACTCTCGCCTAGCTTAACATCGGTCGAAACAGACCGCGCATAATGCACTCGGTGGAACGAGGGGCCTTCTTGATGCGGCCACCGGGGGTACCACCGACATTTTATCATCCCCGACCATGTTGGCGAGCGTCGGCACCGTCACCAACTTGCAGAATCCTCGGGACGGTGAACATGCGTTCTGCAATCCCTTGGGCGTAAGGTGTTTGATGGTCATCTTGAGTTGACCGGCGCTTCTCGGCGGGCCGATCTGTAATATTTCGACATCGACGGAAATGCCGTCGGCCATCTGGCCAGGTCGTGGGGCCCGTTCACCCATCGTGCCATGACGGCCCCGCCCATGCGATCTCGAACCAGGGGTTTAGCGTTGTTCAGAATCGTTGCGCAACCCGTTCCCGGGGCCCCCGATGACAGGGGGTGCCGGCCGCGTGTTC
>JAWXBF010000052.1:0-4288 GCA_034439895.1 Deltaproteobacteria bacterium
CATCCAGTACCGCGCCACCGCACCCGTTCCGCAGAAATCCTCCCGCAGTACCCGCGGCCCATTCCCATGCACCGCCCGCAAAAATGCCACCACATGCCGCGCCGACTGCACGCACAACTCGTAGCAATCAAACTTGTCGAGCATGCACGATTCTTTCCCCTCTCAGGGGGGGCTGCCGTGTACTGTGGCAGAAAGAGGTGTGCCTTGCCGGACGCCCAATTCGGAGAAGATTACAAAAATTGCAACCAACCGGGGGGGAGGGGGGCGTATACCTTTGCTGACTCTCTCGCCCTGGACAGCTGGGCTTCGGCCAAAATATCGAGCTGGCAATGCCAACCACCCAAAGCCTGGACTTTGCTCCCTCGTCAACGCCCACGGTGGTTGTTCCGGTTTCAGGAGCCGCGGCGTGGGTCACGGCGATTGCGGCGGGCGGGTTGACAGTCTTGGATTCAAGCTCCGCGGGTCAACCTCTGCTAGACCCGTCGGCGATTCCGAACAGTTCCGGCCGACCGACGCTGGTCCGGCCGGACCACGGCGGTACGACGCTGCGGGTCGCAATGGTCTGGCACGAAGACGACCAGCCGGTGTCGACGTTCCGCATTCGGGTGTTCGGTGCGATGACGAGCACCGAAGGGCTTTGGACGGTGCTCCCGAACATGGCGGGCGAGGACTCCGTCGAAATCGCTGTTGGATCGAACGATCCTTACGAAATCGCGGAATTTTCACCGCCTGCTCGGATGACCATTCCCGACCGGCTGACGCACGCATGGGATAGTCGAGGCTTCAAATATTTCCTGATCGGCATCGAACGCGTGTACGCAGTGGTGGGCGGCGGGGACGCGAGCGCGGCGTACCTGCTGGCCAAAATCGTGTAGCTTCCTCGCGATGGGACAAATTCATGCCCACGACCGCAACACTTTCGTTTTCGCCATCTACGACCGCAACTCCCGTTGTTCCGGTTTCCGGAACAAGTGAGTGGGTGACTGCTATCGCCGCCGGAGGGCTGAAAGTGCTGGATTCGACCTCCGCTGGGGCTCCGCTGGCCGACCCGGCCCTGATCACCGATTTAAGCCGGCGCGTGCTCGTGCGCCCGGACTATGTAGGCACGATGCTGATTGTCAGAATGGTCTACCACGCCAACGACGTGGCAACCTCCACCGTGCGCATTCGCGTCTTTGGCGGCATGAGCGACACCGAAACAATGTGGACGGTTTTGCAGAACCTGCGCAGGATGGAATCGGTGGACCTCGAAACCGCGGCGAGTGATGTTCTGGGTAGCACCGCCGACAACCCACGCAAGAAGGCCACGCGGATAGACCCGACGATGACCATCTGGGACACAATGGGGTTCACCAGGTTTCTGATTGGGATTGAACGCATCTATGCCGTGTCTGCGGGAAGTGCTGCTACCGCTTTCTTGCAGGCGAAGTTGAACTGATTCTTCGCTCGCTCGCGCGTCGAAAGGGGCTTGCAATGACCCGGACTTGGATGTTGATTGCGGCGGCGGCGTGGATCTTTGTGGCCGCCGATGCTCATGCCGCGATCGTGTATCTCTCGCAGCAGCGCACGATCCGCGCCAATGGGTTCATAAACGGCATCTCCGAAGGAGCGGGGTTTCTAATCGCCCCCGATTTCGGCGACTTCAATGCAGCGCTGACGCACAACTTTTCCCAGGGTGCAGGAACTTCGACCTCAAGTCAATTCTCGGCATTGCGCCCAGAGGGAATGGTTGTGGAGAGTCTCGCTCGATCAACCTCTGCAAGAAATGGCATCGGTTTCGACATTGATGCTCAGTCTGTTTTCAATATTCGGTTTCGACTTGACACGCCGACCTCCTTTCGCATCGACCACGCCCATACAAGTTTCTCAGAGGGCTTGTCCGTTCGGCTCGCCGTTGCGAGACTCTCCAATGCGTCTGGATCACTATTCGAGTGGCAAGACAACTCAGATGCCCCGAATAGTTGGCCATCCAGCCCTGCCTTCGGCATGCTCGCAGCGGGCGATTATACTCTGTTGATCGATGTCCGAACATTGCGAGTCAACGGCGGACCGGTTGTCTTGCCGGGCACCACCGAGGCTACGGCCTCGTTCGCGTTTACTATTCCTACGTCGACGACAGCGCCGTTGCTAGGTGTCTGCATAGGTATGCAACGTCGACACCGCCGAAAAACATGCTGAAGTGGACTATGGTGGCGAGAAATTTGCCGCGCCTCAAGCGCGGTTTAGAGCCAGATCGCTGCATCCTCGCCGCGTTCCCATATCAACGAACTCCATCTGGATAGGAAGGTCATGTTATGGCGATGAACACGCCAAAGGCTTTCGGACTCGTAGCCTGCAACGGGCCGCGCTTCTGCTTCGAGACGATGTCGGCTACGGGTGCGGACGCGCACCTGGATCATCCCTTGTGGGCGCTGCCGGGTGTGTGCTTTCTGGTGCATCTCGATGTCCGCGGGCGCGACGCGACCGACAACGCAGCGTTTCTGATCAGTCAAGTGCAAACATTCCAGGCCGCCCTTCTCGCTGCCCAACCAGCGGGATTCCGCTTCCCGGGCTACGGCCTTCGCATTGCCGCCCTCGGAGGTGCCTACGCGTACGACGATTTCTTCGGCTATCTTCCGTTCGCCTCGCATCACCCCGATGACTCTTTGTCTCAGTACATCAACGGATTTACATATTCGCCGCCCGCGGCGGCGACCGTGACCGAGACCGGCCACCCGCCCACGCCCACGACCTTCAAAATCGGTGCCAGCATCTACGCCGCCCGGCCCAACGGCGGATTGGTGAACAACTCCGTGCAGTTCGATGCTTCGACCCCAACCGAGGCCCTTCGCAACCAAGTCTTCAAGATCACCAACTGGACGTCCGGCGTCGCGACCGTGACACCTTCCATGGCGACGTTGGGATCGGGCATCACCGCCCATGCCGGCGATACTTGCATTATCTCGAGCGATGCACCTTCCGCATGCTACCGCTTCGCAGCCGCACGGGCTTCCCTGGCCGCGTGGGCCGATGAGTTCTTCGATGAACTCGACGCAACCTGGCCGGCGAACCTCGAACCGCCAGGGTTTGCCGCTGTCACAACCGAGAACATGGGTGGCATCGATACAGCTTGGAGTGAGGCAGAGTTAGGTCCATTTGTTCCTTATCTCGATGCGGATGACCTCGATCCTGATTTCCTGACTAACAACCTGTCGCTCACCAACTGGTTGGGCCAGTACGGGGGCGACCAATCCGGAACTCCGATCGACCTGTCTCCATCGCCCCTTCCCGGCAGGTTTTCCCCGCTTGCCGCAAACCAGCGGAGTTTGTCGTACGGGGCGTTTATCGTGGGCCTGGCGTGGACCTGGCAGCTCTCCTTCGTCAACCGCATGAGGCGGACCTGGCCGTACGCCCTCTTCCATCAGTACCAACTGCACGCGGGCAGTCGGCGCGCGCCTGTGCATGTGAACCCCGGCGAGTGGTTCTATCACGGCGACCCGTGGCCGCCGGATGTCGGACATTCGCACGACGAGTATTACGACAACCTCTCTCTGTACGCGCGCCTGAGCGCTATCGCTTATGTCGGCAACCCCGAAGTCGGCAGCCATTCGACCACGTCGTTTGTAGCCAAGCAGCCGACGCCGTTCACCGATGCCGGCTCCTGGGGGGTCACAGGACGCACGCAACTCCGCTTTGATGCCGCGACAGCAACGGTGGCGCTGCGGAATGCTGTCGCTACGATCACCGGGTGGAACGCAGGTACATCGATCGTGACCTGCTCAACGCTCCCCGCAGTGCCCGCGAACAACGATCAGTTTTACGGGTTTGTCGAAACGCCGGAGTACGCCGACTGGATCACCAACGGCGTCGGCTGGGGCGTCTGGAAGGCCTACGAGGATCTTTACAACCATTCGGGAACGTTGCTGGAGCGATACCGCAAGACGTGCATTTCGTGGGCCCTCGAAGTTGCCGAGGAAATGACGACCAGTTGGCCCGATCGGAACGTTGCGCCGTTTGTGGCGCGCGTACCCGAGAACGGCGATCCCGTCCTTGGCGGCGATCGACTTTACCCGGAGGGGCCGATCAGCCAGCCGGGACTTCAGCCCCGCGCCGACTGGATCGCGATGCTCTCGGGCATGATGGATGCCGGCATCCCGAATATGTTCGTGTTCGAGAGCAGCCAGGCGTATTCGAGCGTGCTCGACTCGTGGGTGGAGATGCTCGGTGGCGTCCGCGAGTCGTACTTCCGCAATCGCCAGACCTACCAGCAGTTGGCCGCGCCCTACCGCAACCGCGAGTGGCGCGAGCG
>JAWXBF010000053.1:0-11638 GCA_034439895.1 Deltaproteobacteria bacterium
CGGCCTGTCTCGAGATTGATTTCGAGCTCGGTACCGAGCCGGTGTGTGCGCATCACGCTGTAATGAAGGATGGCACTCTGGGATCCTGAGCCCTCTGCGTCGACGATGCGTGTCGGCGTACCTTCGCTCGCCGGTACAAGCAGGTGTCGCAGCGTTCCGGTATGTTGCCGGGGCGGAGGCGCCACGATAGCCCGGTAGGTTTTTTCCGTTCGACGGCTGCGAAACGCCTCGGATAGGCGCGAGGCAGCTTTTGAGGTTCGGGCCAAAAGCATCACACCGCTGACGGGCTTGTCGAGTCGATGGACCAATCCCAGGAACACCGCACCTGGCTTGTTGTAGCGGGCCGCGATGTAGCGCTTGCCCCACTCAAGCGCCGAATCGCCGAGGCTGGCGTCGCCCTGACTCAAGAGCCCGGCAGGCTTCTCGATGACCAGCAAATGATTGTCCTCGAAGAGGACCTTGGGTTCCACGCGGGCCATTGTAGCGGCTCCCGGCGCATTCGGGTAAAAGACGGCCTCAACCATCACGGATGTCGAAACCAGGTAAAACCGATCTCGCCCGCCGCATGAAAGAGGGCGGTATTTCACTGGATGACATCCAGATCAATCGTCTGTGGCGCTATCACGAGATGTTGCGCGATGCGAACGAGGTCTTGAACGTCACGCGGATCCGCGCCTTCGATGCGATGGTAGAGAAACACTACATCGACAGTCTTTTGCCCGCGATGAGGGTTCCGCTGGTCGGGCCCGTGATGGATCTTGGCTCGGGCGGCGGTTTGCCTGGTATTCCGCTCGCGATTCGTTATCCGGAGATTCAATTCAAGCTGGTCGAGGGTCGCAAGGCGCGTACCGCTTTTCTTGAAACCGTCGTGGAAAAGCTGGGACTGCGCAACGTCGAGGTGATTTCGCGCAAGTTGAACCCGATGGATACCATCGCCGTTGCAACCGTCATTACCCGCGCGTTTTCAGACGTGAACGATATCTTGGAGCGCGTGCAACGATCGGTTTCGTCGGACGGATCCGTCATCATGTTGAAGGGTCCCAACTGCGACGATGAGATCACCGTGGCGACCAAACGCTTTCCGGGGTGGCACTGTGATCGAGACGAGGCCTATACCTTGCCGTTCTCGTCGGATCCGCGCCGCCTGGTGATTTACCGACGACGGGTCAATCGTGTTTCGGTTGCAACGACCACCTCCTTACAAAGTGCCGACAACGCGCGCTTCAAGGACTGGTGCAAATTGCACACGGGCAAGGGCGTTCGCAAGGAAGGACTCGCGCTGCTCGCGGGCTCTCGCTACATCGGAGAGCTCGCCGAGGTGCGCCCCTCCGACATCGTCACGCTGGTGGCGGTCGAAGAACGTGAGTTCGGTCTGGTGCCCGAGTCCATCGAGCGGGTGCTGGTGACACGCGATTTGATGCGAATGCTGGATTCCGTTTCCGGTGTTGGACCGGTTGCGGTCGTCAAGGCACCCGCGCCGCCTTTGTGGTCCGGTCAACTCACGCCCGATGCCGTGACGCTATTTTTGCCCGCGCAAAACCCAGAAAACGTTGGTGCGATCTTGCGCACCGCCGAAGCGCTCGGGGTGCGCGACGTGGTCCTGCTGGCTGAAAGTGCGAGCCCGTTTTTGCCGAAGACACTGCGCGCTTCTGGCCCCGCGCCGTGGCGTCTGAACCTGTTTGAGGGTCCCGCGATAGGCGCGCTGCGGGCCAACGGCATCGCCCTGGCTGCACTCGATCTGGCCGGTCAACCCCTCGACGCTTTCGCCATAACGGCGCCACGAACGCTCGGTTTGGTCGTGGGGATGGAAGGGCCGGGGACCCGGGAACTGTCTTCCGACATTCCGCGTGTTACGATTCTGCTCGCGGCGGGCGTGGACAGCTTGAACGCGTCCGTGGCGACCGGCATTGCACTGTACGTTTTGCGCCGGTCCTGAGCTTCAGCCGAGTCCAAGCATGCGACCACCCTGGTAGACGGCAAAGCTCACCACCCAGGCCAGGATCGTCATGTATCCGAATAGAAACGTCGGCCACGCCAGGCTACGGGTTTCCCGTCGGACGGCGGCCAGGGTGCTCATGCACTGACAGGCGAGGGCAAAGAAGATCATCAGGGTGATGCCGACGAGCGGCGTGTAGACGACCGAGCCGTCACGATGTCGTTCCGCGCGAATGCGATCGCGAAGGCGAGGGGTCTGTTCGTCCACGTCGCCGCCGATTCCGTAAACGACACCCATGGTCGCCACAAACACTTCTCGGGCCGCGAAGGCACCAATGATGCCGACGCCAATTTTCCAGTCGAATCCCAGAGGGGACAAGACGGGTTCCATGGCCTGCCCCAGGCGCCCGGCGTAGCTTTGTTCCAGTCGGAACCCGCGTTCCAGGCCTTCAACGTCCTCGGGCGCTCCGGTGTCATTCGCAGCCAGTTCTGTTCGCCAGCTTGAAAGGGCTTCGGGGCTCGGTCGGGGAAAGTAGAGCAAAGCCCACAGCGCAATGGAGCCCACCACAATGATTCGCCCGGCATCGGTCAGGAAGCTCCCGGCCCGGCGCAGCATCATCCGTACCACGTCGCCGAAGATAGGCATCCGGTAGGGCGGCAGCTCGATGACGAAAGGCAGCCGCTTCGCGCGCAGTGGACGCAGCGTCCTCGACAGCACCCAGGCGACCAAAAGCGTCGAAACGATGCTGAAGCCGTACATGCCGACCATCATAAGTCCCTGCACGGGCAGCCATCCTCCAACGAGGGTGGCCGGGATCAGCGACGCGATCAATAGAGTGTAGATGGGTAGGCGTGCGGAGCAGGTGGTGAGCGGTATCACCATCATCGTCAAGATCCGATCGCGTTTTCGCTCCATCGTTCGCGTCGCCATGATGGCGGGCACCGCGCATGCAAAACCCGAGAGCATGGGGATGAAGGCCCGACCATGCAGGTTCATCGTTCGCATCAGGCGATCCATCAGGAAGGCGATGCGCGCCATGTATCCGCTGCTTTCGAGCAGGCCGAGAAAGAAAAACAACATCAAGATCTGGGGCAAAAACACCACGACGGCACCGACACCCGCAATCAGCCCATCGACCACAAAATCGGTGAACATTGAAACGGGTAAAGTAGAGCGGACACCAGCGCCGACCCAAGCGAACACGTCTTCGATGGCCGTGATGATGGGATCGGCGCCAAGAAACAGCGCCTGGAAAATCGAAAACATCAGCACCGCAAAGATCATGAGTCCGCTGACGGGATGGATGAGCAAGCGATCGATGCGCTCGGTCCTCAGCCGATCGGGAGGTTTCGCCACCAACGGATGAATTTCTGTATCAAGCCATCGGTAACGGCCAATGATCGCCTCATCGTCGAGCGGTTGCGCGGCCTTGTCGTCGATTGCCACGGCCGCGCGCAGTGCTGGCGGAATGCCAACGAGCTCGTCCTCGGCACCGACGCTCATGAGCGCCCACAAAGCCGTTGCGTCGTTTTTTGGCCATTCAGCGGGCAAGGACTCGGTGATGAGGTCCAGTTTGCTGCGCAAGATCGGGGAAGGGGACCATCGCCAGCTGGGGGGCGGAACGTCGTCCTTCAACGCCGTCGCGATGGCAGCTCGCAATCCGTCGAGTCCCTGGCGACGGTGGGCCGCAAGGGGCACGACCTTGCATCCGAGCCGGGCTGATAGCTTTTCGGGATCCGGTGCGGATGCGGCGGCCTCGTCGACCATGGTAAGCGCCACCACGACGCGCATGCCGAATTCGAGGAACTGTAGCACAATGTACAGGCTGCGCTCAAGATTGGTCGCGTCGACACACACCACCACCAGTTCGGGTCCCAGCTGCCCCTGCAATCCGAGCACGGCTTTGATGGCGATTTGTTCTTCACCGGTGCGGGCGACGAGGGAATAGGTTCCCGGCACGTCCAGCAGATTGACACCATTTCCCCCGGGAATGGCCATCCATCCCACGCGGCGCTCAACCGTAACACCCGGGTAGTTGCCAACCTGCGCATGGTTGCCGGTGAGTGCGTTCCACACGGTCGTCTTGCCCGTGTTCGGGTTACCGATGAGTGCCACGAGGGGTAGTGGAGAATTCACGTCACAACCTCGACAACGCTGGCCTCGTCTTTTCGAATCGAGATCCGACCACAACGGACCGCAAGCGTGATCGGATCACCGAGGGGTGCGACGCCAACCACGCGAATGGCAGTTCCGGGGATAAGTCCCATTTCCATGATCCGACGACGAAACGAACGGTCGCCGCCTACGTGGCGGACCACGGCGGACTGGTTTCGGGGAATGTCGAGAATGGACGCCAAGGGGATCGCTCGCAATTTCAGGTGGTTTCAGTGAGATTGAAAACCGAAATCAATTATGGCTCACCACCGCTATCCCGTCCAATGGGTCTGCCCTCAAATCGGTTTGAGCGCGGGATTTGCGCTCGCGCACTAGGGCGCGCAGCATGGCGTCATGGCCTCGTTGCCGATCGATCGTGCGATTCAACAGTTCCTCGACTCGGTCAAGGTCGAGCGCGGTCTGGCGCGCAACACCGTGGCTGCCTACGCGACGGATCTCGCCGAATTCACCGGGCAACTGGCAGAGGCCGGGGTGTCCGACGTGAATGCGGTCGCGAGCATTCATATTCTCGACTACCTCACAAGACTGGCAGGCATCAAGCGATCCTCGCGGTCGCAGGCGCGCAAGCTGATTGCGTTGCGGCAGTTCTTTCGTTTCTTGAAGGTCGAGAAGGTGATCGAGGTCGATCCGACGGAGAACATCGAGATGCCCCGTTTCGGACGGGCGTTGCCGGAGTTCCTGACCATCGAAGAGGTGGATCGGCTCTTGCTCGCTCCTGCCGAGGACAACCTCCATGCTTCGCGCGACATCGCCATGATCGACACGCTCTATTCGACGGGAGTACGGGTCTCCGAACTCGTGCGATTGAAGGTTCAAGACGTGAACTTGACCGCGGGCTATCTGCTGGCATTTGGCAAGGGGAGCAAGGAACGAATCGTACCACTCGGCGAGGCGGCGGTTGCTGCGATCAAGCGGTACCTGGAAGAGGGACGTCCGACGTATCTAAAACGGGCACGTCGGCAGTCGTCGATCGAAACGTTGTTTTTGTCGCAGCAGGGTGGGCCGATGACCCGGCAGGCGATGTGGAAGCGTCTGGCTATTTTTGCGCAAAAGGCAGGGATCATGCGCCCGATCTCGCCGCACAAACTTCGCCATTCCTTTGCCACGCACCTGGTCGAGCGCGGGGCCGATTTGCGCGCCCTGCAAGCGATGCTGGGTCACGTGGACATCGGCACCACCGAGATCTATACCCACGTCTCTCGCACGCATCTGCTCGGCATCTACGATAAATTCCATCCGCGCGCGTCGTAGATTAGCGTGTCACGCCTGGCAACGCCGCTGCAGCCGTTTTTTGCGTGATCCGGCCGTTTCGAACCAGTTCGGCCATCGCCTGTTCAAGCGTGATCATGCCGTCATCGACCCCCAGCTCGATCTGCGTGTTGAGAAGCTGCGTGCGTCCCTCTCGGATCTGCGCTGCCACCGCGTGATTCACGGCCATGACTTCGATGGCGGGGACTCGGCCACCGCCGATGGCCGGCAATATTTGTTGCGTCAACACGAATCGCAATGCGCTTGCCAGTTGGGTGCGCACCGAGCTCCGTTCTGCGTCGGGAATCGCGTTGGTTATCCGTTCGATGGCTCCGGCCGCGGTTGCGGCGTGCAAGGTTGAAAATACCAGGTGCCCTGTCTCGGCAGCCTGCAACGCAAGGCGAACCGTCTCGGCGTCGCGCATTTCCCCCACCAACAAGACATCGGGGCTCTCGCGCAACGCCGCCCGTAGTCCCGTCGCAAAGCTGTCAACGTGGGTGCCCACTTCGCGCTGGTGCACAATCGCTCGGCCCGAGGTGTAGACGTATTCGATCGGATCTTCGAGGGTCACGATGTGACACGCTCGGGTTTGTGAGATGTGGTCAACGAGTGCCGCCAGCGTGGTTGATTTTCCGGAACCAGTGGCGCCGGCCAGCAAGACCAGTCCGTGTTGCAATTGCGTTGTGCGCAATAACCCGCGCGGCAGCCCCAAGGTTTCGAGTGTTGGCAACGTGTCCCAGATGGGTCGAAGCACTGCCGCCAGTCCGGTTCGCTGGACAAAAACGTTGGCGCGAAACCGCCTGCCTTTCGGCCCGTGTTCGATGGCAAAGTCCGTGCTTCCGGTCGCTTCGAGCCGTTCCATCGAAAGTTTACCTCCGACGTGTTCGGCCCACACGCGCAGTTCTGTGTCGCTGCAGTCCGGCAAGGGCAGGCCTTCCATCACGCCCGCCAGCTTGAGCTGCGGTGCCCGTCCGGCAGAAAGAATCAGATCGGATGCGCCCCGTTTAATTGCAGCGGAGAGCGCTGTCGTAATGACGGACTCGGAGGTTGACTCGCGTCGTGATACGGTTTCCGGCTCCGTACGGGGAGGGACGGCTCTCGGTGTGGTCGCTCCGGCGCCCTTGCGAACCACGATCCGGATTTTGCTGCCATCCTGGCGAACGGACAGGTTGAATCGAATGCCACCGGGCATCGCTGGCAGTGGCCGCTCGATCACGGTTCCTCCCGCGAGGCTTTCCCGCTCACCGTCTTCAAGAAGTTCGCCGAGCAGGATGCTCATCATCGTTTCGTTGAGCGGTGGCATGGTCAGTTGACCACTTTTACCTCCCAGCAACGAAGGCGATTCCCCTCCAACAATGACGATTCCGTCCGCTTTTTGAAACTCGACGATGCTGAGCAGTGAATCGATTGCCGCCATGGTGCCTTTTTACAAGCATGAACGATATCGGCAACGTCTGGCAACCCGCGCGCAAGAAAATAATGGGCGCCCAGCTGCGAGCCAGGCGCCCGGTTCCCAATGCTAGCCGTGCAGCGCCTTCGCGGCCCAGTCGCGGAATGTCAGCGACTTGATGCCGTACTTTTTCTGGTTGCCCGCGATGTCGGTGTTGTAGCCCACCTTGTCGAACCACTCGAGCATGAGAGCGAAGTCCTCGCTGTTCTTTCGTATCACGTCGATCGGAAGTTCGACGAACTTGATGGGCGTCTTCTTGAACTCCGAAACCATTGCGGTCGCCTCGGGGATCGTCAGTTCATCGCCCGCCAGGTCAATCTCCGCACGGTTAAGCTCTGCCGAGTTCGTGAAGGACAGGGCGCCGTACTTGCCGATGTCTTCAACGGCGACCATTTGCAGCTTGCGATTCGGCTTCATCGCAGTCGCGATCGTGTCCCCGTTCAAGAACCAACCCGAGACCATGTTTTCCATGAAGAAGACGGGCCGCAGGATGACGTGGGATGCGAAGTTCAATCCGCGCACCACTTCCTCGATGCGGAACTTATTGTCGAAATGGGGGATGCCTGTCTTGCGATGGGCCGATCCGACGGACGAGTAGACAAAATGACTGACGCCTTTTTCGCGCGCTCGCTGAGCCAGACGCTTTCCCTGGGCCTCTTCGCCCTCAACACCTGCCTCCCAGGTATTTTGTACCGCCCAAACACCCCATGTACCTTCGAGTGCCTTGTCGAGTGAAGCGGCGTCGTTCAGGTCGCCGACCACGAGTTCAGCGCCAGCCTTTGCAAGCGCCCGAGCGGGGGCTCCATCCGGTTTGCGGGTCATGGCGCGAATTTTGAGGCCGCCTTTTGCAAGCAGTTCCTTTGCGACGGCTCCGCCCTGTTGGCCGGTTGCACCTGTGACTAGAATCGTTTTCGTATCGGTCATGGCGGTTCCTCGTGTGGGGTTTGGCGTTTAGGATGCCGCTGCTGCGACGGGGATTCGAAGCGCCATCTGACCCGATGCGAAAGAGTTATCCACAGGCCGCGCGCGACTCGACGTCAAAAAAAACAGGTGAATCTGTCCGCCGTTTGATGCGGAAACGGTCGCCCTCCTGCCCTGAATCGTTTATCGTGTCCCGGACGGCAATTCGCGTCCGCTCTTTGCATTGACGGTGGTGTTCATGGCCTGTATACGGGTTGGCTTTCAGTGACCGGCATTCCTCTGGGACAGGTACGAGATAGCTTGCTCTATCTCATCGCGTTGATCTTATCGATCACCGTCCATGAGTTCGGCCATGCCTGGATGGCAAACCGGCTGGGGGATCGCTTGCCCGCCGCGCAGGGTCGCGTGACGCTGAATCCGCTTCGTCACATCGATCCCATCGGCACCATCTTGTTCCCGTTGCTCGCTAGCGCGGGTATGCCGGTCCTCGGCTGGGGCAAGCCCGTTCAGACCAACCCCACGGCCTATACGCGCAAGTTCACGATGCGTGGCGGTCACGCGATGGTCGCCATGGCTGGTCCGGCAATGAACCTCGTGATGGCCATTGTCTCTTCCCTCTTGGCCATCCTACTGGCGAAGACGATCGGGCTTCCCGGCGACATGCTCAGCCAGATTCTGGAAAAGCTGGTTGGACTGAACCTTTTCCTGATGTTCTTCAACCTGCTGCCGGTCCCTCCGCTTGATGGCGGAGCGGTTTTGGCCTGGTTGTTGCCACCCTCGATGGGTTCCGTCCTCGCGTTTGTCGAACGCTGGGGGTTTATGATTCTGCTCGGACTTCTGTTGACCGGTGGCTTGCGCATCTTGATGATGCCGGCGTCGTTCCTCGTGGATAGGTGGATGTACGGGTTGGTATGGATACTCACGCGATGAGCACGGAGAACCCAGAACAGCTTTCCGAAAAGGAGGCGGAATCAAGCCCACAGGCGGTGCCTGCGGTTGGGGATCCTGCATTTGCCATAAAGGGCGCGATTGCGCGCGGTGACTCCGAGATCCCAGATCGGCTTTCATACAATGTGGTTCTGCCCGAGTTCGAGGGGCCTCTCGATCTCTTGCTCTTCCTCTGCAAGTCGCACGAGCTCGACATCGTCAACATTCCGATTGCGTTCGTCACCGGTAAATACCTCGAATATCTCGATCTCATGCAGGACATGTCGGTCGACGTCGCGGCCGAATACCTGGTGATGGCGGCCACCCTCTGTTACCTCAAGTCGCGTGAGCTCGTGCCCATGCCCGAGGCCGAGGAGATCCAGGCCGAAGAAGAGTCCGGTATGGATCCGCGCGAGGAGCTCATCCGTCGCTTGCTGGAATACCAGAAGTACAAGGACGCTGCAGAAAAGCTGGGTGCACGACCCATCGAAGGCCGCAACGTGTTTGGTCGCGGCATGCCGGGTTTCGACGGTCCGCGACAGCCGGGCGAGCTGGCCGAGCACTCGGCCTGGAAACTGATCGAGGCGTTTGCCGATCTGCTCAAGGACGCTGGCAAGACCGCAAAGGTCCACAACGTCGTGATGGATCGGATGTCCGTTGCCGATCGAATCAACGAACTGGTGGATCGTCTGGATAGCAACGACGGCAGTTTTCGCTTTGACAGCGTCGTCGATCTTTCGCTACCCGACGATGATCTTCGACACCAGCTGGTCGTGACCCTGCTTGCCATTTTGGAGATGGCCCGGTTGCGCATCATTCGCGTGCTACGCGACGAAGCGTCGGGGACTTTTTTCATTGCACGATCCGCCTCCGTGGCCGATCGGCGTTCGGTGACAGCCCGAGAGGAAGACCATGGGAAAATCCAGGGACAAGAAGCGCAAAGAGAAGAACCGTCAGAAGTCAGCCCCGCCACACGCAGCGCAGTCTTCGAGCGAGACGACGGAGATGACGGAAGCCTCGACGGCGTCGGAATCGAAGGACTTGGACTTGAAGAGCTCGGACTCGACGATCTCCCAGACGACGACGAACCTGGAAGCGGAGGGTTCGGAGCCGATGCCGATCTCCGAGGCGAAGTTGAGCCCGGAATCGGAGTCGCCGCGTTCGAAGAAATCGCGCCCGAAGAAGGAATCAGCGCCGACGGTGTCACCGGAAGCGACCCTGGAGCCAGCAACGACGGAGCCGTTGACGGAGACAGCGCCGCGCGAGAAGAGCAGAAAGAACCGGGGCAAGAAGGGGAAAACAACTGAAGTTGCGGTCGAAGCCGAAGAGGCAGTCGCCGATGGCTCGGTGACCGAAATCGATGCACCGCTGGAGGCCATGGCGTCCGACGACACCGTTGTGACCGAAGTGGCTGTTCCGGACGTGGGCACCGATGTGCTCGCCGAGGGCGCGGATGCGATGCCGCCCGAGCAACTTGAGCTGGTCATCGAGAGCTTGCTCTTCGCTTCGGACAAGCCACTTTCGCCGGGCGATTGTCGACGTGTGATCGGTGGCCGCTCTGACAAACCGATCGTCGCGGCGCTCGAAAGCTTGCGCATCCGTCGTGAAGACACGGGCATTCAACTCATCGAAACCGCAACCGGATGGCGGTTGCAAACCCATCCCGGCAACCACGAATGGGTTGGTCGTTTGATGACCGGTCGAGCGATGCGTTTATCGCGCGCTTTGATGGAAACGCTTGCGATTGTCGCGTACCGGCAACCTATCACCCGTCCCGAGATCGACGACATTCGTGGCGTGGATTGCGGTCCCGTTTTGAAAACGCTGCTCGATCGCAGCCTCGTGCGTGTGCTCGGCAAGGCGGAAGATGTGGGTCGCCCGATTCTTTACGGCACAACGCCTGACTTCTTGCGCATCTTCAACATCAAGGAACTCGCTGAACTTCCCACGCTGCGGGATTTCCACGAGCTTGGCGAAGAAGAGCAGGCCAAGGTGGATTCGACGCACCCGGATGGCACGCCTGATCAGCAAGCCGAAGCGGCCGGTCCGGTCAAGGCGTTCGAGTTCGACGCCGTACAAGCGGGAGAGGAAAACGACGAGCTTCTCGAGGAGATTGACGACGCGACCGCGGCGGCGGCTCGTGCTGTCACGGAGTTTGAAGAGGCAACCGCCAACCCGGATGCGATGGCCGCCTCATCGAACGAGTCTTGAACCGCAACACATAAACATGGCCACCACGTCTTCATCGGTGCAGGTCATCACGGGCGCACCTTCGAATGTTCGCGAACTCGACGCGCAGGTGCAGGCCTTGCGAACGCGGTTTCCGCGCGCCATCATCGATCGTTACCTCGACAAGGTGCCGGTTGTCGGGGAACGGGTTCTGGTCGCGCCGGGTGCGGTCATCGTGGGGGAGGTCGTCCTCGGGGATGATGTGTCGATCTGGTACGGCGCGATATTGCGCGGAGATCTCGCGGCGGTCCGCGTGGGCGCGCGCTCCAATGTGCAAGACGGAAGCGTATTACACGTTGGCGATCTCAGTCCCTGTCAGGTGGACGAGGACGTCGTGATAGGCCATCGCGTCATGTTGCACGGCTGCCGCGTCGAGCGCGGTTGCCTGATTGGCATGCAATCCACGGTCCTCGACGATACGGTGGTGGGACACGGCTCGGTGGTGGGCGCCGGGGCAGTGGTTACCCAGCGAACGGCCATACCGCCGCACAGCATGGTCCTCGGAATGCCCGCCAAGGTGGTACGAACGCTTTCGGCCGAGGATGAGGCGTTTGCCGTGGCAATCGCCGCAAAGTACACGCGCCTCAAGGAAAACTACCTGCGCGACGCTCTTTCCGGTGGGTAGAGCGCCGCGTTACGTGCGGTACCGAGGCGCCGTGGGCACTCGTCATTGGACGGGAGTTGCCCAGCGAACGAACGGTGAAAACCGTGGTTTCCCGCTATTCCGTGCCTGTAAACTCACCGCTCCCGTC
>JAWXBF010000054.1:0-4115 GCA_034439895.1 Deltaproteobacteria bacterium
CAACAGTGGGGGCCGCGCTGAGGCGGAGGGAGGCGGGGGCGGCGGGGTCATCCCGCGCAAACGCGGTGCACCTCTGCCAGCTTGACCATCATCACGTCCGGGTCTCGGCTGCGGGGTACTCGGCATCGCCATGGGCGAAACTCTACCACAAGGGGTGCCCGGACAGTCCCGCCCTATTCGTTCAGCTTTTTTTCCAGTTTCGCCCACGAATCGCGCAACGAAATCGTGCGATTCCAAATGGGTTTTCCAGCTTTGCTGTCCTTGTCGACGCAAAAGTAGCCGAGGCGTTCGAATTGGAAGCGGCTGCCGGGTGCGGCATCCTTGAGCGCGGGCTCGATCCGCGCCTCGTGTAATACGGTTAGCGAATTCGGATTGATGTTTGCTTTCCAGTTGCCGCTCGCGGCCGATGCTTCATCGGAATCCGCAGCACCCTCCGTCTCCATCGGGTTTTCCTTGTTGAAGAGGCGATCGTAAACGCGGACCTCGGCGGGTACGCTGTGCGCCGCCGACACCCAGTGAATCGTGCCCTTGATCTTCCTGCCGTCGGCGGCATTGCCACCGCGTGAAGCGGGATCCCAGGTGCAGCGAAGCTCAACGATGTTGCCATCGGCGTCCTTGACCACGCTCTCGCACTTGATGATGCAAGCGTAGCGCAGGCGCACCTCTTTGCCGGGTGCCAGGCGAAACCATTGCTTCGGCGAGTCTTCGCGGAAGTCATCGCGCTCGATGAATATCTCGCGCGAGAAAGGCAATTTGCGCGAGCCAAACGACGGATCTTCGGGGTTGTACGCGCCATCGAATGCGTCGGTCTGTCCTTCGGGATAGTTTTCGATTACAACTTTTAGCGGATTGAGTACCGCAAACGCGCGCGGCGAGGTGAGGTTGAGATCCTCGCGCAGGGCATGCTCAAGCAAGCTCACGTCGACGATCCCGGGGCGCTTTGAAACGGCGATGCGTCCACAGAAATTCCGCAAGGCCGATGGTGTGAATCCGCGTCGGCGCAATCCTGCGAGCGTCGGCATGCGTGGGTCATCCCAGCCCACGACCAGCTTGTCCTCGACGAGTTCTTTCATGCGCCGTTTCGACAACACCGTGTAGGTGAGGTTGAGGCGAGCGAATTCGATCTGTCGTGGTCTGTGCTTCGGTTGAATCTGTTCGAGGTACCACTCGTAAAGCGGTCGGTGATCTTCGAATTCCAGCGTGCAGACGCTGTGGGTAATGCCTTCGATGGCGTCCGATTGCCCGTGGGTATAGTCGTAGATAGGATAGATGCACCACTTCTCCCCGGTGCGATGGTGATGCGCATGGCGAATGCGGTACATCAAGGGATCGCGCATATTCACGTTCGGATGCGCCATGTCGATCTTGGCGCGCAACACGCGGGCGCCATCGGGGAACTCGCCCGCGCGCATGCGGCGGAACAGATCCAAGTTCTCGGCGACGCTGCGATCTCGGAAGGGGCTGTTCTTTCCCGGGGTGTAGAAATTTCCGCGTCCCTGGCGGATCGCCTCCAGTGTTTGATCGTCGACGTAGGCTTTGCCCTCTTCGATCAGCTTTTCAGCCCACGTGTAGAGCTGCTCGAAGTAGTCGGACGCAAAGAACAGGCGATCTTGCCAGTCAAAGCCCAGCCACTTCAGGTCCTCTTGAATCGACTCGACGAACTCGATGTCCTCGGCGGTCGGATTGGTGTCATCAAAACGAAGGTTGCACTTGCCACCGGGGGATTGCGCCGCGAGTCCGAAATTCAGGCAGATCGACTTGGCGTGACCGATATGCAGGTAGCCGTTGGGCTCCGGTGGAAAGCGCGTGTGCAGGCGGCCTTCGTTTTTCCCCTCGGCCAAATCGCTTTCGACGATGTCGGCGACGAAGTTGGGGACCTTTTCAGGTTCGGTGGGTGGGGTGTTGTCGGCGGGTGCGTCGTTGGCCATGGCGGTCGAATTGAGCCGCCTATCATACCTCAGGATGTCGCCGCGCGCGCCGTGTGCACCTACAACACGACCGTCTTGCCCGTATGGACCGATTCGTCAGCCGCGAGGACGATTCGCAACGAGTTCACGGCATTGTCGAGATGTTCCCGCAAGTCCATGTCCTCGCGGATCGCCTGCAGAAAAAACGCCTGCTCCCGGTCGCACAGTCCCTGGTGATCGGGTTCATCCGTTGTGTCGAGCAACACGTCGGGTTCCTTCCATGAACCATCGGCGTGGGTAGCGGCTCGGTGATGTCGAATGCGATTGGTCAGGCTGTGTCCGTCGACGCTGTCCGAACTGCCCACCTTGCCCTCCACACCGACAATACTGGCGCAACCCCTGGGACCGATCACGTCTTTGATGAAGAAGGCTTCCTGGCTCATCATCGGACCCCAGCCCGCTTCGTACCATCCGATGGATCCGTCCTCAAAGCGGACCTGCAACTGACCGTAGTTGTACATGCCCTCTGGAAGTTCATCGGATAGCCGCGCGCCGATGGCGCTGACCTGCGTGGGGAGCGACTGCGTCATGCGACACATCATGTCGACGTAGTGCACACCGCAGTCAACGATAGGGGACATCGACTGCATCAGCTGTTTGTGGGTATACCAGGTCTTGCCGTGGCTTTGCTGGTTCAAGTTCATTCGCATCACAAGCGGCTTGCCCAGTTCCCGCGCGATCTCGACGAATTTCGTCCAGGAAGGGTGGTGGTGCAGGATGTAACCGATGACCAACTTCTTGCTGGAGGCCCGTGCGGCAGCGACAACTCGGATGGCGTCGTCGACGGTGAGCGCGATTGGCTTCTCGAGAAAAACGTGGGCACCGGCTTGCAGCGCCTGCAGCGCGTAGTCGACGTGCGTGTCGGGATAGGTGCTGATGCAAACGGCATCGGGGCGCGTCTTGCCGAGTGCGTCGCCGTAGTCTCCAAACAGGTCGAGTTTGCCACCGAGCGAGCGGTTGAGTTCCTCGCGCGACTCCGCGCCCCGACTCACGAGTCCGACAATCTCGAACCCGGGAGATTTGTGATACGAAACGGCGTGGGAGCGTCCCATGTTGCCGCACCCGACGACCAAAACTCGAACTGGCCTTGCTTCACTGGACATGCCTGGATAATACCGTGCTTCCCTCTTTACAGTCTATCCCGGTCTTGTGGCCGAAGCGTCCCGCGCTAGAAACAGCCTGTGAGTGAGCGAATCGCCAAGGTGCTTGCCCGCGCCGGAATCGCTTCCCGTCGCGAGGTGGAACGCATGATTGCCGCCGGGCGCATCGCGCTGCGGGGGGTCGTGCTGGATTCGCCCGTTGTTTTGGTTGATGGCGTCGACGGCATCGCGGTCGACGGCAAGCCGGTGCAAATCGTTGAAGCCACCCGCCTGTGGCGTTATCACAAGCCGTTCGGCCTCATGACCACCCATCGCGATCCCCAGGGCCGACCGACGGTTTTCGAGAACTTGCCAGCAGGTCTGCCCCGGGTGATCTCCGTTGGAAGGCTCGACCAGAACACCGAAGGCCTCCTGTTGCTCACCAACGACGGCGAACTGGCGCGCTGGATGGAATTGCCGGCGACGGGGTGGCGACGACTTTACCGTGTTCGGGTTCGGGGCAACATTCGCGACGCGGCCCTCACGGAGCTGCAAAACGGCATCACGATCGAGGGCATTCACTACGGTCGGATCGAGGCGCATGTTGAACCGGGCAGCTACCGTGATGGCGATTGCTGGCTGCGGTTTGCCATCACCGAGGGCAAGAATCGCGAAGTACGCAATGTGGTTCGGCACCTTGGCCTTTCGATTGTTCAATTGATGCGCGTCTCGTATGGGCCGTTTGAGCTGGGCACGCTGCCCGTGGGGATGGCGCAGGAGGTTCCTGCGCAAACGATTCACAGTTTGCGCGAATCCGAATGAGGCGGCGCTGTCGGTGTGGGGCTTCGACCCGCGTGATGGCCAGGCCTCAGTTCGCTTCTGCGACGGCCTGAAACAGTGGATCGGTCGGTGGCATTTTGCCGAGTGCCACCTTGATCGCGGCGGCGGCCTGAAACACCAGCATGGGGATCCCGTCTTGATATCGTGAGGTGTGTTTGCGAACGAGGCGCGCAAGTGGCGTGGTCTTGCCATACGCCATTTCAACCACGGCTGTGTTGCGTTTCATGGC
>JAWXBF010000055.1:0-42465 GCA_034439895.1 Deltaproteobacteria bacterium
CCACTTCAACCTCGGAGCGCCTCGATCATATTGGCCTGGCGGTTCTGTCGCCGGATCTCGTTGATGCCTGGGCGGAGCATCTAGTAGGCGAGGGCGTCACCTTGCACCAGGCCCCGAAGACCCACCGGGATGGCGCGCGATCGCTGTATTTTCGGGATCCCGGTGGAACACTTGTGCAGATCATCCACCACGCTCCCCTGGTTCCTTGACATCCCCCGTCCCAATTGAAAAATCGGGGCGGCAACCGGCGAAAATTTGTGTAGATTCGCGGCCCCATGCCTGCCGCTTCTCTCGAACAGATCGTTAGCCTCGCCAAAAGACGGGGTTTTGTCTTTCCATCGTCCTCGGTTTACGGCGGCCTCGGTAGTACCTGGGACTACGGTCCGCTCGGCGTAGAACTCAAGAACAACGTCAAGCGCGCGTGGTGGAAGTCCGTTGTCCACGATCGAGACGACATGGAAGGTCTCGACGCGTCCATTTTGATGAATCGTCTGGTGTGGCGTTACTCGGGCCACGAAGCGACCTTCTCGGACCCAATGACCGACTGTCGCAAATGTCGTGCTCGTCCCCGCGCCGATCACCTTTTCGAGGCAGCCAAGGGTCGCATCCCAACCGGTATTGACGAAATCAATGTTGCCATCGCAGGCCGCGAACTTGCTTGCCCGTCGTGCGGCGAAAAAGATCTCACTTTGGCGCGTGCATTCAACCTGATGTTCAAGACCACGGTTGGCCCAGTCGACCAGGGTGACGACAGCGGTCTTGCCTATCTGCGTCCCGAAACCGCTCAGGGCATGTTCGTGAACTTCGGCAACGTGCTCGATACGATGCGCCGCAAGTTGCCATTCGGAATGGCGCAGATCGGAAAGGCCTTTCGCAACGAAATCACCCCGGGAAATTTCACTTTTCGCACGCGTGAATTCGAGCAAATGGAGATCGAGTATTTCGTGCGTCCGGGCGAGGACGAAGCCGCTCACAAGATGTGGATCGAGGAGCGCACCAGCTGGTACCACAAACTGGGCATTTCACCCGATCGCCTGCGCCAGCGTCACCAGGCCGGTACCGAACTCGCCCATTACGCCAAGGGTTGTGTCGATCTCGAGTATCGCTTCCCGATGGGCTGGAGCGAACTTGAGGGCATCGCCAATCGCACCGACTTCGATCTCAAGGCGCACAGTCGCAGTGACACGAATCCCGATGCTGTCGGCTCGTTGACCTACTTCGACGAGGCCACGAAACAACACATCGTTCCCTACGTGATCGAGCCCTCGGCAGGGGCAGACCGTGCTACACTTGCCTTCCTCTGTGATGCGTACAACGACGATCTGGTTTCCGAACCGGACGCGGACACAACCGCCAAACTCAGGGATCTCGTCGCCAGCTTTGCGAAGTCGGTGCAAAAGCGCGATGGTCTCGACAGCGCCATCAAGGATCGCCTGGTGGCTGAATCGGAGGCGATTCTGGCCGAACTGCCACGCAGCTTGCCGCAGTTGATGGGACTCGCAGCCGATGCCGAGGCGGGCAAAATCGAGGTGATGCGCAAGGGCAAGGGTGTTGTCGCCAAGGTTGCCGAGGAGCACACCCGAACCGTTCTGAAGTTGCATCCGCACCTAGCCCCGATCACGGCCGCAGTTTTCCCGCTCAAGCGCAATGAACCGCGTCTTGTCGAAATGGCCCGCAAGCTGCGCAAGGACATACAGTCCACGGGATTGCGCGCGGTTTACGATGACACCGGTGCCATCGGCAAGCTGTACCGCCGGCAAGACGAGATCGGGACACCGTTCTGTCTGACCGTCGATTTCCAATCTCTAGAAGACGGAACCGTAACGCTACGGGATCGTGACACGATGCAGCAGGTTCGCCTTTCGGCCGACGCGGCTGCTCAGACCCTTGGACAGAAAACCACCTCGTTGTAGAAAGCCCTCCTCATGCCACAAGCTACAAAATCAAAGAGCGCCGCGGGCGCAAAGAACACGTCAACCAGGGCTGTCGCCAAAGCCTCCAACGGCGTCAAGACCAACGGAATCAAGGCCAGTGCCGGCAAGACCGTCGGCAAGGTCGTGAAGAAAGCCGCCGCAAAAGCCGCCGCAAAAGCGCCGAAGGCAGCTGCAAAAACCGGCGCCGTGTCGGGTCGCCGCATTTACTTCTTCGGTGGCGGAAAAGCCGAAGGCAACAAGGACATGAAGAACACACTCGGTGGCAAAGGTGCAAACCTCGCCGAGATGATCAACATCGGCATTCCGGTTCCTCCCGGATTCACGATCATCACCGACGTGTGCGTCGAATACTACAAGAACGGTCGCAAGATGCCGGCTGGTCTTGATGCCGAGGTCAAAAAGGCCGTCGAGCGCATGGAAAAATTGCTCGGCAAGACCTTTGGTTCAAAGACCGATCCCTTGCTCGTTTCGGTCCGCTCGGGCGCGCGCGCTTCGATGCCGGGCATGATGGACACGATCCTCAACCTGGGACTCAACGACGAGACCGTTCAGGTGCTCGCAAAGGTTTCGGGCAACGAACGTTTCGCTTACGATTCATACCGCCGCTTCATTGCGATGTACGGCGACGTTGTCATGGGCCTCAAGCCCGAGCACAAGGAAGACACCGATCCTTTCGAGGAATTGCTCGAGAAGAAGAAGCACGCGGTGGGCGCCAAGCTCGACACGGAACTTTCCGCTCAGGATCTCAAGGAACTGGTCGCAGACTTCAAGGCTGCCATCAAGGCCAAAAAGGGCGTTTCCTTCCCTCAGGATCCCTACAAGCAAATCGCGGGCGCCATCGAGGCCGTGTTCCTGTCCTGGAACAATGATCGCGCGAACACCTACCGCCGCTTGAACGGCATCCCCGTCGAGTGGGGGACCGCCGTGACCATCCAGGCAATGGTCTTCGGAAACAAGGGCGAAAAGTCAGCGACCGGCGTGTGTTTTACGCGCGACCCAGCCAGCGGCGAGAATTTCTTCTACGGTGAGTTCCTCGTGAACGCGCAGGGTGAAGACGTTGTTGCTGGTACGCGCACCCCGAACAAGATCATCGAGCTGAAAGCCATCTTCCCGAAGGCTTACAAGCAGCTTGAGCAGATTCGCCAGAAGCTGGAAAAGCACTACCGGGATATGCAGGACATTGAGTTCACCATCGAAGATGAGGAACTCTTTATGTTGCAATGCCGAAGTGGCAAGCGCACCGGTCTTGCCAGCGTTCGCATCGCTGTCGAGATGGTCGCCGAGAAGCTCATCTCGAAAGAAGAGGCCATTGCCCGCGTTGACGCCGAAGCCTTGAACCAGTTGTTGCGCCCGGTCTTCAAGCCGAGCGCACTTGCAGAAGCGAAGAAGAGCGGTCGCAACCTCGCCAAGGGCTTGCCCGCAGGCCCCGGTGCGGCCACCGGTCAAATCGTGTTCTTTGCAGAGGATGCGGTCGAAGCGGCAGCCAAGGGCAAGACGGTTGTGCTTTGTCGTCAGGAAACATCTCCGGAAGACATCAGCGGCATGCACGCCTCAGAAGGCTTCTTGACGGCATTCGGCGGCATGACCTCGCACGCAGCGCTCGTTGCCCGGCAAATGGGCAAAGTTGCCATCGTCGGTTGTGATGCGGTTTCGTTCGACTACAAGGCGCGCACGATGTCTGTCACAACGACGAGTGGCAAGAAGGTCTTGAAGGAGTGGGACTGGGTCTCGCTCGACGGTTTCTCGGGCGACGTGATCGAAGGGCGCATCGAGACCACGCCTTCCGAGGTGATCCGAGTCGTCATCGAGAAGAACCTCGACCCGAAGAGTTCGCCCGTGTACCAACAGTACCACAAGCTCATGTCTTGGGCCGACGGTGTACGCAAGCTGAAGGTGCGTGCCAACGCTGATCAGCCTGATCAGGCCGAACAGGCTGTTGCATTCGGTGCACAGGGCATTGGTCTCTGCCGTACCGAGCACATGTTCTTCGGCGAGGGCAAGATCGGCCCGATGCGCGAGATGATTGTTGCCGAAAATGAGGCCGAGCGTCGCGTTGCGCTCGCCAAGTTGCTGCCGCTTCAGCGCGCGGACTTTGCAGGTATCTTCAAGGCGATGGGCGGATTGCCCGTGACCATTCGTACCCTCGATCCCCCGCTGCACGAGTTCCTCCCGCACGACGAAGCCGGCGTGAAAGAACTCGCGAAGTCGACGGGCAAGACCGTCGCTCAGATCAATGCTCGCATCGCCGACCTGCACGAGTCGAACCCGATGCTCGGTCACCGTGGTTGCCGTCTCGGCATCTCGTACCCCGAGATCACCGAGATGCAGGCGCGTGCGATTCTCGAAGCGGCGGTTGATGTCTCAGCAAAGGGAGTCAAGGTCGAGCCGGAAATCATGATCCCGCTCGTTGGCACGAAGAAGGAACTCGATGCACAGGCAGATCTCGTGCATCGCGTGGCCGCCGAGGTGTTCAAGGCCAAGGGCAAAAAGGTCAAGTACATGGTGGGAACCATGATAGAGATCCCGCGTGCAGCGCTCACCGCCAAGGCGATCGCCGAAACGGCCGAGTTCTTCTCGTTCGGCACGAATGATCTGACACAAACGACGTTTGGTCTTTCGCGGGACGATGCAGGCAAGGTCCTTGCGGCCTACCGCGAGCAGGACATTTACCCGAATGATCCCTTCGTCTCCGTGGATCGCGATGGTGTGGGCGAGCTCATGAAGATGGCAGTTGCCGGTGGCAAGGCCGCTCGTCCTGACATCAAACTGGGAATCTGCGGCGAACAGGGCGGCGATCCTTCGTCCATCGAGTTCTGCCACATGATTGGCCTGCACTACGTATCGTGCTCGGCATTCCGCTTGCCCATCGCGCGCCTTGCGGCCGCGCAAGCTGCTCTGCGACACAAGTGAGAACTACGCGCATCCTGGTTGCCGCCCTCGGGGTGGCGACCCTTGGTTGTTTCGGCCAGTCCGGGATCGAGCCGCCGGTGGACAGGATCTTCCTGCCATCGACGGTTCTGACCTCGGGCGATGGTCGATGGCTGTACGTGGTCAATTCAAACGCGGACCTGCGCTACAACGCCGGCACGGTCGCCGCGTTTGACTTGAACTTGGTTGCGGCGGACCGGCAGGGATTCGAGACGCCGTGTGCCTCGAATGATTTTCTTCCGACTGGAAAGCCGTCGCGCTTTTGTTGCCGAGACGTGTTCGATCATCGCATTCGCAACTGCGATGAACGTGCCTACGTGCAAGGTGACAACACCATCGGCATCGGAAGTTTTGGTTCGGGTATCGTCGCCCAATCGTTTGTAAGATCGGGCGTTCCCGTTGAACGGCTCTTTGTGAGCGTTCGTGGGGATCCGTCGATTACCTTTGTTGACGCCGCGCAGACTCCGTCCGGTCCGAAGTTTTCGTGTAACGGAACCCTGGAGAATCCGCGCCCGAGTGGGCGGGGTGCCTTGTGTGGCGACGCTTTCAAGATCGAGTCGGCAATGTTGTCGGCCGTCGGTGAGCCGCCGACCAAGACGTTGCTTCCACAGGAACCGTTCTCTCTGGCGCTCGACCAGGGGCGATCCCTGTTGTTCGTTGGACATACAACCGGCGGCGTCTCACTGGTGGACGTCTGTGCGCCTGAGACGATGCGTCTGCCACAGTTGTTGTCGGTCAACGAGTTCGTTTTCGCGGACCGCGGGCGCCATGGCGTCACGGGTGTTGTCGTGACCGATACCGTTGGACGGAATTCACCCGTCTATTCCATTTCGTCGAGCGCGACGGTGATAGGCGAGAACTATTTGAGTCGCCCGTCGCAGGCTGGCTGTGCGGGAGTGCCGAATTTGCACCTCGTTTCTTCGCGGGGTCTTCAGGTTGCGGCGTTCCTGCCGCGAGATTCCGATATGCGCGGGCTGTTGATCCAGCCTGACGAGTCGCGCGCGTTCTTGCTTCATCGAACCACTGACAACCCGGGATCTGGTTTCCCGACCGCCTCCGCAGTGACACGGTTGTCGATTTTACAAAACGCGGTGGGCGAGCGCGAGTTCGTCGCGACTGCGACCGTTGAAGTGGGTGCAGGTCCGATGGAGATGCGAATGCACGACGCGGGACGCGGTCAGAAACTATTCGTTCCGTGTTTCGAATCCGGGCAGGTTTATGTGGTTGATCCCGAGACCACCAAACTCGATTCGATCATCGACATTGGACGTGGACCATCCTCCATCGCGTTCTCACCCACCGATCCCAGGATTGCTTTTGTGGCTGGTTTTGCCGACAACAACGTCTCGGTCATCGACCTCGATCCCAAGAGCACCAATGAATACCGGGTGGTTCAGCGCATTGGCTTTCCTCGCGCCGCAACAAGGAATCCGAAGTGAAAGCGCGGTCATGGTTCCTGACGGGATTCTTGCTGGCAGTCGTATCCGCATGCGGCCAGGATCCAATCGTATTGCCGGTGAAGAATTTCGACCGGCCGACGGATATGGCCTTCGTTTGTATGGCCCGGGTTGAACAGAACGGGGCGTTGGTGATTTCGGGTAGGCCGATGGCCGAGTGTCGACCACCGACCACAACGGATCCGGTCGTCGATCTGTCTTCCAGGAAATTGGGGACATTCGGCCTGCTCACGAACTCCGCTCGATCGGAGTTGGCAGCGGTGGACTTCGATCGCAATCGTGTGGCCGATATCGATCCTGGTAATTTCGGATACAACATGTTGCCCGTGGGTGCCTTGCCCGAAGCGGTGGTTGCTTCCGGCGATGGGTGTCGGGCGGTGACCCTGAATCGGGGCTCTTGCGATTTCAGCTACGTGGATACGGGCCTCATGTTGAAGGCGATTTTTCCGGGGACCAGGGCATCGACCGAAATCAGTTCACCCACAGCGGTGGCTTCGCGTCGCTTGCGGGTGTCTGCTGCCAATGGTCCGATCGCGGCGCGCCCCGGCGAGATTCAGTTTCTTCCGACGTTCAACGAGGGTGTGGTTGCCGCGCAAAACCTCTGTTCAGAGTCGGGCGCTTTCTCGGCCACGGGTCGTGTCCCCTATCGAGCGCTCGTTACGTACCCAGGTTGTTCTCTTGTGGCGCTCGTCGAGTTTCCTTCGGGCAGATTGCTTGATTCCGTTCGAGTAACGAGCACTGGCGTCTCCCCGGTCGGCACATCGCCCGTTTGCCCGGTCGAGTGCAATGGCCCGTCGGGAACGACTGTCGATGCCGGGACGCCGTTTGCTCCGATCGTCAACACGGATGCCGATCTAGACACGGGTGATGCCGGTATGTCGGAACCCATTCCTCTCGGTAAAGACGTGTTGGTTTCAGCGCTGGCAGTTCTCCCGGATGGGTCGCGCGCTTATGTGGGCGGCGTCAACGCGGACTCGGTATTTTCCATCGAGGTCGGTAGCGACAGCCTTGTGGCATCGCCGCTTGGTTCGGCGATCCCACTTCACGATGGCGCTGCAGGCGTGAAACGATTGCGCCTCTCAACGGATGCCTACGACACGTTTGTGAGTTCGAGTGCAGCACAATATCTGTACGCGATTGTAGGCGATGCTTCAGTTCGGGTGCTGGATGTCGGGCGTCGTACGCTTTCGCTGCGCGAGATTGAGTGCGATACGCAGGTGGATTCATTGTATCTGTCACTTCCGAATCCGATGGCGCGCGGTCTCGGGTGTCACGAAATTCCCGATGATCCCACGGCGCCGCGGAAACCAAGGCGGCTGTTGGCGGCCGGCCCCGGGATTCGTCTGTCGAGCGATCCAAGCGGTCCCCTTGCCGATCCCGTTCCAGTGGACGTGGCGTTTGCGCGCGTTGGTGTACCGAACGTTCCGAATCCCAACAACAACGGCGTCGACGGCGGATTTGCGTATCTGCTCTATTCCAATGGCGAAATTGCGGTTATCAATGTCGATCCGACGGTGCGTTCGGGCGAACAAGGCGGTCTCCCTGCAGGCGGTGGGAATGCGACTTCCCACGGTTGGCCCATTCTCCATCAGCCGCGCAACCTGCAGGTGGGTGAATCGGATCTCGCGGGCGACGTTATTCTAGGTCCACCCCAAATTGTGACGCCGCCGAATTTGTCGCTTACGAATTCGAATCTGCCGCTTGCGTTGCGCGCCAAACTCGAGAATTCGGCAATTCCGCAGCTTGAGAACACCGGAGTTGAATTTGGCTATGCCCGTTTTCCGCGTCCCGATGAAACGCGACCGCAGCTCTGGACCTTCATCTGGGAAGGAACGCTGGAGGGCACCGAACGAATTACCGCTACGCTCAAGAACGTTGTCACTCCGGCTGTTTCGGTTGATTCGGCCACCGGAGAGTTAACCGACGTGGGTGCCCAGTTTTGCGGCCGGGGCGTTCTCGCGGGCGATGTGGTACGGTTCTTTGGGTGCGCCGACGATCGCTCCTGTAGCGAAGACGGCAGCAGCCGGTGTGTCAAGGTCAACGCCGCTGCGCCCGGAATGTGTTTCGATGGCGCGTCGCCCGCGGATATCGAAGAGACCTGTGGTCGATTCATCTCCAGTCGACGCCGATACCGTGTTGTACAGGCAGGGCCGCAGTCGCTCGCGCTTGGGTTGAGACTGGACGAGATCGCGCGGCCTACCTTTGGAGGTTGTACGCAGGATTCGGACTGCACCGGCCTTGAACCCGAGATTTATGCAGGCTTCAAGTGCGTGGAGATGTATGCAGGGCAGGGCAAGGGCTGCTTCAGTCCTTGTACGGTACCCGGCGACGATGAAGGCTGCCGCCTTGGATTTGTTTGCGAGCGCGTTCCCGGGAAGACGGAACCGTACTGCGCTGAAGCGCCGGCGCTGGACACACCCAATGCGCTGGAATGTATGCGGCGGACCAGGGCTTATAGCGTTTCCGTTGGGCGCGCGTTTCTGGTGACAGGTCAACTCACACCTCGAATCAATACTGTGCAAGAGCAGGGTGGCCTTTGCGTCGATTCAACAGGGCGAGACACACGCCTTATCAACCGCATCCCTTTGCACGCGGCGTCCTGCAATTTTTCGGCAGAGACCGATTCGGCGAAGGCTCTGCGCCTTGGTCCGATGGCTACGCCGGGTTCGACAAACCCCTGTATCTTCGTCGGCACTACTCCCGATGGACGGCCGCACATCAAGGCCTTGTTCGAGACGATCGACATGATCTCGGTCCTGACGAATCTCGAAGCGCCTTTCGGAGATGGCATCGTTGTGACAGCTGCCGTTCGGGGTGGGTTCGTCCCGACGATAATCGACCAGTCGAACAGCAATTCGATTGCCGTTCCGACCCGCCTCCTCTCGAGCCCAATACCCGTTCGACCGCAAGACGGCGACAACGCCGCCGCCTTCTTCCCCTATCTCTATATGGTCGATTCGGGGCGCGCATCGCCGGGCAACCGTGGGCAGATACTCCGGGCCAATACCCGCCGGCTCGGGCTCGATTCCCGATTCTCCTCGGGGAAGGACTCGTTCCAGATACAGTGAGATTTCTGCTTTCTGGACAAGAAGACGCTAGATTTCTTGACGACTCCCGAAAACGTGCGAAAACTTACATGTAGGTTTTTGTGACACCAACGTTCCTGGGAGGGCGACGATGCGATACACTGCCGAGGCGACGATGGAAGAACGCACATTACGTGACGTCGAACGCTGGAAAGACAAGATCGAGGTACGCCTCGACAACAGACAGGTGTTTTTCTTGTTCTTTGGCAGCGCGCTCGTGGCCTGCCTCCTCTTTACCCTGGGGGTCATCGTGGGCAAGCGCCTCGAATCGCGAGGACATGCAGCCGCTCCCGAAATCGAGGATCCTCTCGCATTGCTCGATCGGGTCGCGACGAGGCCTGCCACCGGCGCGGGCGAAGAATCGCTGACGTTTCAGCGCGCGTTGATACCGTCCGGATCCGGACGGTCGAAGAGCGCTGCATCCATCCCTGCGGTTGAACCGCCGATCGTGGAACCCGTGGCCATTTCAGTCGTTGAGGCAAAGCCGAAACCGGTCCTGGGGGTACCTGTTCCAGTAAACACTCCCGTGGCGGTCGCGAGTGCGCCGAGCATGCCCGAGGTGAAGGTGGAAAAACCTGTGATCGATAAACCAGCACCTTTGGCCGCTGTTGCAACGACCGCCACCGAACCGGTGCCGGCAAGTACGGACGCGCGCGCGTTCGCATTGCAAATTGGTTCGTTTCAGGATCGCGCCGAGGCAGATGCTTTTATGACAAAGTTTGTGGGCGAGTCGCCTTATATCGTGGTCTCGGACATACCAGACAAGGGTGTCTGGTATCGCGTGCGCCTCGGAAGCTTCTCAAACAACGCAGATGCGATTGCAGGGAAGAAGGCGTTCGAGCGCAAACATCATATGATTGCGTACGTCGCACCGAAGTAGAGCCGTAAACGTATTGCGTTTAGTACAGCAGACCGACATTGAAATGCAGTCGGCCCGCGGGTGCATCTCCCGGCCCGGGATTGAGCGGCCAGGCCCACGAAATACTCAAATCACCGACCGGCAGTTTGACGAGGAACGGGCTGACGCCCACGCCATGCCTAAAGCGGTCGGGCTTCAAGGCATCCACCGTGTCCGCCACGATGCCGTTGTCGATGAAGACAGCCGCGAACAACGGGCCTGATACGTTGTACTGAAAATCCAGGTTGTTCAGGATGCGGAGGTTTCCGCCCTGCGGACGGAATTGTAGCAGTCCGAGGCCACCGCCCAGATCGAGACGGGTCACTTCGGTCCGCGCCCGATCGAGCTCATAGCCTCGCAACGTGGTGTCGCCGCCGCCAAAGAACCGTTCCACTTTTGGTAGGAAATCGGTTCCGCCCATGGGCAACCCGTGATCGTATCGGAAGCTGTGTCGGACCGACAGACGGTGTGACATCGGTACCACGGTGGTGACATCGCCATGAAGTTTGAAGAAGCGGTCGTCGCCGATGCCCAGGGTGAGTGCAGGCTCGGCGAATTCGACGCTCGCGGTGGCCTTGAAGCCCTGTCGTGGCACAAGAAGGTTGTCGAGGCGCCAAAGCTCAATTCCGAAGCTCACGCTGCCGACAACGGTATCGAGGTTTACCGAGCGTTGTGTGGTGTCGGCACCGCCCGTGCGAATGAAAGGTTCGGTTCGCACGATGTCGCGGACCCCATAACGCAGGAAAGCATCAAGCCCGGGATGCAACTGTCGCGCAAGACCGACGACCGCTGAACCCGAGCGGATATCGCCGAGGCGCGCAGTTGACTGCCTCAAATAGACGCTCGAAAGTTGGAGCCTGAACAATGTTCCGAGCAATCGCGGATTTTCGACGTCTGCTTCAGCTCGCGTCAACGAATTGCCAAACGAACCACGAGAACGAACGATGTAGCCGGCCCCGAGAAAGTTGCCGTGGTCATATCCGAGTGAAGCAAACGCACCGATTGGAAAACCCGTATCGGGATTCTTCTGATTGGTCGATGCGCCCCCACCGAGCCGGAAGATGCCGTAGTGATCGTGTCGCTCTTGCACATGGATCAACATGGGAACCGTATCGCTTGCGCCGTGTAGCCCCGGGAATCGAATCGGGTTTGCGTTGGAAAAGTACTGTAAGATGGCAAGATTCCGCTGGCCGCGTTCGAACTCCGTCTCTTTCAGAACCTGACCTTCGCGCAGTGGCAGCCATTGCTCAATCGCGCTCGCATCCGTGTGGAAATTGCCGCGGAAAAAGACCGGACCAACCACCACTTTCGAGCCGGTTGTGACCACCATGTCGACGTTGACGATGTCGTCGTTTTCGATCAACTCGGGTTCGGTCGTAGCATTGGGGTACCCTGCGCCGCGGAACACCTTCATGACCCGCTCGGCATCGCGACGAAAACCCCCATCCCGATACGGGTCGCCGGTTCGGACAAGAATAGACTTCTTCAGTGTCGTTTCACTTTGGGGCAGGGGACTGCCATCGTGTGAACGGAATCGAATCTTGCCGACGCGAATCAGTCGGCCTTCGTCGAGGACGCGGAATCGGACGAAAATCTTTCGTGCAGATTCCCACTCGTTTCGATCTGAACCCGAGATCGTGGTTTCAATCGGTCGCATCCGCGACTTGTCTGGGCCAATATCAACGGCTGCCTTTGCTCCCCGATATCCAACCCGTTCGTAGAAATCGGTGATACGCAATACGTCGTCTTGAAGCTGTTGAAGGCTTGCGTATCCGCCTTCGCCGAGGCCGATGCGGCCCAGCAAGGGGAACTCGCGGACCGTGACCGCGTCCAAGAGAGCGTTGGAAGAAAGAACGCGACTTCCGTCGACCGATACCTTGTCCACCCGCAGCCGCGGACCCTCTTTGATTGTGAACTGGATGCGATCGTGATTCGCGCTGACCGTGTCGCGTCGCGCGGAAACCTCGGCAAACATATTGCCTCGCCCCCTAAAGAACCTCGCGAGCGAAATGCGGCTGTTTTCGACCTCAACGTCGTCGTAGCTACCCCGTTCGAGAATGGTTGTGGCCTCAAGGAGTTTTGAATCCGTACAACAGGTCGTGCCTTCAAATAAAATGTCGATCTTTTTGTTTTGACGAAAATCGAGCTCGACCGGGATCGTCTTGTCGGGCCGTGCGGCGGCTCGACGAAGTTTGAATTTAGTCTGGACCCGCGCGCCCGGATAGCCCATTTCCCGTAACCGAAACACAAGGTTGTTGGTATCGGTTCTCAGCGTCGGCTGATCAAATGGCATCGGACGAAGCCATGCGAATCGCCAGTCGTCATGGCGATAGAAATCTTCAATCTCGCTCACGGGAAGGGCGCTTTTTCCCTTGACCGAGATGGGGCCAATCGGATAGCCGGGTCCCAGCTTCAGGCCGATGCGAACGAGGAGTGGTGCTGGCGGCTTGCCCGTGGCGTGGAGTTCGACATCAACTTTTGCGTCAAGGTATCCCTGCGAATGCAGGTAGGTGAGGACGCGACTTTCTTCGTTCTGAAGAAACTGCTCGCGTTCTTTTCCGGCCGCCGTGACGGCGTCGCCCGGCCGGATCGAAAGTCGTCGTACGATTTGATCTTGCCGTAGCGGCCAGTTGCCATCGACATAGACAAATCGGATGCGATCGTGGGGTCGCAATTCGATGGAAAGGCTGACGGTGTCACCGCGGGTGGTGCTGATGATGGTGCTGTCGTATCCAATCTCTGTTAGACCCTCTCGTAGCCGTGGAATCGTGCCGATCGGTGTTCCGGCCGTGTCCGCTGGACCTTCGTTAACGAAATAGCCGCCGACCGGAGCAATGATCTTCACGAATGCATCGAGCTTGGAAACGGGATCGATGGGCGTCCCCGTAAATGTCCACTGTCCAAGGCGTGGCACGTTTTCCTGCGCGGCCGGTTCGGCCCCCTGTGCAAGCCTGTCGCTGCTGACGGCGCACAGAAACAACCAGGAAAGGAGGGTGCGAAGCTTCACGGCCACGGCAGCCTCAGCGGATATTCGAGGGACAACTCGAGGTTCACCGAGCTGAAGGTCTCCGTGATGCCGGGCTGTGGCTGAAATTGCAGGTATTCGCCGAAGCTGCGCAGATTCACGTAGTCGGCCAGCCACAGCGCCGCTTCACCGCGCGCACGGCGCTGGTTTTGGAACCCTTGTAGGTAGCTCATTTGCAACCGCAGTTGCCGAGAAAACCGGCCGAAGAGTCGCATTTCCAATCCGTCCGAACCAACCGTAGGACGAAGCGCCAGCCGGTCTCCTGTGAGGAGTGCCAGGGTATCGGCGATGTAAGGTTCGATTAGCGACGACATCACGTCTCGGGTTGCCTGGCCGGCGATATCAACGCCGGTGTTGAGATTGCGGCCGAGCGTCGGGTTGCCCGTGCCGAAGCGAGCAGGGGACAAACTGGGTTGCCCGGATAGGAGCAGTAGCAACGCCTGGTTCTGGTTCAATCCCGTATCGCTTGAAAGTTCAATGCGGGCCTGTCCGATGGGTCCCGAGATCCGCATTCGAACGAGGTGTTCGCTGCCATTGTTGTCGGTTACAAGGTTTTCCGCCTGGATGTCGATCCAGGGCGTTTCAAGCTCTTCCAGCGAGCGGGTTGGCTCGAAGGTGATGAAGTTCACGTCCGGAACCAGATCAAAGTCGCCGCGGAGTCCGAGGATATGGAATCGACCATCCGTGGGACGCAAGTTGCCCGAGATGAGAGGTCGACCTACGGTTCCGCCCACGTTCACGTCGATCCACATGTACATCTCAGGCGCGAGGTTGTTCTGAACGAAGAAGGTGTCTCCGATCGTGCGCACAGTCAGGTCCAGTGTCATTTGGTCGAGCAAAGGATTTGCCGGGGCGGGGCGACCATAGCCTTCGACAATGCGCGGCGAGATCGCGAGTTCTTTCACGTCGAAGTCCCAGGTCACGCGCCCGGAGATCACGCGAACATCTCCCGACAGCGCCATGTTCTTGTCGAAGTCGCCCTCGAATTGCAACTGGAAACCCAGATCGTCTACCTCGAAGACCCCGGGCGACCGGTAGCTGAGATGTTCGCCGCGAATCGGAATATTTGCGTATCGAATCTTGAACTCGGGTGCCAGTTGCTCGAACACCACGCGTCCCGGGGGCGTGCCCGGTGTGCCAATCGTGACGATGCCCTGATTGTCGAGCACGAGCCGCACGTTGGTGAGCGCCATCTCGCGCGTGTTGAGTCGAAGCTCGGCAGTTTGTACTTCAATTGGGCGATCGAAATCGCGCAAACGAATGTTCACGGCACTGGCCTTGATAAGGGCATCGAAATTGGGAGCCGCAGGTGAACCGTCGAGTCGTCCTTTGATTGTGAGTGTTCCGCGCGATTCCGTGAAGACTTTCGGTGCAACAACCGCAAGCAAGCGAGCGGAAAGTTCGCCGTCGGCTTCCACCGAAAATTGTGTCAGCGTAAAGTTGGGATCGTGCGCGGCTTCGCCTTGCAGTACGATTGCCGATTCGTCCACCCGCAAACTTAGATTGTGCAGATTGATCGTCCCCGGGCGGACGTTGATCATGCCGGTCGGGATCTCGAAGTGCATGCCCAGCGCTTTGCTGTCCATGCGAATAGGACGCGTGATGGCGATGGTTCCGGTTAATGCCGGTTGGGATAGTTTTCCCTCGGCCCGCAATCCCATCATCACCGATCCTTGAATTCCCGTGAACTGTTTGTCGAGAAAGGGCTGCAAAAACTCGGCATCGAGTTGCCCCACGAAATTCGCGGTCACGCCATCTCCCTTGATCTTGCCGTCGAACTGAAATTCCCCCGCTTCGGTCACGAGCGTGGTGGTTTCAAGCGAGGTGGTATCTCCCGACCAGTGCACAACGATGTCACCTCGATTCTTGATTGAAAGAGGGCTCTCGGCTGCACCGGTTGCAGCGGCTAGAGTTTTGCTCAGTGCGACCCAAAGCTCGGTCAGGCGCACGGTTGCCGAGGGATCTTTGCCCGGTCGAATGGCGAGGTTCACTGTCCCGGTGAGCTTCGATTGCAACTGCACGGGTTTTCCGAAGCGGGCGAGCATCTCCTCGATCTTGAGTTCGTCGAAGGCGAGGGTGATATCGGCATGGGGACCTGCCGGCAAGAGTTGTGCCTGCGCGTTCAAGGTTGCGAGCCCAAACAGTTTCCCGGTCGCGGCAACCGTGCCGTCGGGTTTTGACTCGAAAGCAAGCTGTGCATCTCCGAGGGCGATCGTGTCGACGGCAACATCCTCAAGTGCGAGGGTGCCTTCAAGTAAAGGTGTTGCGAATGTTCCGCCAACCCTGAGATCCGCCGACAGGGTTCCTTGTAAGGCCATGCCGGAGGCCGCCACGCCGGGTGCTCCATCGAGCGGGAAATCGTCGATGCGCAAATGGATCGCAAGCGGCATGTCACCTGAAAGGCCGAGACTACCCTCGAGGGTGAGTGTGCCGCCCTTTGTCCGATTGAGTTGCATCGGACTCAATGTGACGGCGGTCGGCGTGACTTCGACTGAAAGGCCATCGAGGGTGAATGCCTCCCCCATGACGGTGAGTTGTGTCCCGCGCGGAAGAACCAATTTTCCGTTGATCTTGTTGATCGGGCCTGTTGCGCTGGCCTCGAAGGACAACGTTCCTGCGACAATCGCGTCCGCAAGTAAGCTCCCCAGTTCAATTGCCTTGCCGGAAACCTTGAGCTCCACCGACGGCGTCTTCAGCATCCTCGCAATGGTGTTGCGATACAGTTGTACGCTGCCGGAGGCATCAATCGCTCCGCCGAGGACCTCTCCTTGCAACGATTTCAGCGTCGCCAGGCCATTGTGTAGCGAAAATACCGTACGAAGCTCCGGAAAGATGGGACCGCCAGCGACGCCGACTTGCTGAATTTTCGCGGAACCGGTGACCGACGGATTGTCGAAGGCTCCCGACACTTGCACGTTGGCCTGTGCCGAACGCGCAACCGCTGGAACCCCGAAGGGCGCGAGCGCCTGACCCAGGTCGCGGGCCGCCGTTCGCAACGAGAGAGCCATTGATTGCTTGACGAGATCGACCTTGCCCTTGGCCTGTGCGGTTGCACCGGGAACGCGAACGCGAATGCCGGTGGTTTCAACCGCAGTCGGTGAAAAGGAGGCCTGTCCGTCGATGCCGATACGCCTGGGCAAACCTGCCGCTTTGGCCCGATGAATGTCGAGCCGCGGAATGCGCACGCTGCCTGCTGTCGTCGCAAGGTTGATCTCTGCGTCGAGCTGTCCGTCGATGCTGCCCGCCGCCATGGCTTGCTGCTCCTTCGGGACATAGGTCCGGGTCGAAAGGTGTTTGAACGTGATCGTCGATTGCAACGTCAGATCGGGTTCCTGGTTGCGATCGTCGTCGCGGGTGGCGTCCGCCCAAAGTCGGGCACCCAGTTCCAGCTGGCCCTTGTCGGGAGCGTTGAATCGGAATGAACGCGTCGACACCTCAAGTGGTTGTGCGACGAAATGTAGATCGAAGGTGGTGTCCTTCGCATGCATGGTCTCGCGTCGGATGTCGAGCCCGGCGAACGTACCGTTGATGGCGATGCGTTCGAAGGGTTCCGTCAGGTCGAGGGAAATACGTGCGTCATCACCGGTGATCTCAAGATCGCCCACGCTGTCGATGATGGGCCCATGAACCGAGTCGAGGGCGTTGGCCGCGTTGGCAAATTCAGCGTGCAGATCAATTCCGGCGGGACCGCCATCGTAGATATGGGTGAAAAATCCCTTGCCTGTCAGAACGGACTTGCCGGTGTCCGCGTGATCGATCTCAAGAAAAATGTCGTTGCGCCATTCCGGTGTGGTTGCAACACGTTTGACCTTCACGCGGTCAAAAGGAAGGGTCTCGGTCAGAATGGTCAGATGGCCACCCTTGCGCGCATCCAGATTTTGGCAATCGAACCCAACAAAGTCGCCTTCGACCCGCAAGGTTGCAGTTCCCTTGATATCGGCCAGCAAGAGGCCCCACGCGCCCGGGTAGTCAAACTCTGCGGTGAATCCATCGAGGTCGGCGTTGACGATCTGAATTAGAAAATCCGAAGGCTCCGGCTCGGGTGGCGGTTTGCTACCCGCGGGTCGAATCTTGGGTTTTGGTGCCACGGCCGAGAGAAAGCCATTGTCCTTGCCGTCCTTGGTATCGGCGAATCGCCAAAAGACATCAGGCCCGATCTTCAGATCGTACATCTTGATGCGCGCCGAAAGCGCAGACCGCGGCGGAACCTTCAATTCAAGTCGAGGGGCGCGCAAGACCACGACGCCGTCGGGATCCGTGATCGTCACGCCCTCGACCACGAGAGGCGTCGGATTGTCCGTCACCACATCCCAGAGGATGCGTGCGGGCCAGCGGATCGATTTCACCTCGATGGTGCCGCGCAGACCGATCTTCGCCACGATGCTGGTGATGAGGCCGCCTGCCGTTTCGCCCTGAACGATGTTCACCACGGCCGCGAATCCAAGGGCAAACAGGAGGACCATTCCGACAAGCGCGAGGCCGACCATCCTGCGTAGCGATCGTCGCTTTTTTTTGGTCGGGATGGCGGGCGTCGGAATCACGGTCTTTGGGGCCAGAGGTTGGAGAGAGTATCGCTAAAACCTACGTGGAGATGAAGTTTGCTAGGGTACCTTTCCATCCATTTTTTGGGGGGACCAAATGCAGGGATCGCTGTATATCGTCGACGCTTACAACTACCTTTATCGGGCGTTTTTTGCGCTGCCCCCATTGACCACTCGGACAGGCCAACCAACGGGCGCGATTCACGGGTTGTGTTCGATGCTGCTCAAGATCGAGCGCGAACACAGCCCGAGCCATCTGGTTGCCGTATTTGATAGCCCCGGGGCCACGTTTCGCGACGCGCTTTACCCGGCATACAAGTCGAATCGGCCGCCCATGCCACCGGAATTGGCCGCGCAGATCGACCTCGTTCCAAAAGTCATTGGTGCGTTTGGCATTTCATCGCTGCGCGTACAGGGCGTCGAGGCCGACGATTTGATAGCGACCCTGACCCGAAAGGCGAGCGCCACCGATCTTCAGGTGGTCATTTGCTCGTCGGACAAGGATCTCATGCAGCTCATCGGCCCCGGCATCTCGATGCTCGATGCGATGAAGAACCGCCTCGTCGGACCTTCGGGCGTGCAGGAAAAGTGGGGTGTGCCGCCAGAGCGGGTGGGGGATCTGCTGGCACTTGTGGGCGATGCGGTCGACAACGTACCGGGTGTTCCCGGCATCGGACCGAAAACCGCCGCGGCCTTGATCGCGGAGTTTGGCTCGCTCGATGGACTATTGGCACGCGTTGCCGAGGTCAAGGGCAAGCGTGGCGAAGCCCTGCGTGAACACATTGAACAGGTCAAGTTGGCGCGAGCCCTTGTGGCGCTGAAAGAAGACGTCGATCTCGGCCGGGATATCGAGTCGCTGCAACGTCGCCCGCCCGACAGAGGCGCGCTTGAGCAGTTGTTCACCGAGATGGAGTTCCATCGAATGATGGGCCAGATGGATGCGGTTTCGCCGGTCGCAGCCAAGGTCGCAGCAAAGACCGTAGCGCCGGCCGACGACAGTACTTTGCCCCTGTTTTCACAGCGGCAGAAGCCTCCCGCGTCGCCTCCCGCGGACGCGGACCCCGAACCCATTGCGCCACCTGCGATGTCCTCGCGGCCGACGGTGGATCTCTCGGTTGGCATCACGACGGTTGTACGTGATACGAAAGCGCTTTCGGCGCTGGTCACTGAAATCCAACGAGCGGGTGTCGTCGGGTTGAGTCTGCTCGCCGATGGGGTCGATCCGCTGCGCGCCGCTGCCCTCGGCTTTGGCTTTGCGGTGCCCGATGGCCGCCGATTTTACGTTCCGGTATCCGCGGAGCAGCAGGTCTCACTCTTGCCGTCTGGTGAAGTGGTGCTTGATCTCAAGGCGTTTTTGCAGGCTGTTTCCGCGATCTTTACGGAACCGGCGATCGCCAAACACACCCACGATGGCAAGTTCGTCGAGGTGTTCCTTGCCGCGGCCGGCGTGGCGCTCGAAGGGGTTGTTTCGGACAGTCTGTTGGCGGCCTATCTCATTGATCCGGCCCGCAATCAGCACGAGCTTGCGGATGTTGCGCGCGCCGCGGGATTCGACGGCGTCCGCATGCGTTCCGCGGTTACCCCCGATGCATTGCCCTCCGTGATTGGCATCGAGGCTTCCGCGTCGCTGGCGCTGGCCGTTCCACAAAACGAGACATTGCGAACACTTTCGATGCAGTCACTCTATCGCGACGTCGAACTACCCCTTTCGAGGGTACTGGCCGCGATGGAACGTCGGGGCGTGCTCGTGGATACCCAGTTTTTACGGGCGCTTTCGCAAGAGGCCGCGGTCGCGATCGCGGAACTCGAAACCGTAATTCACGAGATGTCGGGTTCAGTTTTTAACATCGGTTCGCCGAAACAACTGGCGACAGTCCTGTTCGAGAAACTAGGCCTTCCCGTGATACGGAAGACCAAGACCGGGGCCTCCACGGACGCAGACGTGCTGGAAGCGCTTGCAGCCTCGCATCCCGTGCCCTCGAAGATTCTCGAATACCGCTCGTTGACCAAGCTGAAGGGCACGTATCTCGACGCTTTGCCGGGTCTGGTCAATCCGCGCACCGGTCGTTTACACACGACCTACAACCAGGCGGTTGCGGCGACGGGCCGCTTGTCTTCAAGCGATCCGAATCTACAAAACATTCCCATCCGAACGCCGATGGGTAGGCGCATTCGTGAGGCGTTTGTGGCGCCTCCGGGCCGGGTGCTTCTGTCGGCGGATTATTCGCAGATCGAACTGCGCGTGTTGGCCCATTTTTCAGGTGATCCGTCGTTTTTGGCAGCCTTTGCAGAGGACACCGACATCCATCGACGAACGGCCGCCGAAATCTTCGGCATTCCGTCTGAGCAAGTCGATGCCGATCAACGGCGCATCGCAAAGGCCATCAACTTTGGTCTGGTGTTTGGCCAAACGGACTTTGGTCTTTCGCAAGCGTTACACATTCCCCGTGCCCAGGCACGGGAATACATCGAACGCTATTTTGCACGCTATGCGGGCGTCAAATCGTACATGGACGATCTTGTTGCCGAGGCAAAGAAAACCGGCGAGGTCAGCACGTTGCTTGGCCGTCGGCGCAAGGTTCCGGAGTTGGCTGCCGCGCGTGCTCAGATGCGGGCCCATGGAGAACGAATCGCCCGCAACACCCCGATTCAGGGATCAGCAGCCGACATCCTGAAGCTTGCGATGTTGAAGATCGCCCAGAGTTTGAAGGATCATCCAGGTTGCGATCTCCTGCTGACCGTACACGACGAGTTGGTACTGGAAGTGCCGGAAGGGCAGGCCGAATCCATTGCTGCGCTCGTGAAGTCAGAGATGGAAGGCGCCTATCCCTTGAAGGTGCCTCTCCGGGTCGATTCCGGCTTTGGCCGCAACTGGGGTGTGGCGCACTGAGGGTTTTTCCTGCGTGATCTCGACCCGAGGACGTTCCGTTCAGTTGCTGGGAATTTACCGGGGCCGGGCTACACTTTGTCAATGCGCAGTTGCGGGATCAGTGTCTGCACGAGGTCGGCCCTGGGGTCGATGGGGATCATCCTTGCACTTGCCGTCGGCTGCCAGAAAAGAGAACCCCCGCTACCGGAAAAGATAGCGTTCGTCGTGCCCGCTGATATTCCAACGCCCGAACGCACCTCGGAACCGACGCCCACCGATACGCCGCCGACAGCGCGCATTGTCCCTCCCCCGCAGCGCTGTATCCCCGATATGCCGGCCTGGGAGAGGGCTCCGATTGCCGTTCTCCTCGACCGGGCGGCCTCGATGTTCGGCGCCGATCCGGCTTCGGCCTTGCGCTGCGCCGATGAAGCGGTTCATGCCGCGCCCTCATCCATCGAAGCGCATCACGACCGGGCCTCTGCGCTGGTTGCCCTCGGCCGACTCGACGAGGCCCGGGATGCCGTCGAGCTGGTATTGGCACTGACCCCCGATGACGTCGAGGCTCTCGAACTTGCGGCCGACCTCTTCATCAATCGGCTGCCGCCTTCAGCCGGTCGCACCCAGATTGGCCTTGCTTACGGTGAACGTGCCGAGCGTCTGATCCGGCGGGGCGGTCGAGTCGCGAATTCCACCGTCGTTGAACAGCGGGCGCGTCTGCAGCTGCTGCGCGGACAGGCTTTGCTCGATCTCGGTCGACCGAACGAGGCCGCGATCTTGTTGGAGCGCGCCCGCGGTACCCTCCGCGATTCCGTGGTTGCCAAAACGCAATATGCCGCGGCCCTCTTCGAGTTGAACCGATTTCCCGAGGCGCGCGCGGAACTTGAACGCCTGCTGGCGCAACACCCGAACAACCCGATCGTGCAACACCACCTCGCCCTCGTGCTTGAGCGTGACACCGCAACCGAAACCCGCGCGACGCAGCTCTTCACCCGTGCCCGCGAACTGAACCCCACTGCTTTTCCCGCGCCAGTGGACCTGTCCCAGGTTGATTTTGAGGATCGGGTCCGCCGGGCCGTTGCCGATTTACCCGTCTCGGTTCAGGAGGCTCTGACCTCAGTTGGCGTTCAGGTCGTCGCCGCCGAGCTGCCGGATGGCGCCGATCTCGTTTCGGAGTATCCGCCGCTTTCGCCCACCATTCTTGGGCTGTATCGAGGAAAACCGCTCGGCAAGGTGGGCGATCCCGATGGCAAGGTCGCTGGCCGCGCAGGGCGACCCGGTACGATGCGCACCATCGTGAAGTCCGGAACCGCCATACCCGACGGCCCGAATCAGTTTGATCGACCGGGCCGGACCATCGTCCTGTTCCGGCGCAATCTCCTGCGATCGGTTGTGACCGAATCCGAGCTCGATAGCGCGATCGCGACGACGCTCGCCCACGAGCTTGGACATCTATACGGAGAGGACGATGACTCTCTCCGCGAACGAGGGCTTGAATAGGCTGGACCGACGACCCTGTTCTTTAGTAGAAGGGATACTCATGAGCGCGCAACGATTGACCTGGGTGATGGCTGCGGTGTTGGCAGCGGGTTTCGTTTCTCCTGTAATGGCCGCTGACGACGCTGCGGAGGGAAAGCGACGCTTTGTTGCCGGAACCAAACTCTACGAAGAGGGAAAATATCCCGAAGCGGCCAAGGAGTTCGAGGCGGGTTTCGCCGCGGCCCCACGGCCCGCTTTCTTGTTGAACATCGGCCACAGCTACCGCAATGCGGGCGAGTTGGAAAAAGCCAAGGCCAACTACGACTTGTTGCTTGAACTTGATCCGAATTTCGCGAAGACCGACGAGATCAAAGGTTACCTGGCTGAAATCGACGAATCGTTGAAGAAGACCGCCGAGGAAGCGGCACCACCCGTGGTGGAGGAAACACCTGCGCCGGATCCCGCACCGACCGGCGACGGACGCATGTCGGGTACCGCCGGCGACGGACATTTCGAGTACGAAAAACGCGATGTGCTTTTGCTCCGCGACGAAGACATCCCCGAGAACCAGAAGAAGAAGAACCCGTCAGTTTTTGCCAGCCCATGGTTTTGGGTCGCGACCACCGCCGTGATCGGAGGCTCGGTCGCTGCGTTCTTCCTGCTTCAGCAAGATTCCCCCGGATGTCCGGGGACGGTCTGTCTGCGCGAGAATTAGGGGGTCAGCAGGCTCCGGATTGGGAGCTCTCGCGCGAGGTTACAACTTCCGGTGGCTTAAACACGGTAGCCGCCCGCGCACCCGGTCCTGGTATTCCAAATCGAGCCGCGCCAGTGCGAATCCGTCATGGTCGCCACATTCGGCGACGACCACTCCCCACGGGTCGACAATGAGGGCGTGCCCGTAGCTGGTTCGCTTGCCTCCGTGGTGCCCCCACTGCGCCGGTGCCAGCACGAAAGATTGATTCTCGATCGCCCGGGCTCGCAATAGCGCGTGCCAGTGATCCTTGCCAGTAGCCTGCGTGAAAGCCGCCGGGCAGGTCAAAAGCCGCGCCCCTCCAACCGTTAGCGCCCGGTACAACTCCGGGAAGCGCAGGTCATAACAAATCGACAGGCCCATGCCGCCCCAGGGTGTATCGGCCACCACCACTTCGGTTCCGGGCGCCACAACGTCCGATTCGCAGAAGGCCTCACCCCCGGGTATCTGCACATCGAAGAGGTGCATTTTGCGGTAGCGCGCGGCGATGGTTCCGGCCGGGTCGAGTAGCAGCGACGTGTTATGAATCCTGCTCTCTTGAGCGTTGGATTTTTCAGGAAAACCACCAAGTAACAGCCAAACCTTCAAGTCTTGTGCAAGGTTTTTCATTGCCCCCAAAATCGGCCCAGTGGGGCCATCGCTGCCCGGCTCGGCCAGTTCGGCGATGGCTATCTTGTGGTCCCTGTCTGCACCCAGGTACGCGAAGTTTTCGGGCAGGCCCACCCATTGTGCACCTGCCGCAGCGGCTGCGCGAACCAGGTCGGTACAGACCTTCAGGTTGCGCCCCACATCGTCGTTTGAGTTGACCTGAACGGCGGCGAATACGGGTGGCGTCGAAGGATTGGTCATCGGGGCATTTCCGAAGCCGAGGCTACATCCACCCATGCGCGGCGGATAGGGCGATGTTTACAATCGGCCGCATTCGTTGCCTAGCGAACACACCCATGCTACAAACGCCGTTCACTTTCAGGCACACGCCAACCGGGCGGGCCCCAAGCCCGCCCTTTTTTTTGTCAAAAACGCACGGAAACCCCAGGAATATCGCCGAAGAAGCTCCATTTCTCTCGTTCATACCCATGCGCAAAGAATATGCAAACCTCTGGAAACTGATCGAGCCTTACGTCGTGGACGCAGGGTTGGAGTTGGTCGAGTTGCAATTCGGGCGTGAACCAGAGGGTCAGATGCTACGCCTTTTCATCGACTATCCACAAACCGCGAATCAGAACGAGGCGATTCCCCTTGAAGGCGCCGGCGGACCTTCTGAGCGCAAAGTTGGCTTCGAGGAGTGCGAACGGGTTAGCCGCGATGTCTCGGCAGCCCTTGATGTGGCCGACGTGATCAAGGTTCATTACCGGCTCGAGGTTAGCTCGCCTGGCATCGAACGTCCGGTCCGTAAAGAGCGAGATTTCCAACGGTTTTGTGGCCAAAATGCCCGGATTCGAACCGAGGACGCGATAGATGGGCGCCGCAATTTTAGCGGCGTTCTCCTTGATGCCCACGATGGGGTTGTCGACATCGATTGCGACGGGGTTCGATGCCACGTCCCGATCGAGGCGATCTCGCGCGCCCACCTTGTTCCCGACTGGGATTTAGCCTTCTCGAAGCCCCGCAAAGACACCCGCGACACTGTTGCGAAACACGGAAGGAGAGCATCATGAGTGATGCGACTGATCTCGGTCTAGTTCTAGACCAGGTCTCAAAGGACAAGAATATCGAGCGCCCCATCTTGGTGGACGCGCTCGAGCAAGCGATCCTGATGGCTGGCAAACGCGCATTCGGTGAAGACCGCGAGCTCGAAGCCAAATTCAACGACGTGACAGGACAGGTCGACCTGTTCCAGATCATCGTTGTCGCCGATCCCGTGAATGAGGCGGCGAAGGAAATTTCCATCCAGGAAGCCGACCAGTTCAAGCTCAACGCCGACGTCGGCGACGAGTTGCTCTTCCAGATCTTCTATCATGAAAAAGATCAACCTCGAGCTGAGGAACAGGACGGCAAGTACGGAGAATTGCTCAAGTTAAATCGAGCATGGAAAACCTTCGGACGCATCGCTGCCCAGACCGCCAAGCAGGTCATTTTGCAGCGCGTTCGTGAAGCCGAGCGTGACAACGTCTTTAACCAATACAAGGACAAGCGCGGCGAGCTGGTTTCCGGCATCGTCCGTCGTTTCGAGCGCGGTTCGATTGTCATCGATCTGAGCGGCACCGAGGCCGTGCTGCCCATTCGCGAGCAGGTTCCTCGTGAATCGTATCGCGCGGGCGATCGCATCGTGACCTACCTCGTGGACATTGATAAGGCCGCTCGCGGACCTCAGCTCATTGTTTCCCGCGGCCACCGAGGACTGCTCGAAAAGTTGTTCGAGATGGAAGTTCCCGAGATCTACGAACAGATCGTCCGCATCGAGGCTTCGGCCCGCGAGCCGGGCGCCCGCTCCAAGATCGCCGTCTCCTCCCGCGACAAGGACGTGGACGCGGTTGGTGCCTGCGTCGGCATGAAGGGTTCCCGTGTTCAGGCGGTGGTCCAGGAGCTTCGCGGCGAGAAGATCGACATTGTCCCCTTCGATTCGGATCCGGCGCGTTTCGTATGCAATGCGATCGCACCCGCTCAGGTAACGAAGGTGTTGATTGATGCGGGATCGCACACCATGGAACTGGTCGTTCCGGACGACAAGCTGTCGCTCGCCATCGGCAAAAAGGGTCAGAACGTTCGGTTGGCCTCTCAGCTGACGGGATGGCGCATCGACATCCATTCCGAAACGAAAATGCGTGAGGCAGAGGCCCGTGCCCGTGCTTCGCTCGGTGCCATCGAGGGCGTGGGTTCCGACGGTGCAGAAGCGTTGTTCCGCGACGGTTGGGGATCGGCGGCACAAATTGCCGGCGCATCGATAGCCGAGTTGAGTTCGGTGCTGGGTTCTGAAGAGAAAGCGCGCAAGGTTCAGGTTGCAGCTCGAGCTGCTGCCGAAGTTGAAGCCACTCAAGCTCGGGCGCTTGCCGCGTCCCGGCGCATTGAGGAGGAGGCTGCTGCGATCGCTACCGAGGTGGCGCTCGCCGCTGCAGCGGAAGCCGCACAACCGGGAGAGGCCGACCAAGCGTGAAAGAAGCCACGGCATCACGAGGGTCTGGACCACAACGCACGTGCATCGCATGTCGGCGCTGTGGTCCCGCCGTCGAGATGCAGCGTTTCGTTTGTGTTTCGGGCTCGGTGGTTCGAGTCAACCGCCGAGCGAGACCGGCGGGGCGGGGTGCCTGGCTTTGCCAGTCAGACCGTTGCTTCAAAACAGCATTCGACCGAAAGGCCTTCGCTAGAGCTTTTCGGCAATCCGTGAATTTTTCTTCGATCGATGGTATTGGGATGCCAGATCGTTCCGGCCGCCAGACTGACAGGACGCAACAGGAAACATGAGGGTCTACGAACTCGCCAAAGAACTTGGGGTTCCCAACAAGGATCTCGTTGATAAGGTCCGTGGGCTGGGAATCCAGATCGCGAATCACATGTCTGCCATCGAGCCGGTGGACGTCGATCGCGTTCGGCACACGATGGTACGGGAACGTCAGAGCTCGCTTGAAGAAGTGCGTTTGAACGACACCGTCATCCGTCGCCGCTCGAAGGGGGCGACTGTCGTGGTTTCCGCGGCGGCAGTGCGACATGTCCGCGATGCGGATGCTGCAACAGCGGCGGCCGCACAGGCTCAACCTCCCGCGCCTCCTCCGGCACCTGAGCCACCGCCGCCCCCTCCGGCGCCCGTGGTCGTGGCAGCGCCTGAACCCGACCCGTCGCTGCCCGCGCCCGAAATACAACAGCCGGTCGCAGCGGCTCCCGTACCTGGTCCAGCTCCGATGCCGCGTCGGAAAATTATCCTCGACACGGTAGCGCTTTCACAGGCCCAGCCGACGCCTGCGGGGGTAATTCCCGAATCAGCGGCTGCAGCGCATAAAAACGGCACGGCAGAGGCTGGTGCGGTTTCGCCTGACGACACGAGTCCCGGTGGGCGCGATCTTCGCACCCGTTTGCCGCACGCCTCGGTTACGGGTTCAGCCGCCACCGGGCGGTTCATTCAGCTTCCCAACGCCCCTCGCATCGAGATCCGCGATCGCGACGAAGAAGCTCGCAAGGCCGGACGAACCGCGCTGCGTCCGCCGGCGGGGGGTCGATTTCAGCGACCGGGTGGTCCTGGTCCCGGCGCTCCTGGCTCACGACCCGGCGGTCCACCGCGAAAGAAACAGGTCGCGGTCGGCAAGAAGGTTAAGCAGACCCAGATCACCACACCCGCCGAACACAAGCGTGTGCTGCGCATGGGCGAGGTTATTTCGGTGGCCGATTTTGCCAACAAGATCGGCGTCAAAGGCAACGACGTTGTCAAAAAGCTCTGGAGCCTGGGCATGATGGGGATCACCATCAACCAGAACGTTGACCAGGATACGGCTTCGTTGTTGGCAGGTGAGTTTGGTTGGCAGATCGAGTCCACCGCCTTTCGCGAGGAAGAGAAGCTGGCAAACGAGTCGAGCGATCCGCCCGAGAGTTTGCAGCCGCGTGCTCCCGTTGTAACGATCATGGGCCACGTCGATCACGGTAAAACCTCGTTGCTCGATGCGATCCGCAAGACCGACGTGGTTGCAGGCGAAGCCGGTGGCATCACGCAACACATCGGTGCTTATCGGGTGAAAGCGGCCCACGGCGACGTTGTCTTCCTTGATACGCCCGGTCACGAAGCCTTCACCGCCATGCGTTCTCGCGGCGCGAAGATGACCGACATCGTTGTGCTGGTGGTTGCGGCCGACGACGGCCCGATGCCGCAAACGATCGAGGCTCTCAATCACGCACGGGCCGCCGAGGTTCCGATCATTGTTGCCGTCAACAAGATCGACAAGCCAGGCGCAAATCCCGCGGGGATTCGCAACAAGATGATGGAGCACGGTCTGGTCCCCGAAGAACTCGGTGGCGATACCATCTTTGTGGACGTGTCTGCCAAGACGCGTGAAGGCCTGGATCGACTGCTCGAAATGTTGGCGGTTCAGTCGGAAGTTCTTGAACTCACGGCGAATCCAGACAAACCCGCACTCGGCCACGTCGTGGAAGCTCGCCTTGATCGTTCGCGCGGTCCCACCTCGACCGTACTCGTGGAGGCCGGGACCTTGAAGCTGGGCGATCTGGTCGTCGCGGGCACGTTCATGGGCAAGGTTCGCGCCATGATGGATGATCGCGGCAAACCAATGAGCATTGCAGCGCCTGCGACGCCTGTCGAAGTCCTGGGTCTCGACGGCGTTCCCGATGCCGGTGATACGTTTAACGTTGTGCTGGACGAAAAGCTCGCCAAGCAAATCGTCGACAACCGTCGACAGCAAAAACGCGCCCGTGAGTCGGTTGCCTCTGCAGGTCGTGGGATCTCGCTTGAAAACATCCTCGACAAGATCAAGGAAGGCCAAGTCAAGGAGGTCAAGATCGTCCTCAAGGCGGACGTTCAGGGCTCTGCCGAAGCGATTTCGCAGGCTCTCGAAAAGCTCACGACGGCTTCCGTTGGGGTCAAGGTTATATCAAGCGGTGTCGGTGGCATCACCGAGAGCGACATCACGCTCGCAAAGGCCTCCTCCGCCATCGTCATCGGCTTCAACGTTCGCCCGGCGGGCAAGGCGCAACCGCTTGCTGAGCAAGAAGCGGTCGACATCAAGCTCTACCAGGTTATCTACGACGCCATCGACGACGTGAAGAAGGCGATGGTTGGTTTGCTGGCGCCCGTTCAGCGCGAGAAGATGCTGGGTAAGATCGAGATTCGACAGATCTTCGATTTGCCAAAGATCGGCATGATCGCAGGCGCCTATGTCACCGAAGGCAAGGTAACACGACGTGCACGCCTTCGTTTGGTTCGCGACTCGGTGGTTATCTACACCGGCAAGGTCGGTTCACTTCGTCGCTTCAAGGACGACGTTTCCGAAGTCGAAAAGGGTTACGAATGCGGTTTGACCATCGAAGGTTACAAGGATCTGCGTGAAAACGACGTGATCGAAGCCTTCGAGGTCGAGCAGATCGCAGCCACGATCGAATCGCTGGGCGCGCCCGCTTCTCCGTGATCGCCGATGCAAGGCGTACGTACGGAACGGATCGCTGAGGAAATACGTCTCATCGTCGGCGAGATGTTGGTCCGGCAGGAGATCAAGGACCATGCGGTTCGAGACGCGGGACTGATCACCATAAGTCATGTGAAAGTGACCGGTGATCTGCAGATTGCGCGGGTGTCCTTCACGGTGTACGGCGCGGCTGAGCCCAAGTTACGTGAAGTTGCGGCCGGTCTCAACCGTGCGGCAGGTTTCATCCGAGGTCGCCTCCGAAAGCGGCTGAACATGAAGATCATTCCCACCGTCGAGTTCGGTATTGATCGGGTCTACGACAGCGAAGCGCGCATGGATCAGATCTTCGATTCGTTGCAACGCGAACGAGCCGCTGCACCCGCGGTCCCGACGGACGATCCTCCCAAAGACTCGTCGTCCGACGAATGATCCTGGTTGTCGACAAGCCGGTTGGGCCAAGCTCAGCGCAGGTCGTGGCCATCATCAAACACGCGTTTCGAAAACACGCGCGGGCGACCGGTCGACGCGAGCCCCGCGTCGGTCACGGTGGTACGCTTGATCCGATGGCATCGGGCGTGCTTCCCGTGCTGGTTGGAGAAGCAACCAAGGTTGCGCCGTTTCTTTTGTCGGCCCGCAAGGCCTACGAGGCCACGATTCAGTTCGGATCCAACACCGACACCCAGGACGCCGAGGGCAAGACGGTCGATTCCTTCTCGACCGAAGGCCTCACCGCCCAGCGTGTTTCGGACGCGATGGCGACATTTATTGGCGTCCAGCCGCAGACACCCCCGATGTTCTCTGCGCTGAAGGTGGAGGGAACGCCACTTTACGAGCGCGCCCGGGCGGGCGAAGAAATCGAACGGGCGCCGCGAACGATTGAGATCTTTGCCTTTGCTCTGCTGGGATATGACGCGTTGCAGGTTGCCGCGACGGTGCGAGTCGACTGCTCGAAGGGGACCTATATCCGGACGTTGGGCTTTGATTTGGGTCGAAAGCTCGCGACGGGGGCTCATCTGACCGCGCTCAGACGAACCCAATCGGGCCCTTTTATGATCGCCGAGGCACTGTCTGTGGAACAAATTGAGGCCGAGCTGGCGGCCGGACGGATGCCACCGCACCGCGATCTGCTCGCGGCGCTCGACGGCATTGACCGCGTAGAAATCGACACGGTCACCGAACTTAGGGTTCGACGGGGTCAACCGGTATTGTGGGCCGATTTGTCGGTTTCGGCCGAGACGAAAGGTCCAGTTGCCCTGGTTTCACAGCAGAAAGACCTCGTCGCCGTCGTGGAACAGGCGGGTGCGCCGGCTGATGACGCCAAGATCAAGATATTGCGGGGCTTTTCGAGGTCAGAAACGACGGCGCAGGGCGACGATTCATCGGGTTGACGGTTGACGGAGCCGTATAAATGTAGGAGATTCCGTCACCAAAAAAAAAACGGAAGGTACGAAGAGAGACATGGCACTTGCCGCAGTTAAGAAAGTCGAAGTTGTTAAGAAACACCAGCGCGCCGCGAATGATACCGGCTCGCCTGAGGTGCAGATTGCGCTTCTATCCGAACGCATCGTTTACCTGACCGAGCACTTCCGTGTGCACGTCAAGGATCACCACTCACGCCGTGGCTTGCTAAAGATGGTTAGCCAGCGCCGCCGGTTGCTTGATTACCTCAAGAGCCAAGACGTCGAGCGTTACCGTGGTTTGATCAAGTCGCTCGGCATTCGTAAGTAACACGCATTGGGGTTGGTGGGTTCGAGTGGTTTGCGGCATGCGCGTTGTGCGGATGCGGCTGCCCTGGTTTGCCAACCTGTACGTAACGGCCTCGGATCGTTGTTGGTCCTTTTTCTCGCCGTTTCAAACGGCGTTGCAGCGCGTGTGAAGTGGCGGGAAAAGGGAATAACGCGTCCGGGGTCTCCCAAAGAAACAAGGAGACACTGATGTTTATTTTAGAAGGCGTTGATTTCGGGGGGAAAGAGCTGTCGCTCGAAACCGGTCGTATGGCGAAGCAGGCGGGTGGGTCGGTTGTGGTACGTTATGGCGATTCGATGGTGCTTGTCACCGCGGTCGCTGCAAAGTCGGTTCGACCGGGCATGGACTTTATGCCGCTCACGGTTGACTACTTTGAGAAAACTTCTGCTGCGGGCCGTATCCCCGGTGGTTATTTCAAGCGAGAAGGGCGGTCGACCGAGGTCGAGATTCTCACATCGCGTTTGATTGATCGTCCCTCGCGTCCCTTGTTCCCCAAGGGTTGGCGCTTTGACACCCAGGTGATTGCAACTGTGTTGTCGACGGATCGCCAGAATCCAACCGACGTGTTGGCAATGACCGGCGCTTCGGCGGCCTTGCACCTTTCGGACATTCCGTGGGCAGGCCCCTACGCTGGCGTTCGCGTCGGGCGCATCGATGGCAAGTTCGTCGTGAATCCGACGTTTGCGGATCGGGGCCGTTCCGAACTTGACGTGATGGTCGCTTGCAGCCGCGACGCCATTGTCATGGTTGAAGGCGGAGCCGACGAGGTCGACGAGAACCTGCTCATTGACGCGTTGATGTTTGGTCACTCGGCAGCGCAGACGTTGATCGATTTGCAAGAGAAGCTCCGTGCTGCGGTTGGCAAAGAAAAACGAATCTTCGTGCCTCCGGCAGTGGATGCTGACCTCGTCAAGTCGGTTGGCGACTTCGCGAAGCCAAGAATCGAAGCCGCGATGGCCATCCGTGAGAAGCAAGAGCGCTACCACGCTTTGAACTCGATCAACGACGCAGCAGCAACGAACTTTGCTGCGACGTATCCGGATCGCGCTCCGGAGGTTACGGCAGCGGTCGAGAAAGCGAAAAAGACCCACTTGCGCAACACGGTTCTTGATACCGGTTTCCGCATCGACGGTCGTGGCCCCGCCGACATTCGTCCGATTACCTGCGAAGTGGGCGTTTTGCCCCGCACGCATGGCTCGGCGCTATTTACTCGCGGTGAAACCCAGGCACTCGTGACGGCGACGCTCGGAACAAAAACCGACGTTCAGTTCATCGAAGGCCTCAATGGTCCCATCGAGAAGAAGTTTATGCTGCACTACAACTTCCCGCCGTTCTCGACGGGCGAAACCAAGCCGATGCGCGGTCCTGCTCGTCGTGAAATTGGTCACGGCAACCTGGCCGAACGATCGCTCGTCAAGCTGCTCCCCGAGAAGGACTTCCCATACGTGGTACGTATTGTCTCCGAGATCCTCGAATCGAACGGCAGTTCGTCGATGGCATCGGTTTGCGGTGGATCGCTTGCGATGATGGACGCGGGCGTTCCGCTCAAGGCGCCCGTTGCGGGGGTTGCAATGGGTCTCATCAAAGAAGGGGATCGCGTTGCCGTCCTTTCCGACATCCTCGGCGACGAAGATCACCTCGGCGACATGGACTTCAAGGTCACCGGAACGCAAAAGGGCGTGACCGCTGTTCAGATGGACATCAAGATTCAGGGGCTTACCCGCGAGATCTTGGAGAAGGCACTGTTGCAGGCGCGTGACGGCCGTATTCACATCCTCGGCAAGATGGCCGAGGCATTGTCGGCGCCACGATCAGAGTTGAACACGTACGCACCTCGAATCACCACGCTTCAGGTTCGCCCCGAGCAGGTTCGGGACATCATCGGTCCAGGAGGCAAGGTCATCCGTGGCATCATTGCGCAGACCGGCGTTGCCATCGACGTGGAAGACGACGGCACAGTCAACGTTGCTTCAAGCGACGGTATCTCGGCTCAGAAGGCCATCGACATCATCCGCGGTCTCACGGCCGAGCCTGAAGTGGGTGAGTTCTATCAGGGTGTGGTTCGCCGCGTGGTCGACTTCGGCGCCTTCGTCGAAATCATGCCAGGAACCGACGGCCTGGTTCACATCAGCGAGCTCGATCAGGGCCGCGTGAATCAGGTGACGGATGTTTGCAAGGAAGGCGACGAGATGCTGGTCAAGGTCATCGCGATCGACCGTCAGACCGGTAAGGTCCGCCTGTCGCGCAAGGAGGCGCTTGGCAAGACCCCGGACATGATTCACAACTTCCGATCGCAGGGTGAAGCGCCCGTTTCATAGCGGTTGCCTCAAGCCATGGTCGGCATTCCAATCCGGTTCAAGCGCCTGCGTTCTGCAGCGGTGTTACCCCGCTACATGACGGCAGGTTCGGCCGGAATGGATCTCGTTTGCGCCGCCGAGGAAGAACTGGTGTTGCTTCCCGGCGGACGTGCTGCGTTTCCCACGGGCTGGGCGATAGCGATAGCGGAAGGGTACGAGATGCAACTTCGACCTCGCTCGGGCCTGGCTCTGAAATACGGCATTGGTCTGCCCAACAGTCCCGGCACGATCGACAGCGACTATCGGGGCGAGTTGCAGGTGATTCTCGTGAATCTCGGAACCGAGCCTTTTACGGTTCGGCCGGGCGAGCGGATCGCTCAAATGGTCTTGGCTCCCGTGACACGAGCAGATGTTGTCGAAGTGGAAAACCTGGACGAGACGGTACGAAGCACTGGCGGCTTCGGTAGCACCGGATAAGCTGTGTTCCGATGAGCCAGTCCGCGGTTGCAGCAGCGATTGTTGGTGTGTCCGGTTATTCGGGCATGGAACTTGTCCGCATTTTGTCGCGGCATCCCGGTTTTCGGGTCACGTGGGTTTGCAGCGATCGATGGGCGGATTCCCGACTCGGTGACAAGGTTGGCCTCGGCGGCGAATGTGCGGAGTTGACCGTGTTGACTCAAGCGGCTGCCTTGCAGCGGTTTGGAGACGCGCAGGTGGTGTTCCTGTGCACGCCACCCGAGGCGTCGATTGAACTTGCGCCGCGTGTTCTCGCTGCGGGCGTGCGTGTGGTCGATCTGTCGGGGGCCTTTCGTTTGCCGGCTGCGGCCTATCCTCGGTGGTACGGTTTCGAGCACGGCGCTCCGGATCTGTTGGCGCAGGCCGTGTACAGCCTGCCCGAGGCGACCGGCAATCGCGAGGCGGTGCGGGGCGCGCGCCTCGTGTCGAATCCAGGTTGTTACCCGACGGTTTCGTCACTGCCTCTCGTGCCGTTGTTGCGCTCGGGGTTGATCGGGCCCGAAGGGATTGTGATCGACGCCAAGGGCGGCACGACCGGAGCGGGTCGTAAGGCCACGGAGGCGATGTCGTTTTCCGAGGTCGTCAACGATGTCCGCGCCTACAAAATTCTTTCGCATCAGCACACGCCCGAGATCGAGAATATTCTCAAGCTCGCGGGCTGTGGTGATGTTCGTGTTACGTTTACTGCGCATTTATTACCCGTTGCCCGCGGGATTTTGTCCACGATCTACGCCCGTTTGATGCCCGCGCCGTTGGGGGTCGATGTCAACGCGCGGGTGAATGAAACCTTGCGCGCCTTTGCGGCGGACAAGCCGTTTATTCAAGTGGTTTCGCCCGAATCGGTTTCACTTTCGGCAGTTGTGGGTACAAATCGCGTCGTCATGGGTGCGCGCGCCGACGTGGAACGAGGGATCGTCGTCATCATTGCGGCAGAAGACAACCTGGGCAAAGGCGCCGCAGGACAGGCGGTTCAGAATGCCAACATCATGTTTGGTTTGCCGGAAACCACTGCGCTCGACGGTCTGACCAACCATGCACCCTGACGGCGCCTAGCCGCCACTGGGATCGCTGTTGTAGGCTTCGGAGGCCACCATGCGACCGGACCGATCGTCGTCGTCGTCGTCGTCGCCCTCGTGCGCCTCGATAGGGTAATTCAAACGTCCTTCGTCGATGCGATCGCGTAGCTCCTTGCCAACCTTGAAAAACGGCAAGCGCTTGGGCTTCACGTCGACCGCCGAACCCGTGCGAGGATTGCGCCCCGAGTACGATTTGTAGTCCCGCATCTCAAAGCTGCCGAATCCCCGGATCTCGATCCGCTCGTTGCGTTTCAACGCTTCCTCCATCGCCTGGAATACGCAGTTGACCAGAGCCTCAGCGCGACCCTTCGGTAGCTTCTGCAACTCACACAGAGAATCGATCAGGTCCGATTTCGTCATGCCCAGTCTTCTTGCCGCCCGGTCCTTTAAACATCGCTAAATAGCGACGTTTCTTTAGGAAAATCTGTTCAGGTGTCGGCCAGAAGCGATTTTTGCCTACCCAATCACTCAGTGGTGGGTTCCAAAAACACTGCGCAATGCGTCGGCAATTTCTCCCAGGGTCGCTTCAGCCTTGACGGCGAGGAGGATGGGGGGCATCAGATTGTCGGTGCCCCGGGCGGCGGTGGCAAGCGCCGCAAGGGCCTCGTGGGTGTTCTGCGCGTTCCGTTTTGACCGGAAGGCCGACAGGCGCTCTCGCTGTTCGCGCTCAATGGCGGGGTCCTGGCGATGCAAGGCGGGGATCCGCGCCATGGCTTCGTCCTGGAAGGCGTTCTCGCCCACGATGATGCGCCGCCCCTGTTCGACCGCTCTCTGATGGGCGTAGGCTCGGGCCTCGATTTCCCTCTGCGGAAAGCCCGCCTCGATAGCCCGCAGCATCCCACCCATGTCGTCGATACGCTGGATGAGGGCTGCAGCGCTGGCTTCGATGGTGTCGGTGAGTGCCTCGACGGCGTGCGAGCCACCAAACGGATCCACCACATCGGCCAGACCCGATTCGTGCGCCAGCACCTGCTGGGTTCGCAATGCCAACTGCGCGGCGTCTTCGGTGGGCAACGACAGTGCTTCGTCGAAGCCATTTGCGTGTAACGATTGAGCACCACCGAGAATCGCGGCCATGGCCTCAACCGTGGTTCGCACGACGTTGTTGAGAGGTTGACTGGCGGTGAGCGTGGAACCCGCGGTTTGCGCGTGAAAGCGCAACATGCACGAGCGCGGATCCTGGGCCTTGAAGCGTTCGCGCATGATCGTTGCCCACAGACGACGGGCGGCCCGGAACTTGGCGACTTCCTCGAGGAGATTCGAATGGGCGTTGAAAAAGAACGAAAGTCGAGGTGCAAAGGTGTCGACCGCAAGCCCGGCTCGCTCCGCAGCCTCCACGTAGGCGATGCCATCGGCCAGCGTGAAGGCGACCTCCTGAACCGCATCGGAACCTGCTTCGCGAATGTGGTAACCGCTGATGCTGATCGTGTTCCAGCGCGGCACCTCGTTGCGGCAAAACGCAAACACGTCGGAAACAAGGCGCATCGAGGGGACGGGTGGATACACATAGGTTCCGCGGGCGATGTACTCCTTCAGGATGTCGTTCTGAATTGTTCCCGAGAGCTTCTGCCGCGGAATGCCGCGCTCATCGGCGACGGCGACGTATAGGGCAAGCAGCGTCGCTGCAGTCGCGTTGATTGTCATCGACGTCGAGACTTCGTCGAGCGGCAGTCCTTCGAACAAGGTGCGCATATCTTCAATGCTGCATATCGCGACACCCGTCCGGCCCACTTCGCCGCGTGCGAGGGCATGATCGGAATCGCGACCCATTTGCGTTGGCAGATCGAAGGCCACTGAAAGACCGGTTTGGCCAGACTGCCGCAGGAACTTGTAGCGGGCGTTAGATTGGGCGGCGTTTCCGAAGCCCGCGTACTGGCGCATGGTCCAAAGTCGCCCGCGGTACATGGTGGGTTGAATGCCGCGGAGGAAGGGATATTCACCCGGAAAGTCGCTCGCACCCGGCGGTGAAAACAGGTCTGGCAGGGGGATTTCCGCGGAGGTTTCGAATGTATCGTTGCGCAGGGGTCCTCGGGCGACTGCCGGCGCGACGGTTTCCCGTTGCCAATCTGCGAGGGTTTCGGAACGGTGAAGCGTTTCTTTGGGTCCTGCCTTTTCGGCCATCGACGGTCATCGTACCCGTCACACCCGTTTGAATCGAGATGGTTTTGCGGATCCCTCCGGGGTCCGTGCTAGTTTTCTCCTCACGCTCTCCTGGGCGTCCCCCGCGTGATCACCAATGCGCTCCATACGTACGTTCTATCGCCGAGGGGTTACTTCGGTTGCATCGGTCTGTGGGTTGTCGTGTGGCTCGCCGCTTGCTCCGTGGGGGATGGCAGCGGCACCGCGGGCGGGCCCATCTTCATGGAAGACTGCAACAGCGAGCAATGTTCCGGCTCAAGACATCTGGGGACCCGTGCCCAGCCGAAGTCTTTCCAGCTGAATCCTCGCTTCTTTGCGGGGGAGCCGATCGAAGATCTTCGGGATGGTGCCCGACAGAACCGTTTGATCCTGCGCATGCAAAATCGCGGCGGCCGCGCCGAAGAAACCAATTCGCTCTATTTCGACATCGTCAATCTTTACGAGGTCGCACGCTGCATCCGGGGTCGCATTGCGGTGGCAGCGGACGGAACGCGAACGCCAGATTACAATCCAGCCATTTGCCAACCACCTCGCATTCGCATCGGAAATCGGGACGTGATTCGCGGACGGTTGGTTCCGGCTGAATCGTGCTGCCGGGATATGGTCGGGGTCGGGGTGTCGTGTCTCAACGCAGGTGCGTGTGACGATTCCGCGACCTGGGAATCCTGGATCGAGTTTGTCGCGTTTGGTTCCGCCGTTTCGAGCGAGATGGATCCGACGAAACGGAGCCCCATCGGTCTGGGGTTCAAAGTCGATTTCGGTGAACGCATTTGGGCCAAAGAGTTTCGGCTGACGTTTGAGGATGCACGCATCCTCGGCCGAGAAGGCGCGCCTCCCACGAATCTAAAGGGACAGATCGGTGGCGAAATGGCGGGTTGGTTCGACTTTGATATGGAACGTGGCCGCGCCGCTCAAACTTTCCCGTAGCGGAGAAAGTTGGCGGCATGAAACCGCCGTGTCGCGACGCCGATTACTTCGGCAATTGAATCTCGTACAGTCCACCGTCATTATTGTTGCCGCGATCGAGGAGGTACATCTTGCTGCCAATCAAAACGGCATCAATGGGGTGCAAGAAGTTGCGGGCAATCTGCGTGACATTGACGTTGTCTACCTTGCCGTTGCTGCGGTTCCACTTGATGTGCAGGAGATCTTGTCCGAGCTCAAAGGCGCCAGCCGCGCGGCCAAAACGCAGGATAAAAGCCGAGTCCGAGAATTCGCCGCACAGGGCGCCCTTGCCGTCGTCAAAGGTGAGGCCAAGTGGCGAGCCGTGATCGCTGAAGGTTCCGATCGGCATCTGTGAAGAGGCTTTTTTAACCACACCGTCGGTGGGATCGCGGTACTGATTCGCATCCGGACCAAGGTTCAAGACCGGTTCGACAAACGTGACACCACTGGGCTTGGCCGGAAACTGGAGATCGTTGTGCCACAATCCGTTCCGGGTTGCGCCGTAGTCTGGATCTAGGCGCTTGTCATTCGCGGCGTTGTAGTTCGCAAACTGCATTTGGTTGTCTTCGTTGCCAAGCCGCCACGGGAATCCGTAGTGCTTGCCTGATTCAAGGAGGTTCAGCTCTTCGTGATAATCACCATCGGGGCCATTTTCGCCGGCCCACAGTTGACCGGTTGGTGAAAACTCCGGGTCGAAGCTGTTGCGGATGCCGCGTGCAAAGAGATAGCCATTGTCGGCAAGCCACTTCTCGTTGTCCATCAAGGTGAGGTTGTTTCCGTTCGTCGGGAAGCGGAAGATCGCGGCCGTGAGCGCAGACTCGCGCGCGTTGGGCCATGCGCCACCAGCGTCTTGTACTTCACCGTGATCGGTTCGTGATCCGGCGTTGACGTAGACGTACATGCCATCGGCGCTGACGGCGATGCCACTCCACTCGTGATCGAAAAAGGTGTTGCTGCGTCCGTAGAGAACAGTTTCGGCAATCTTGTTCCAGGTCCAGGTGGCAGCGGATGGGGTGCCGCGCCAAACCGTAGCACGGGAATTCTTGTCAAAACCGACGGCGGTGGTCGGCATGTGCGAGACAACATAGAAACTGCCGTCCGCCCCAATCGTCATACCGTAAACATTGGAGCCCTGTGCAATGCCAATGTTTCCTGCGGCGATGACCGGGACGGTGGTTGCCGTGCCTCCGTTCAAGGTGACGCGCGAGATGCCACCGCTTTCCGTCAAGATGTACATCTCGTTGTCGATGGGGTTGAGTTTGAGTCGAATGGCCGTGCCCGTCGGCGTGTAGAGCTTTTTGATCGACATGTCACTGCGTAAAACCTGCGGATCGCCTCCAGCGCCCGTGATCTTCTGACCCACACACGCGCGCGACATGGGTGTGCCACCCACGCCGCCGGTGGCCGGCGTGCCTCCTGTTGCTTTGCCTCCGGTCCCTGTACCACCGGAACCGGTACCACCGGAACCGGTACCACCCGATGGGGTTCCGCCGTTGGTCGAACCACCCGTCGCCTGGCCACCGGTCTGACCCGAGTTGCCCGCGGCCTTGCCGCCCGCGCTGTTGCCACCTTCGCTGTCGCCACCCGCGCTATTGCCGCCTTCGCTGTTGCCACCGTTACCGGCCATTCCGCCGCCAGTGCCGCCCTTACCGGACGATCCATTTTCGGTGCAGTTGGTCGTGCTCGCCATGCAAAGTGCCATCAACGCGAAGGGCAGGGACGTGCTATTTGCGAAGATTCGACGGGACGATTTGAGTCTCGGCATGCGCGGATGCTATCACGAAGGCCCGTGCCTGTTCAGAGGATCTCCTTGCCGATCGATGTCCTGCTGCCGGACATCGTGGCCGCCTTGCGCGAGTCCGGTTGCGTGGTACTGAAGGCACCGCCGGGAGCGGGTAAAACGACGCGGGTGCCGCGCGCACTGCTCGATGCTGGTCTCGATCGCAACGGTGAAATTCTCGTCTGTCAGCCGCGTCGATTGCCAGCGCGTATGGCCGCGATCCGGGTCGCCGAAGAACTCGGAGAACCGGTTGGCAAGCGCATCGGTTACACAGTTCGTTTCGAAGACGAAAGCAGCGTTTCGACGCGCGTCCGCTTTGTCACCGAAGGCATTCTGCTGCGTCGCCTCATCGATCAGCCCACCTTGCCCGGGGTTGCACTCGTCATCCTCGATGAATTTCACGAGCGCCATCTCGATACCGATCTGGCGCTCGGTATGCTGTTTGGCTTGCAGCAAGGGGCTCGTCCCGACCTCGGTCTTTGCGTGATGTCGGCAACCCTTGAGCCCGAGCCGATCGCTTCGTACTTGGGTGATGCCCCAATCTTGCGCAGTGAAGGTCGCACGTTCCCGGTTGAGGTTTCGTATCACGAAGACTCGGAGCGTCGAACGCTGGAACAACAGGTGTCGGGTGCGGTGCGGCGCGTGTTGCAGTCCGCACCCGCCGGAGACGTGTTGGTGTTCCTGCCTGGCGCCTCCGAGATCCGCCGCACAGCGGAAGCCCTGGAGGGCCTGGCACGTGAACAAAATCTACTGTTGCTGCCGTTGCATGGCGATTTGCCCCTTGCAGAACAGGGACGCGTGGTTGCGCCTTCGCGGCAGCGCAAGGTGGTGTTGTCGACCAACGTGGCCGAAACGTCGGTCACCATCGATGGTGTGGTAGCCGTCATCGACACGGGTCTTGCCCGGACGGCGGTTCACTCGCCGTGGACCGGGTTGCCGACCTTGAAAATCGCAAAGATTAGCCAGGCATCTGCGGAACAGAGAGCGGGTCGCGCCGGCCGAACGCGTCCCGGTGTTGCGTTTCGTTTGTATTCGCGCCACGACCATGGCTTGCGGCCGGGCTACGACTTGCCCGAGGTGGCGCGCCTTGATCTCGCCGGGACGGTGTTGACGCTCGCTTCGATGGGGGTTGCCAAACCCGCCGAGTGGCGCTGGTTCGAATCGCCACCAGACGCAGCGATGGTCGCGGCGGCTCACCTGTTGCGTCGTCTGAATGCGACCGACGCCGACGGCAGGATCACCGATACTGGGCGAGCGATGCTGCGGTTTCCGGTGCATCCCCGGCTTGCGCGGATGTTGTGCGAGGGCGAACGACGGGGGGTGACCGCGTCTGCCTCGGTGCTGGCAGCAATGCTCTCCGAGCGCGATATCCGAAAAAGCGCCCGGGTAAGTTTTTCGGCGGGTGTTCGTGTTGCGGATGGTGCGGATGCGTTGGAGGTGCTGGATCGCTATCAGCAGGTATCGGATGCGCGCTTTTCTCCTGACAAGATGCGTGGCCTGGATCTGGAACCTCGCGCAGTGGACGCAGTTCGACGTGCCGCTCGACAGTTTTCGGATCGAGCAGGGCGTGTGTCCGTGCCGGCGCCCCGCAATGCGACGGCGCGCGATGAGGCACTGGGTCTGTGTGCGCTGGCAGGCTTTCCGGATCGGGTGGCACGCCGCCGGGGGGGCAAAAACACCAACGACGCCACTACCGAAGTCGTTCTCTGTGGCGGCGGTTCCGCGCGCATTGGTAGCACGCCCTCGGAGGATCTGCTGGTGGCGCTCGATGTCCATGAAATGCAAGGCGGTATGGGCCGCAGTGTTGCCGAGGTGCGCCTTGCGGTTGCCATTGCGCCCGATCACCTCCTCGACCTTTGTTCCGACGGTGTGGTCGAAGAGAATACCTTGCAGTGGAATTCTGCCAGCCTTCGGGTCGAGCGAGTCGAACGGTTGCGATATGGTCTCGTGGTTCTCGATGAGACCCGGCGTCCCGCCGATGTGTCGCCCCAAACCGGAGCCGTTTTGTTTGAAGCGGTGCGGGGTCAGGCAACGGCCCCCGTCGGAGAAGAAGGCGATCCGCTGTTGAGTTTGCAGGCACGGTTGAAGGTTTTGTCCGCGGCCTTTGCCGAGGAAACGTTGCCGACGCTGGACGGCAACGCCGTCGAGGGGATGTTGCGCGAAGCCTGTTCGCAATGCACGAGCGTTGCCGAATTGAATGCGGTGGGACCGCTTGCCTTGTGGCTCGGTGTTCAGCCCCCCCGTGTGCGACAATTGCTTGAACGCGAGGCGCCAGAGCGCATCTCTTTGCCGGGCGGGCGCACGGTGCGGGTGCACTATGAAAACGACGAACGGCCGCCATGGATCGAATCGCGATTGCAGGATTTTTTCGGTTTAAAGGTGGGGCCCGCGATCTGCGCCGGGCGGGTGCCGCTTGTGTTGCATTTGCTCGCACCCAACATGCGGGCGGTGCAGGTCACCCGTGATCTGACGGGGTTCTGGAAACAACACTATCCCCCGATTCGAAAAGAACTCGGCCGGCGCTACCCACGGCATTCTTGGCCGGAAGATGGTGCAACAGCCGTTCCGCCCCCTCCCAAACCGCCGCACGTACGGCATCCAAAACGCTGAACGGATGCTACGCTGCGACCGACACTTTTTCCCTCAAGGAGCGCACCCATGACGATCGAAGCCGGAAAGAAAGCCCCAGCCTTTTCCCTGAAAGACCAGGACGGCAAGACGGTCAAGCTCTCGGATTTTGAGGGCCAGTGGTTGGTCCTGTATTTCTATCCGAACGACGATACGCCCGGATGCACCGTACAGGCTTGTGAGTTCACCGTCGGCATCAAAGCGTTCGAGAAGCTCGGTGTGAAGGTGTTGGGGTGTAGCCCGAACGATGCCGTCAGTCACCAGAAGTTCATCAAGAAGCACGCACTCAAGATCGATCTCCTTTGCGATCC
>JAWXBF010000056.1:0-2755 GCA_034439895.1 Deltaproteobacteria bacterium
GCAGTTGCGGTGGTGCAGGCGCTGGCCTGGGCTTATACCCCGGTGATCTGGCGCTCGCGGATGGTCTTGTCGCAACGCTCGGAGTCGCTGCGGATCACGGCAGCCAACTGCGCCGGGCTGATCGGCGCGGGCTTGGCGCCCAGGGCGCGCATGACTTCGATCACCGGCGTCCGCGTTTCCGCCGCTGCCCAGTTGCTGTGCGTGGTGCCGGCATCAAACCCTGCAAGACCAGGCTCGGCCAAGGTCGTTGTATCCGGAAGCCATTGAATTCCTGGTGGCCAGGGGCTCTATCGAATTTGGCCCGGAAACCCGCATGGCTTTAGGGCGTGATTAAAAGTTAAGCGACCTGTTACCCCCACAGTTACCCCCAACCCAAGATGTTGGCGGGGTTCGAGTCCCAATACCGTGTCGGCAAGGTTGGTCATGAGCCGCCATCGGAAGGGCAAGGTCGTACTCTCAGTCACAGAGTGAGCGCACGCACGGGCACTGCGGAAATTCGCGGCTGGGATTGAGCGCTGCCCAGTACGCGAACGTCGTCATTGGGATTCCCCAGTCGGCAAAGCCATCAGCGCCCTGGACAATGCGGCCAAGTCGCTCTGTTCATCGCTGCCCGCGATAGCTTTCAGTGTCGGCAAATTCGTCGACATAACGGCAAGGACCCACCGCCCATCGCTAGTCTTTTCGTTTTGGTTGACGAGTCGGCGAATCAGGTCTTGATGGTCACTCGACTTGTATGCAAGACTCCGCAAAAGCTCGCACTGGTCTTCTGTTACCAGAAACACAGATGGCAGCGCGCTTTGGGGTGGTGTATCGGGAATCAGCGAAACGGTAAGCCCGTCAAACGCCACTTCAAGGTCGCCATCTTCACGATTGGGAACGATCGTCTGGATGCGCGCAATCCCCGACACCGAATAATTGAGGTACGTCGATGGCAATGCAAACATCGCGGAGTTGTCCTGCAGCGCGGGCGCAAACTCCCGGACTAGCGCACTGAACAACACGCGCCCCAAGAGGTCCACGAGGTGCACTTCCGATCCGGGCACGACACTGTTAGTCTCGTGAAACGTCGCACCGTGCATCAACGCGTTGCGCGCCTCGTCGAGGGCCGCCCACGCAGCGTCGTCACACGCCTTTTCGACTGATTGTGCGAGGCTTCGAATGGCCTGCTTCGCGTACGGCTTGTGCGTCGTGTGCGTCTTGCATGCCTCGCAGAACAGAAGCGATCGGCAGACCGCACACCGATCAGGCATTTTGTCGGTTGACTTTCTGTATTCCGCGAGAATCTCCAAGGCAAACCAAAAGCACTGAAACTGATCTTCTGGCACCGAGTCCTGCACCCCGAGCCGATACCAACGCAGAGCCCGATGACCGGCCGGTGCCGGATTGCCGCTCAGGAGACGCTCGATGGTCGCAGTGACGCCCTGATCCATCATCGGATGAGGGTCCTCATGGCCCACAGAGTCAGCCCAAACAAGACAATCTCTCATCGTCAAACCTTGCGTTGAATCTACGATCTGCCGAGTTCGGTGGCGCTTGAAGTTCCCGCTCGTGGTCAGCGCCAGCATGTTGAGGCACTCGACCAACCGCTCGTCCGCCACTTCCTTTGCCTCGTCCAGATCAGTGGCGTCAAACTCCACCTGTACTGCGAGGACAAACGGGTTTGCGAAGTCTTGGCGCGGGATGTTGGACACCGTCGCGCGGAAGCGACCTGACGGGTGCGAAAATTTTAGCCGCTGCTCGTCTTGTACGACCGAGACGTTGGAATTAACCTCGAAATTGGCCACAAACGGCACTTCACACCTTCCTTTCGAACCCGCGAGTGACTGAACATGCGAGCCTTGCAGCGCATAGTAGTGCTTGCCATTATCGAATTCTTCCCGAATACGCCGGCTGACCTCGAATCGATGCTCGGGTGTGACGGTTACATATCCGGAGTCAAACAGGCTATGGATGTCGCGCCTCAGCAGCAAGCCGTTTCGGCTTCGTGTTCGCCCGCATCGCCCCACCGGCACTAGAATTTTCACGCAACCGTATGCTGATTACTGGAGGCGTATGTACTCGGTTTGCGGACGACCTTACGCGAGGTGATCCCGCCGCAATACGACCGCGAAGTAGTCTCCATCACGCTGTTCTACCCGAACGGTATAGATTGCGTCGAGGACGTCGGTGACCTCGCGCGTCTCTGCGGCTTGGTTCGCGGCGATAGCCACAAGCAATAGCCCAGTGTCGCCAGTCTCGACCAAGCGGCAGATATTTCGCCATCGTTCGCGCGCTCCAATTCGATCTGCAGCAGGGGAATTCGCTTTCCAAATTCGGCATTCGTACACATTTCCGGTCTTTTGAAAATCGTCCTGCCAGCCCATAAAAACAACTGTTCCGTCGTCCCGAACGCCGTCCCACGCCGTCCTTACATTCGTGAGCGACGCTCTCGCAAGCGCAAACGCCCGGACTTTTCCGATTGTCATTTGTATACCCTCTTAACTTTAGAGCACGCGCACTCGACTTTAGGCAGGCGAATCTACCGGTATTCGCAATCGTAGAAGCGGTGATCAAGGCGCGTCCTCGAGAGCTTCTGGCACTACTGCGCAGCGTTCGGGAGCGCATTTTCGCGGAAGTGAATACGTACGCCAAGCCGATATATGCACACGCGTTGCAGGTTCTAGAGGATCATTTTGCCGATGTCAGCAAAATGATCGCCCCTGCAATCGGGCTCGGCGATGCTCAGCGATTGAATTTGGTTCTCACGTTCTGCCGC
>JAWXBF010000057.1:0-12691 GCA_034439895.1 Deltaproteobacteria bacterium
AGGGCGTCTTTGGTGGCGGCGGCAGTGGCACGGTGCCTTCAATGAGCTGGGATGGCGGTGAGACATTTTCGCTTGCAGCGGGATGCGGAAATTTTGATTTTGGCGGCATCGGAGGCGAAGGCGGCGTTGCGGCGGGCAACGGCCATCTGGTTTTTGTTTCCCGACTCGGCAACACGTGCCATGTCACGGGAAACGGCAAGACCGTCACAACCGGCAAGCTCGATTCCGAAGTCGACGGCAAGTTGGTCTTTGCAGCCGGCAAGTTTTGGGTGACGAACGGTGCCACAATCTATTCGAGCGAAACCGGTGAGAGCTGGAAACGAACGGCAGCGTCCCCGTCCAACGTATCCTTGCAAGCCGTCGCAGTCGGCGACAGCGGAACCTTCGTGGCGATCAGCAAAACGGGCGCCGATTTTTACCGTAGCACGGATGGCAGCAACTGGCAGAAAGCAACGGGCCCTCCCGGTCCAGCCTTGATACGCGTGGTTTTCGGATACGGACTTCCGTCCAGCCTGTGCCAGGGGAACTGAATCCGAAATGTCGCTGTTTTCCGGGGCGAAAGGCCGACGGCTGTGGGCTGCAATCACAGCGGGCGCCGCCGTTGGCGCGGTTGCTGCGCTGTTCGCCGGGACGCGGCCGTCGCTCATGGAGCGGGGTGAACACTGGACTTTTGATTTGCGCACCCGGGTGAGTGCCACGCCCACCCGGGCCAGTCCGGCGATTGTCATCGTGGACATCTCGGAACGAGACATCAAGGACGCTCAGAAGAACTTCGAGGTGACCTGGCCATGGCCGCGCGCCATGTACGGCTACCTCACGGAGTTCGCGACGAAGGCGGGTGCGCGGGCGTTGGTCTTTGACTGGCTGTTTCAGGACCAGGGGCAGTACGGTGTGAGCGATGCCGAGGAGTTCGCGGCTGCAATGAAAGCGTCTCACAAGGTGGTGATCGGGCTCGCGCTGCATCGGGGAGGTGCCGTTGCCGCTGCGGACGCGGAAACGCACATACGAAATCGCGACGGTATCGTGCTGCCTCCTTCGATGACGGTACATGCGCCGGTCCTCGATGGAATGGATCCTCCCCTCTTCACGATCGCGGCCGCTGCGCGCACGGGGAACGTTTATCAGGATCCCGAAGAAGACGGCATCTTTCGGCGGCATGCTCCGTTTGTGGTGAGCGGCGGAAAACTGTTCCCGTCACTTGCGATGGCCGCGTGGAATGCGGGTCTCCTACCCGGTCAAGGCGCAGCCTACGTTTCAGGTCGCACACTTGTCGTGGGTGAGCGTCGGATTACACTTGACGATGAAGGGCGTTTTGCGATCCGTTTCCACGGCGCAGACGTCTATCCCCACCTTTCATCGTACGAAATCCTCCGCTCAAAGGCGATGCTCGACGAGGGCATTTTGCCGGCGGTTCCCCTCAGTGCTTTGCGCGACAAGTTTGTGGTGGTCTCGGCAAGTGGTCACGCTTTGCGCGACGTGCGCAGCTCGGCGATCTCGCGCAGCCATCAGGGCTCGGGAATCAACGCAGCGGCGCTCGACAACCTTTTGTCGGGAGATGCGATCCGTCGCGTGCCACCCTCCACGGATGCAATGCTTGCGTTCTTGCTGTGCCTGTTTGCGTCGATCCTCGTGAGTGCGTTGTGGTCGTGGATTGAACGGCCGATGCTGGCACTTGCGACAACCGGTGCGAGCACCTTCTTGTTCCTGGCGGGATTCGGTGGAATTTCGTTCGTGCTGTTTGACCAGCAGGGCCTCTGGATCGCGACCGCCGCGCCGATGACCGGGGCCGCAATGGCCGCGTTCATTTCGGTGCTGACGCTATCTGCTTCCGAGCGTCGCGGCCGAAGATTTGTTCAGGAAGCACTGGGTCGATACACCTCGAAGGCGCTGGTGCGCGAGTTGACCGAGCATCCCGAGTACCTGTCGCTCGAGTGGGGTCAGCGCAAGGAGCTTTCCGTCTATTTCTCTGACATCGCGGGCTTTACCACCATCAGCGAAAGTCTGTCACCCGAGAAGCTCGTTGCGCTGCTCAACGACTACTTGACGGAGATGACGGATATCGTGCTGGCACACGGTGGCATCGTCGATAAGTACATCGGTGATGCCGTGATGGCGTTCTGGGGGGCCCCGCTCGCCGATCCGCTACATGCGCAGCGGGCGGTCGCCGCGGCCGTTGCGATGCGCAAACGCTGCGAGGAACTTCGACCACGCTGGCAAGAGCGATTCGGTGTTACGGTTGCAGCGCGCGCGGGCGTCAATTCGGGGGTTGCTGTAGCGGGGAACATGGGGTCGCGTCACAAGTACAACTACACCGTGATGGGCGACATGGTGAACCTGGCTTCTCGGCTTGAAGGAGCCAACAAGGCCTACGGTACCTATTTGATGATCAGCGAGTTCACGCTTGCGGCAACCGAGGCGCATGCACCCGGTCAATTCGAGGTCCGCGAGCTGGATCTCCTGGTGGTCAAGGGCAAGGAGAAGCCCGTACGGGTTTTTGAGGTTTTGGGCATGCAGGGCGCCACGCCCGAGGCGCTTACACGGGCTTCGGCCGTTTACCGTGAAGGTCTTGAACATTACCGCAAGCAGGACTTTGCGGGCGCGACCGCAAAATTTGAGATGGCGCTGACGATTGTTCCCGATGATGGCCCCTGCAAGACTTATCTCGAACGTTGTCGGCATTTCGGTGATAATCCTCCCGGCGCGGAATGGGACGGGGTCTGGCATATGCACGAGAAGTAGCCGTTGCGAAGGGAAACGATTGTGACGATTCGAATGCGAAACTGGTTTCAGAAAAAACTGCTCATCGGTGTGCTTGCGCTTGCAATGGCGACGACAACGGCATTGGTCCTGGCGGCTCCTCGACCGGGCGAATCGGTGACCGTGCGCGTGTTGCAGGCAAAGGTCATGAAGAAGCCTACTTTTATCGGCGCATCGACCGGAACCGTGTCACGCGGACATGTGCTTCGGTTTAGCGAGGCGAAGGGTGGTTGGTATCACGTCACGGCTCCTTTCGATGGATGGATTCACAGCACGGCCGTGACCGAGGGCCAGGTCAAGCTGTCGACCCTGGCGGGCAGCGGTGGTCCCGTCGCATCACGACAAGAAGTCGAACTTGCCGGTCGAGGTTTCACACCCGAGGTCGAGGATAAATATCGCCAGCAGAATCCACAGCTTGATTTTCACCATGTGGACGCGATCGAAAAGCTCGCCGTTGATCCGGAAAAACTGGCGTCGTTTGCACGCGCGGGCAAGTTGGACGCCGCGACGGAGGACAAGTAGATGCGCCGGTTAAAGTCATACGGGGTGATGCTGGGCGCATGCGTGTCGCTCTTGGCCTGTGCGGTGAATCTGACGCCCGAGGGCCTCATGAAAACCTTCACGGCCATTCAGGATGCAAACAAGGATTTGACGCCCGAAAACGAATATTATGTCGGGCGTTCTGTCGCCACAAACTTGCTCGCGCGCCACGACTACCGCTACCGCGACACGGAGGCGATTGCGCGTGGTGATCTGATTGGCATCACGGAATACGTGGGTACGGTCGGTGCGTTGTTGGCAGCATCCGCGACCGAGACAGAGCGAAAGGGCGATCGACCATCCCCGATCGCGGGCTGGCACTTCACCGTCGTCGAGCACGACAGCATCAACGCATTTGCGGCTCCGGGTGGCTACGTGTTTGTGACAACGGCCGCCGTGAAGGCCGCCAAGAGCGAAGATGAACTCGCCGCCATTCTCGCGCACGAAGTGGCACACGTCGTTCGCGGCCATGCGCTCGGCAGCATCAAAAAGTCGCGCTGGGCCGGCGTCGCCAAGGAAGCGGTGAACAACAGCGTCACGCTCGACGAGGCTGCGCTCGGAGAACTGACGCAGGTCTTCGATGGCGCCATGAACGACATGATGGATGCCATCTTCGTGAAGGGCTATTCAAGGGACACGGAGTTCGAGGCCGACTCGGTTGGTGCCGCCATCATGGCGCACGCTGGCTACGACACGCGGGCGTTCGCCTCCTACCTTGAGACATTGCGCGCGAAGCAGGGCAATACCAAGGGTGGCATGTTTGCGACCCATCCCTCGGCAGCCGACCGCATCAAATTGCTTGGAAAGACTGACGCTGCACGTGCAGATGGTCACGCCCTGGCAGCCCGAAGCGCCCGTTTCGCAACCGCTCGCGCCTCGTTGAATTGAACATGTCCATTGTACCAGCATTGGTCCTTCTGTTTTCGTTTGTCGAACCGGCGGCGCCGGGAACGCCCAATCCGACGGAACCCCTTGAGCGCGCAACCTGGCGTGCATCCTGGATATCCGCGAAGGATGCGCCGGAACGCGATGAATCGGTGATTCACCTCCGCAAGGTGATCGATCTTCAGGCGGTTCCGACTGCGGTCCCCGTCAACGTGAGTGGTGATCCTCGATACGTACTACACGTGAATGGCAAGCGGGTGGGCGCCGGTCCCTCGCGCTCGGACATCGAGCACTGGCGGTATCGAACCTACGATCTCGCGCCATTTCTGAAACCGGGAAAGAACATTGTGGCGGCGACGATCTGGACCTTTGGTCTCAAGGGGCCGATGGCACAGGTCACGCGGCGAACCGGTTTCATCCTGCAAGGTGTGACGCCCGACGCCGAGGGCTTCGATACGAACAAGACCTGGGAAGCGCAGGTCGACAGGGGACATGCCTCCAACCTTGAAGGCAAACGCCCGATTATCGAACGCCATTTCTTCTACGCAGCGGGTCCTGCCGAACGCCGTGACGCAAGGCTCTGGAACTGGGACTGGGATTCCCTGCGCACCTCGCCGCAACACCCGTGGTTGCCGGCGGTATCGCTGGGCGCCGGGACGCCGCGCGGACTGCGCGATGGGCGTCCGCATGAAATGACGCCGGATGGCTGGTTGTTGATGGCCGATCCGTTGCCGCCAATGCAGGAAGGTCCAACCCCGGTGGGCAAGGTCGTCCGGCAGTCGGGTCGTGTTGCGCTTGAACCAGGGTTCCCTGAGGCCGGCCGTATGATCGTCGCGGCGAAGGAAAACGGGACCGTGTTGCTCGATCGCAAGGAGATCGTGAATGCCTATCCTCGCATCCGTGTCTCGCACGGAAAGGGCGCGCGGATTCGGGTGCACTATGCCGAGAGTTTGTTCGCGGCCGACGGAACGAAAGGCAACCGAAACGAGATCGAGGGCAAGACTCTGGTCGGTTTGTACGACGAATTCGTTCTCGATGGACAGTCACGGACGCTGGAAACACTCTGGTGGCGGGCCTGGCGATACTTGCAAATCGAGGTCGTTGCTGCTGGCGAGCGCGTGGAGATCGAGAACGTGGCTGCCCTGTCAACGGCCTTCCCACTTGAGCAGAAAGCCGATTTTTCCGCCAACGATCCTCAGCTGAAATCTTTGTGGGATATGGCGTTTCGAACGCTGCGCATCTCGGCATGGGAAACCTACATGGATTCGCCCTACTGGGAACAGCTGCAATATGTTGGGGACACGCGCATCACGGCGCTTTTGTCGTACGTGATGTCAGATGAAGATCGTTTGGCCAAGCAGGCGATCGTGGCCTTTGACAATTCGCGCACCGCGGATGGCCTGACCATGAGCCGTTATCCCACGCGCGACGCGCAGTACATTCCGCCCTATTCGCTATTCTGGGTGGGGATGGTGCACGACTTCTGGATGTACCGAAACGATCCTGAGTTCGTTCGTGCGCGTCTGCCGGGCATTCGGGCCGTGTTGCAACACTTCCTCGTCCGCCAGCGTTCCGACGGTTTGCTGGGATACATTCACTGGTGGTCGCACGTGGATCCCGCTGCCGGCAACGCGCGCCAGAGCGATACCGGTGGATCTGCGGCCGTGACCTTACAATTCGTTGCCGCGCTTCGCGAAGCCGCCGCGCTTGAGAGGGCACTGGGTGAACCGATGATCGCAACCGCGTACCAAAAAGCCGCAACACGGGCCTCGTCTGCCATTGCGCGATTGTTCGATTCGAAACGGGGCTTGTTGCGCGACAATCCGGAATCGAAGGAGTTCAGCCACGACGTGAACATTCTGGCACTTTGGCAGGGTGTGCTTGCCGGGAAGCAACGCGAGTCCCTCGCCGACGGAGTGCTTCAGTTGGGTCAGAAGGCGCCGGGTGGAAAAACGCCCAAAGGCGACATCGCGCCCGCGAGCATCTACTTCCGGTACTACTTGCACGTCGCGCTGGCTCGGGTGGGTCGCGGTGACACGTTTCTTTCGCTCATCGAACCGTGGCGCAAGATGCTTGGTCTTGGGTTGACCACCTTTCCGGAGTTCAGCGATCCGACGCGCACCGATTCGCATGCCTGGACCGCGCATCCTGCGCTTGGCATGTTGGCAATCACGCTGGGCATAGAGCCGTCGGCGCCGGGTTTTGCGAAGGTACGCATTGCACCGTCGCCAGGCAAGCTAACGAACGTGCAGGGACGCATGCCCCATCCCTCCGGCGGACACATCCTGGTTTCGATCGAAGAAAAAGCCAACAAGCGGATCGCCCGGATTGAACTACCCCCGGGCGTGCCGGGCGAGTTCATCTGGAAGGGAAAGCGTACGGCGCTTGCGCCAGGTTCGACGCGAGAACTTCCGCTTTCCAAATAACCGTATCGAAAGACAACTGAACGTGAACTTGACGCGAATTGTGACCCATCCGGGCGGTGCCCACAAAGACGACTTTCTGGCTGTTTGTGTGCTGATGGCAAAATCGGGTGCGCCCGTTGTCCGGCGCGATCCGACTCCGGAGGAATTGAATGATTCGCAGGTGGCGATCGTCGATGTGGGAGGGGAGCACGCCGCCCTGCGCATGAACTTCGATCACCATCACTTCCCACGCGAACATGCGCCTACCTGTTCAATCAGTCTTGTCTTGCAGCACTACGGCCTTTACGAGGATGCGTTGTTGTTCTGCCCGTGGTTGGAGCCGGCCGAATGGTTCGACTCGCGTGGCCCAAATCACACGGCCAAGTGGCTGGGGATCGACCGCGAGTCGCTCGCAAAACTGAATTCGCCCATCGACATCACCCTCTTGCGGCGCTTTGCGGCCTGCACCTCCCTTCAGGTGGGGAATCCCCTTTACGAAGTGATGCGCTTTATCGGTGAAGACATGGTGTCGTATCTGGAAAATGTGCGACAGCAGATCAACTTTATGAATGAACACGCCTCGATATGGCGTCTGGATGTTCCGGGTGGCGTGATCGAGGCGGTGTACTTGCCGCGCACGGAGATCCCCGTGGACGAGCCCTCGAATGCGGTGGCGGCCTATATTCGCGCAGCGAAACTGGAGAAGCGCATTGCCGCCATGGTGTACCCCGACCGAAGGGGCAACGGCTTTGGCATTGGCCGTTACGAAGATCATGCCTCGCTTGACTTTTCCCGGGTGCAGGACGAACCAGACGTGCATTTCGCCCACAAAAGTGGCTTCATGTGCAAAACTTCCGCGACCGAGCCCGACCGATTGAGGGCATTGATCCGGGCGGCTTGCCGCCTTTCAACACAACAATAAGGAGATACGATGATGATCCGCCGAATGTTTGTCGTCCTGGGATGCCTGATGGCGTTTGGGGCCGGAGGCGCTGTCGCAGCCGACAAGAAGACCGCCGCAGAAAAGCCAAATACTTTGACCAAGGCCGAGAAGAAGGCGGGTTGGAAGTTGTTGTTTGATGGCAAGTCCACCAAGGGCTGGGTCGGATACAAGTCGCCTGCCATTCCCGAAAGCTGGAAGGTCATCAAGGGCGTGTTGACCCTCGACGGCAAGGGCGGTGACATCATGACAGAGGCCGAGTACCAGGACTTCGAGCTGGTCTTGGATTGGAAGATTGCTCCCGGTGGCAACAGCGGTTTGATCTATCGCGTGGCTCAAACGGATGAGGCGCCCTATATGTCGGGTCCGGAGTACCAGTTGCTCGACGATGCCAAACACCCCGACGCGACCGCTGGCATTGACGGCAACCACCGAGCCGGTTCGTTGTACGACGTTTACTCGCCAACCAAGTCGGTCGCAAAACCGGCTGGCGAGTGGAATCGAACCCGACTCGTTGTAAACGGAAACCATGTTGAACACTGGCTGAACGGCGAGAAAGTTGTCGAAGCCGAGTTCGGCAGTGCCGACTGGACTGCCCGGGTTGCCGCGAGCAAGTGGAAGAAGGCCGAGAAATACGGAAAGATGTCGAAGGGCCACATCGATCTGCAAGATCACGGCGACAAGATCGAGCTTCGCAGCATCAAGATCCTTGAGCTGAAAGCCGCGAACTAACGCGCAGTCGGCGTTGGCGCGCGGCCTACTTCAACCAGGAGAGGCCGACGCTGACGCCGGTAGCACCAACCGTATTCACGCCCGTCAGATCCATTTTTTCGACGATCGTGTCCGACGGCTGTTGTAGTCTCACTGGCTCATGCCATCGCCGTTGACCTTTCAAGAATGGTTCCGAACTCAGCATCCGCAGATCCCGTTGCAAGGTGCGCAGGCGATCATCAGTCTCGCCGAAGGTGGCGCAACGGTTCCGTTTATCGCGCGCTATCGCAAGGAACAAACGGGCAACCTCGACGAGGTCGCGGTGCGACAAGTTTTGGAGTCCAACGAACGCTGGGACGCGCTGACGAAACGTCAGACGTTTATCGTTGAGGAGATCACCCGTCAGGGAAAAAACACCCCGGAACTCGAAGCGCGGATTCGATCGACTTTCGACGAGACGGCACTCGAAGATTTGTACTTGCCCTACAAACAAAAGCGCAAGACGAAGGCGCAAACTGCGCGCGAGGCGGGACTTGCACCGCTGACCGATTGGTTGTGGGCGCGCGGACACGGCAAGGCTGCCGAACCCGATCTCGCGCCTGAGGTATTTGCCTTGACCTTTGTCGACTCGGAAAAAGGCATTGCCGATGCGCAGGCTGCTCTTGCGGGGGCAGCCGAGATCGTCATCGAACGGTTGTCCGAGTCGCCCTCATTGCGACAGACCGTTCGCGAGTCGTTTATGGAGAAGGGCTGCTGCCGAACCCGCAAGTCGGACAAGGCCAAGACGCCGAGCCGCTTCGAGAACTACTTCGATTATCAAGAGTCGGTCAAAGAGTTGCTCAAACCGCAGAGCTCGCATCGCTATCTGGCCATGCGGCGCGGATGGATGGAGGAAGAGCTTTCGCTTTCGCTCGGTGGCCGTCTTGAAGAAGATTCGAAAGACGATCCCTTGCTGGATGCGCTGCTGGTTGAATTCGAGAAAGCCGCCTGTCCCGATGCGAGCTTTGTCGGTGCGCCAATGTTGAAACGTGCAGCACGCATGGCCTTGCGCGCCTACGTTGCCCCTTCGATCGAAAACGAAGTTCACAAGGCGTTGCGGGAGATTGCGGATACCGCAGCGATTGTCGTATTCGCGGAGAACGTGCGCAAGTTGTTGTTGGCGGCGCCCTTCGGATCGAAAGCCGTGCTTGGTGTCGATCCTGGTTTGCGCACCGGTTGCAAATTGGCCATCGTCGAGGATTCCGGAAAATACCTGGGCTCGGGTGTCATTCACCTGGAAACACCATCGGGTCGAGGCTCGGCTTCGGCCGTGCTTGTTGAACTGGTGAAAAAAGGCAACATTCGTGCGGTTGCGATCGGAAACGGTACCGCCGGTCGCGAGACCGAAACCTTTGTGCGCGAGGCTTTGCGAAATGGCAGCGTGGAAGTCCCTGTCGTCATGGTCAGCGAGGCTGGCGCGAGCGTCTACAGCGCCAGCGATACCGCGCGTGACGAGTTCCCCGATCTGGACCTCACCATTCGTGGTGCGATTTCCATCGCCCGTCGCTTGCAAGATCCGCTGGCCGAGCTTGTGAAGATCGATCCCAAGAGCATCGGCGTTGGTCAGTACCAGCATGACGTTTCGCCAACCGCCTTGAAAAAGAGTCTGGACGAGGTCGTTGATTCCTGCGTGAACCAGGTCGGCGTGAATCTGAACACGGCCTCGCACCACCTGCTGGCGCACGTGTCGGGCATCGGACCGGGCCTTGCCCGTGGGATTGTCGACCATCGGAACAAGGTGGGTCTATTCCGTTCACGGACGCAACTGCTGGATGTGTCACGGTTCACCAAAAAGGCCTTCGAGCAGGCCGCAGGCTTTCTCCGCATTCCCGATGCCGAGCATCCACTTGACAATACCGGTGTTCATCCCGAGCGTTACGATGCGCTCGAACGATTGGCGGCGCGACTGGGTGTGCCCGCAGCGGGCCTACTTGGTACGGTGGGCGTCAAGCGCGTCAAGGAAGCCGGCGAACTGAAGGATGAACTTGGCGCCTTTACCTTTGAAGACATCATCAAGGAACTTGAAAAACCCGGTCGCGATCCCCGCGATGGTTTCGTGCCCTTCACCTTCCGCGCCGACATTCACAAGCTGGAGGATCTTCAGCCCGGCATGATGTGCCCTGGTATTGTGACCAACGTGACGAACTTCGGTGCCTTCGTGGACATTGGCGTACACCAAGATGGTCTCGTACACATTTCGCAACTGTCGGACAAGTTTGTGAAAGATCCGGCAGAAGTTGTAAGTGCTGGTGATCGTGTGACGGTAAGGGTGATTGAGATCAAGCTGGATCGCAAGCAGATCGCGCTCTCGATGAAAGCGGAACGGTCGGCAAGCGAGTCACAACCAAGGCAAGGCAACACAGCCCAATCGCCCGGGGGTCAACGCGACAACCGACCGGCGGTTCGGCCATCGGCACCGACGCCCGCGGCGCCCTTCAACAATCCGTTCGCGGCACTCGGGCAGAAAAATCGCTGATGGTGCCTGTGCGCTAGGTCGTCGACCTCAAAACACCAGGCGGCGCCCCGGCAACGCTCAGCACGCTCTCCCGCAGCACCAGCGGGCACCCGATTTCGACCTTTTCGATCGGCGTTCCTGGACCGCCCGCGATCCGGCGCATCAGCAGACGCATGGCCGCCTGGCCGATCTCTTTGCACATGTTTGTGCGACAACACCCGGTTCCTCCTGTCCTTGGGGAGTACGAAGCAAACCCCGAAACACAAAACGAATCGCGTCCAATGAAAGATCTCTTCAGAGTTCTGGCAATTTTGGCGGTGGCGTCGCTCTCGGCTCCGGCCTCGAAGGCGCAAGCGGGCGATTACACCTCGAAAGTGCTCTCGCCATGGGTCTGCACCATAGACGGGGTGACCTACGGCAGCTTCTACGCAGGCACCGTGCCAGGTGGTCCGGCAGCAGGTCAACCGGGCTTTGCGTTCGAGGGTGAGCTCATCTCGTCAGAACCGCCACACCGGGCGGTCACAACCGAGCGAATGGTTGGGATCCCCGGCCCAGGTACCACGAACGAGCTCACACTCACCGAGCTGCAAGACGGTACATTGATGTCGTTGCTCATCACCTACCCGAGCGCAGAGGTGCGCGACATGGTGCTCGGTACCGGCATGGCGGACGGCATGGAGGCAAGTTACGCGCGGCTTGAGTCCACGGTACTACCGTCATCGTGACACGGGTTAGCGTGCGGATCATGCCCGTTCATCCGATCTAGACCAACGTCCCTTCTTTCAACAGTTCACCCAGTGTTCGCAGTTGCCGCAAGTCGTCGATAACGGGCCGCCAAAAGTGACGGTCGGCTTTACGCAGGGGCGCCGTACGCTGGTCAAACCAGTCTTCCAATTTGTCTTCGAGTACAACAGGCAAAACGTCGCCGACGGCCAATATTTCAGCGGAATTTTGAAGAATCCCCGCATTCGATGGCAAGGCCCGTTGAACAATGGGATGCGTTTGTACAAGGCGTTTCCATTCAGACAAACTGAATACGTTGTCGATGGCCCATTCGAGCTCGGCATTCGAGCAGGCATCGCCGCGTTCTTTCATGTATCCCAGAACAAGTCTTCCGATGATCGGATAGTCACGAGGGCGCTGAGTCTTCTTGAGTTCAATCAGATCCGGTATTGATACCGTTGGAATACGGCCCCATTCGGTATCGAATAGGCGCGATCGGCCATGCGCATCATCAAAGGCACCAACGCGGGGTGGACGCCCCATCACATCAAGAAAGATCGGCAAAGAGTTTAGCGCAGCGGGAATCACGAAATGAAACCCGTGGTGCTTCATGGCCATATCGGCATGAAGGGGAGGGGTCAATTTGTAATACGTAGCACGCAACGCGCGCAGGGCCAATTTCAGTCGATCAAGGTTGTCGGGTGAAGGCTCAACCCAAAGGTCAACATCTTCGGAGAACGTGGCTGCGCCATAGAGGATCGTGGCTTGCCCGCTAACCAGCAGGTACCGTACGCTCGAGTTTTCAAGGTGCCGGAAAAAGCTTTCGATCATGAGCGTCCTGCAAATCCAAGAGACGTGATCGAAGCGCCCATGCACGCGAAAGACGCTCGGACGGGGTCAATGCCTCCCACGCATGCGTCTTGAACGGCTCAAGAGCGGCTTGCTCCAACAAAGCGCCGTCGGCGGATTCGTCGGCATCCGGCGTCGGCTGATGACCGTCGTGATCCACGCCGTACTTTAACGCATCGACCTCCGCTTCGCCATGCTGCGGTAAATCCAATCACCTCCTCGGAGTCCCTGGGTCCCAGTCCGATGGTCGCACTCGGGCGAACGCAGCACGAAAACCCTGCGCAGTCCTGACCGTCTCGAACGTTTCGGGCGACGCGCCGGCGTCGGGTGTCCCCCGCGGCGAGTCGACGCCATCAGAACCGGTGGCGGACAAGATGATTGGTTGGC
>JAWXBF010000058.1:0-7518 GCA_034439895.1 Deltaproteobacteria bacterium
CGGCGGGGACCGGTGTCACCGGGGGTGGTCCCTCCTCGGGTTGCGCCAGCCACTGCCCGTACCGGGCCGCGCGGGCGAGCGCGAACACCGCCGCCTCGGGAAACGCATACGCCGGGATGTGTGCTGCCTTCAGTACCTCGACGGCGGCGGGTACGTCGCGGGTGCCGAGCAGGCAAGCGAGCACGGGTTTGCGGTTGGCGCGCGCGGCTTGCGTGATTGCGTGCGCCACTGCCGTGGCGCTGGTGACCATGGGATGCACGAACAGCACCAGCACCGCGTCGATCCCCGGGTCGTCGAGGAGCAACGCCAGTGCCCGCTGGTAGGAATCGGCCGAGGCGCTGGCGATCATGTCGACGGGATTCTTCAGAGAGGCCTCGGCGGGAAGGAAGGCGCGCAATCCGGCGACGGTGGCGGCGCCCGGCTCAGGCACCTGAAGGCCGCTGGTCTCGCAGGCATCGGCCGACATGATGCCGAGGCCGCCGCCGTTGGTGAGGATGGCGACCCGGGCGCCGGCGGGCACCGGCTGATCGGCGAGCAGGCGCGCGACATCGAAGAGTTGTTCGAGCGTGTCGGTGCGGATCACGCCGGTCTGGGCGAATAGTGCGTCGACTGCGACGTCCGCACTCGCGAGCGCACCGGTGTGCGAGGCCGCGGCGCGGGCGCCCACCTTGGTTCGGCCTGACTTCACCACGACGATCGGTTTGTGCCGCGTGACCCGCCGGGCGATCTCCATGAAGCGCATCGGATTTCCGAAGCTTTCCAGATAAAGCAGGATCACCTGGGTGCGCGCATCGTGCTCCCAGTGCTCGAGCAGGTCGTTGCCCGACACATCGGCCTTATTGCCGAGGCTCACGAACTGGCTGATGCCGATGCCCAGTGCCTGCGCGTAATCGAGCACCGCCAGTCCCAGGGCGCCCGACTGCGATCCGAACGCGACGTTGCCGGGCGGCGGCCAGCCTGCGCCGAAGGTGGCGTTCAGCTCGAGGGCGGGATCGGTGCCGAGAATGCCGAGGCAATTGGGGCCGATGAGGCGCATGCCATGGGCGCGTACCCGCTGCAGCAACTCGTCCTCGCGGCGTCGGCCCTCGGGGCCCACCTCACGGAATCCGGCACTCAACACCACCACGGCCTTCACGCCGGCCGCCGCGCAATCGTCGATGATCGGCAGAATACCGGCCGCCGGGGCCGCAATGATCGCCAGATCCACGGGCGACGGAACATCGCTGATCCGCGCGAAGGCCTGCACGGATTGCACCGCGCCGGCCGACCGGTTCACCGGATAGACCGGCACGGTGAGTGCGCGCGACACGAGATTGTGAAAGAGATCGCCGCTGATGGTGCCGAGGTGCCGGGAGGCGCCCACCACGGCGATGGAGCGCGGGTGAAAGAACGCATCGAGAGAGGAATGGGGAGTCTGCGTCGACATGGACATCGAATTTGCAAACCCCGGGCCAGTCTTGGCGCATTAAGCGGCACACAAGATGCAGCGCATTCGGCCCATGCCGTCGCTGATTGAAGACCTGCAATCGCCCGATGCCTATCCGCCGCCTCGGCCGGCTGCGGTCGAGTTGCGTACCACGCATGCGTCGTGGGTGTTTCTCACCGGGCCGGAGGTCTGGAAGATCAAGCGGCCAGTGAACTTCGGATTCCTGGATTTTTCCACGCTCGAAAAACGCCGCGCGATCTGTGCGGATGAGGTGCGCCTCAACGCGCAGCTGGCGCCAGGGGTGTACCTCGGGGTGGAGCCGGTGGTGCGTGGGCCAGACGGCCATCGGATCGGCGCGGGCGATCCGGTGGAATTCGCGGTGCACATGGTGCGGCTCCCCGACGAGGACGCGGCGCTGCCGTTGCTGCGCGCGGGTCGCCTGTCGGTGGCGCATCTGCGCGCGCTGGCGGCGCGGCTGGGCGCCTTCTATGCCGGGCTGCCGCCGCTGACGGATGAGGGGGCGACCGCGGCGTTTGCACGGGCCGTGACCCAGAATTTCGAGCAGCTGCGACCTTTCGCCGGAACGAACGTCAGCGGGGAGGCGCTTGCTGCGATGGAAAGCCAGCAGACGACAGCGCTGGCGCGTGCATTGCCGCGCTTGCACGCCCGCGAAGCGCAGGGTTTCGTGAAGGAGTGTCATGGCGATCTCCGCCTCGAGCACGTCTACTTTCCCGGCGGGCGCGCGGACGCTGTACCGGTGTGCATCGACGCGCTGGAGTTCAACCGCGCGTTGCGGGTGATTGACGTGGGACTCGACGTCGCGTTCTTCGCGATGGAGTTGCTCGGCGAGGGACGCCGCGACGAGTCCGAGGATTTTCTGGCGGCGTTCGCACAGGCCAGCAATGACTTCGCGCTCTATGCGCCGCTTGACCTCTTTGTGGGCTATCGCGCGCTGGTGCGTGCCAAGGTGGCGTGCATCGTCGCGGCGGATTCTGGTACGCCTGCGGAGAAGCGGCGGCGCAAGATCGAGGAGGCAACCCGGCTGTTTGCGCTGGCCGAGCGATCGTCACGCCCGGTGGGCCCCGCACCGTGGCTCTTGGTGGTGATGGGCTTGCCAGGAACCGGAAAGAGCACGCTGGCGCAGGCGCTGGGGGCGACCTTGCACGTGCCGGTGGTGTCGTCGGATGCCACGCGCAAGCATCTCGGTGGCGTGCCACCCACCGCGCGCGCGCCGGCGGCCCTGTATAGCGACGACTTTTCGCAACGGACGATGCAGCAGTTGGTTCGATCGGCTGGCGATGTTCTGGGATCGGGGCGTGGGGTGATTCTCGATGGCACGTTTCGCAAGGCCGCTGATCGGGCGGCCGTGCGACGGTTGGCCGCGACTGCGGGATGTCCGCTGTTGTTCGTGCAAACCATCTGCGACGAGGCGATCGTGCGCGAACGTCTGCGCGTTCGTCAGCAGAGCGCGTCGGTATCCGATGCCGACGCTGCGGTATTCGAGACGCTGCGCCAACAGTTCGAGCCGCCGGTCGAGTTGCCCGCGGCGGAATACCTGATCGTCGATTCGGCGCGTCCAGCTCCCGAACCCGTGGCGCAGGTCGAGGCCCGCTTGCTGCGAGTTTTACCCCGCGAGATGTTTTTCGATCTCGCGCACCGGTAGCTTTACATAATCTTTGTCGAGCTCGCCGCGCAGCGCATGGCGGACTGCGGGCGAATACGCTGCGCGAATCATACCCAGCGCACGGGGCGCGGCGATGACGATGAGATCGCTCGTCTCCTTTGCTGCAATCGCTGCGTCGAGCCGGCGCGCCAGCGTTTCGAGGAACTTGCGCTCCTCGACGTCGTGCCAGTCGGTTTGCTCTACCGCGCTGCGGGCATTGGTGGTCGAATGATGCGTACGCCCCGGGCGATCCGATCCCTGTTCGTGGGTTGGAGGATTGTCGTGCTCGTGCACTTCCTTGGTGTCGAGCCTCAACGCCGAAGGCGAGCCATTGTTCTCCAGGATGAATGCCTTGCCGCCGTCGCATACGACAACCCAAGCACCTTTAACGATATTCACTTTGTCCATGCAGCGAGGTTAGCACTTGCATCACGCTGCCCTAAACCACTTCCTGCTCGGCGAAATTCGACTGCGCCAGGGACGGCCAACCCATCCTGTTGCTTCAGGACCCCGCCACGGGCGAGCGCGTACCCTCGAGTGTGTTGGCGTTTTCCTGCACAGGCGGGGATCAGCAAGCCCTCTCGCTGCTCATGAGCGAGGTCGACATCGAGTGCAAGGGTTCAGCCGGCACCTTCACCACTTCACTCGATCCGGGCGCTGGACCGGGAAATTTCTTCGATGGGGCAACCCCTCCGCCGCGGAGTCTCGTACAGGCCGCCGCGTACCGGATTGCCGGATCGGCGCTTTTCAACGACGTCGGCACCCCCTCTGCTTCGTGGTCGGTGGCGTTTGCCCTCAGCCAACCTGGCCTCGCGGAGCTTGGAGCAACAAGTTGCCACGTCATGGCGCGCGCCACCGCGGTCAAGGGCGCGCTGGTCGGCGCCAACGGGTGGACCCCACCTTCAACCAACTATCCATACGTCAACGTGGACGTACCCCTCACGGCCATAGGTGCCAACGGCGGCAGCGTCCCGGTATGTACCTCGCATCCGCTGGATGCCGATGGCAGCGGAGTGACCACCGCGTACAACGGTATCGAGAAGGCGCGCCTGTCGCACACGTTTGCAGTCAGCCCGCAGAAGAACTGATCGCGCCCCGGTCGTTTTACACCTCGAAACCTTGCGCGATGTGATGGCCCGGTTGCTCGACCGTGCCCTCGCCGTGCAAGTCGTGAGGGCCTTCCGCCGCACACTCAGGCGCCATCGCCGACATCGCGCGCACGCACAGCGCATCGAGAAACTCCTCCGATCCCACGGCGGTTCCCTCGACCGTCGATGCGACACGACGAGTCGCCCAAGCTGTGTTCCGATGAGCCTGGACTTGCCGCCTGCCATGCCGCTGCGGCGCTCGGAATCGCAGCCTCTGGGGACCGCGCCAGGTTCACCCCACTGCGCTTGCTGGTCAAAGCAAACACGCGAGAGGGAAGCAAGTTCGCCGATTCAGCACCTCGGCAGACCATGAAATGCCAGTGATCAATCATGCACTTCAGCATGAGGCCATTCGTAAATGTCAACTTGAGCTCCTTACTGCCGCTCGACCGGTCTACGCCGTCTGCGCGGCCAGAGCGAATTTCTCGCTACTTCGGCAAGTTTGGCGAACTTTGGTCAGATTTCAGCGATTCTCAGTGGCTGTCTACACCGTCGACCGATCGCAGGCAAGGAGGCTGAACGCTGAAGCAATCACGAAGGCAAGTTGCAGGCTTCACCTTGTCGACGCCCCAGTAAAACGATGCATCAAACGCTCTCGATTCAGCATGATCTTTAAAGCTATGGGCCCAAAGGCCCGCAAAGTTACCTTCAAGGCCAAACAAGAACACCAAACCGTTGGTCATTCCCTTTGGCGTATGTAAACGCTATGGCATTGTCCTCGAGCAAAACGGCTGACACCTGGCCGTTCTTCGTATCTAGCGTTTTCGAAGTGCGTGTTTCGGTACCTTTGCGATCAAAATAGTGAGCTCGGAGTGCCCCATCGAAATCTGACGCCAACATCGTCACTCCGCCTTGGTTGTCGGCCACAAGTGCAGGCGATTGCAAGAATGCTAGTTTCGACGAAACCACGTTGAACTTCTTTTCGACGTCCGAATCAAAACGAAGCAGCGAAGAGCCCTCACCCAAAGCCCAAAGAACATTGCCGCCTACAGCTATTCCCGACAACGTCTTGCCGATAGTATTCACAAAATCGCCTCGAACCTCGAACGATTTTCCACCATCGACACTGCGTTTGATGAGGCTCGTTCCGTCCGATATGACTTGCCAAATATCAACACCATTGGCGTCCCCCAGCAAAGCAAAACTCCCAAAAACGCGAAGTGTGGGTGACACTTCGAATGTGCCTAAAGCGCGTGATCCATTTCGCGCCACTTGAGCTTGACCTGATCCGACGATTGCCATCACCACAGAATCTCCAGAAGCAACCACGCTGGCGAACCCCGGGATCTGAAAACCTAAGGCTGGCACTTTCTCCCACGATGTTGCACCGTATTGCAAACGCAACAGAGTTGGTACCCCTGGAGTTGACGCCGCGAGGTAGGCGGTGCCGTCAGCCCCCGTAGCAAGTGCAATGTTGCTAGCGTCTTCAACCTGGGTAGGCGATGGTAGACCAAAGGTTCTTCCGCCATCTTCGCTTGTTACAACGAAGGTGGCTTGCTTCGGGTTGACAAAGCTGCTGTCCGGTTGCGCCAGAGGGGCTTCTTCGCAGACCATCGCTACATGCAGTCGCCCGAAACGGTCTACGGCAATCCTTCGATCCCATTCGGTAAAACCTATCGAACAGCGCTTTCCAACACTGATGGTTGTGGCCTCGCGATCGGAGAAGGAGTAAGCGCGGTGCTTACCCGGTAGCCGCAATGCAGGAACGCCAACCCAGGTTGTATCCAAGCTTGAACTACCGTCGATGACAACCTCGAAACTTTGTTCTCCCGCTCCCATTCCGCCCACCACGCCAGCCACATTTACTGTTTGGTTGATGTTCCACGTTTCAGGCGTAAAGACCAACACCGCTGCGCTCGTCGTGACATCTTGTGGTCTGGTGGTGGTCACTTGCAACGTCACTGCAGAGAGCGGTTTGCTATTCAAACGAACGGGCACTCTCGCCGCAAGCCCTGTCTTCGATGTCAGAACGCTGCTTACAGGAGTGAAGACGCCGGGCTCGTTGTCCTGGTTGAGAACCACAACCTCTGATGGAACTTTTCCGGCAAATCGAGCGTCGAGGGAAACAGCAGCGGACGTCGAAATCGTCACCTTGCGGGATCCATCTGCTATCAGATCATCAACGCCTTGAACTGTGATCACCGCAGGCGCGTTCCACGTTTCTGGCGTGAAGGTTACACTCGTTGGGTTGACGGTAACTTCATTCGTATCCGACGAAGTTACGAGCATACTGACAGGGGACTTGGGAGGCGAGTTCAGCTTTAACTTGAACGTTGCTGTACTTCCGTTCTCGCCAACTTGTAGATTCGGCGCAGCTTCCGTAATCACGACAGCAACCACTTCGCTCAGCTGTACTCGCAGATCAAAGAAGGTTGCAGGAAAATCTTTTGATTGGAAAGATTGATTGGAAACACCCAGAACGATCTCCATTGGTTTGTCGGAACTATTCCGGTACGACTGGGGCTCACCTCGAGCTGCTCGACCGAGACATGTTGGAGTTCCGCAACCAACTACAAAGAAGGTGGAGAAGGATGAAAAAACCTTGGCTCCGGGTGTGGCAGAGACCGCGGCTGTGATCGATTGTTCGGGCAACAAGACTGCTTTGTAAAACAAGGCACCAGTGTTGGTGCCGGAACAGCCTGCAGGGCCAACTTCAACACCGTCCCCGACCGCTTGATTTTGCAGGAATGCACCGCTCGTCACCTCGACGGCGCTCGCACAGGTATTGTTGAGATTAGGACGGTGGGTTTCAAGTGTCAGCATGAAGCTTAGGCCCTCTTGGTCGATTGCATCAGTCCCTACCGACAAGATGGCTTCCATATCAACAGCGCTGTTGTTGCTATACTTTAGCGTCCGGGTTTGTTGTGAAGTGGGTGCATCGGCAGCCAAACACTGAGTGTCGTCGCACGATCCATGAAGTTGCATAAACGCCTGAGCGAGTTCTCCTGAACGGGTGCGAAACGCCTGAGTGTTTGCAGTCAACACATGGCCGCTAGGAATCTTCACTCGGAAAAACCTTGCAACGGGCAACGGTTCAGCACTACACCGCGGAGCAGGCGTCCCAAGGTCAAGCGACTCGTTAACAAGTGTCGTGTTCGCGCTCACTGGGATTGGTGATTCGCAGGTCCCCGTTGTTGGGGCGTCCTCCACAGTGACCTTCAACGAAAATTTCCCGCCCACACCGAACGGCTCCTCCTGATCCACAATGATGTAATACAGACCTGGATCTAGGACTCTTCGAAGGCCACCATCTAACTGGTTGCTCGTTGATGCAAAAAGGA
>JAWXBF010000059.1:0-15947 GCA_034439895.1 Deltaproteobacteria bacterium
ACCCCTTCGGGCGCATAGCGAGTCAACGATACCGCATGTCGTGCTTCCTCGGCATCTTCGACGAAGGGGAACATCAAGTTCTGTGCACCCGCATCGAGCGCTTGCTTTACGAAGCCAGGGTTTGCGTCGGCGAGGCGAACGATGACGGGGGTGCCTCCCATCTGCGCAGCCCGCAAATGATCGGCGACATTCCAGGGGGATACTGCCGCATGTTCAAGATCCAGCACAAGAAAGTCCCACCCCGCTACCGAGAGGGCTTCCGTGATAGCGGTGCTGCCGCTGACCATCCAGATGCCGCGCAGTGGCTTTGAGTCGAGAAGGATGCGTTTAAAGGGATTGGACATCGTGGTGCTCTTTAGAAGATTGGGGGCTCGGGGTTGGTTGCATGTTTTGCAAGAAAATCGAAGTCACAGCCGTCGTTGGCCTGTTGAATGTGCTGCAAGAACATGGCGCCATAGCCGCGTTCGTAAGCGGGCGCTGGTGTCTTCCAGTCCTTCTTTCGCTGTGCCAGTTCTTCGTCACTGACGTGCAACGTCAGCGAGCGTGCCGCCACATCAAGCGAGACGCTATCGCCCGTGCGCACAAACGCCAGTGGCCCTCCCACGTGCGATTCAGGGGCTACGTGCAGCACACACGTTCCCCCATGCGTACCACTCATGCGTGCATCGGAAATACGCACCATGTCGCGTATGCCCTGCTCAAGTAATTTTTTGGGAATGGGCAGTGCACCCCATTCAGGCATGCCGGGTGCGCCTTGTGGCCCTGCGCTGCGCAAGATCAAGACCGTGTTTGCCGTGACGTCCAGTTCGGGCGTATCAATTTTCGCTGTCAGTTCTGCCATCGAATCAAACACCAGGGCGGGCCCGGTGTGTTGCATGAGATCGGCGCTCGCCGCACTGGGTTTGATGACGCAACCATCGGGGGCCAGGTTGCCGCGCAGTACCGCAAGACCTGGCATTGCAGACACCGGATTGCTTTTTGGCCGGATCACATCAACGTCAATCAACTTTGCGTTCTTGCACACCTCGCCCATGGTCTGTCCCGTGCAGTAAGCGGCCGATAGATCGAGGTGTTCGCTTACTTCCGCCAGCAACGCCGGGAGGCCGCCCGCGAAGAAAAAGTCTTCCATCAAGTATCGACCGGCTGGAAAGACATTCGCCAACACGGGGATTCGCTTTGCCAGCCGTTCAAGGTCTTCCAATCCGAAGGGAACACCGGCGCGCCGGGCCATGGCAACCAAATGAACCGCCGCGTTGGTCGAGCCTCCGAGTGCGAGATAGGCAACGGCAGCGTTTTGGATTGAGCCCGGGGTCAAAAAGGAACGCGGGGTCCGATCATCAAGAATCATCTGCACAATGCGTTGGCCACATTCGGCAGCCATGCGTGGGTGTCCGCCGTCGATGGCAGGAATCGACGAGGCGCCCGGCAAACTCAACCCCATGGCATCGATGATCGCCGTCATCGTGGATGCGGTACCGACGGTGTTGCAGGTCCCTATGGAGCGGGTCATCACCGTTTCAAGGTGAATCATTTCCGCTTCGGTTATCCTCTTCGCGCGGTAGTCGTCCCAGAACGTGCGCGTATGCGTCCCCGCTCCAACCCGCTGTCCTTTGTGTTGACCACTCGCCATGAAACCGGCGGGGCAAAACAAAGCCGGGATATTCATGCTCAACGCGCCCATCACAAGCCCCGGCCCCGTTTTGTCGCAACCACCAAGCAATACCGCGCCGTCCACCGGATGCGAGCGCAGCAACTCCTCGGTCTCCATTGCCAACAAATTGCGATACATCATGGTTGTCGGTTTCACCATGACTTCACCCAGGGACAGTGCGGGTAGTTCAAGTGGAAATCCGCCGGCGGCCCATACCGCTCGCTTCACCGCGTCGGCGCGATCGCGCAGGTGATGGTGGCAGGGTGAGATGTCGCTCCACGTGTTGACGATCGCGACGACCGGCTTGTCCATGAATTCTTCGCGGCGGTATCCGACTTGTTGCAAGCGCTGTCGGTGCGCGAAGCCGCGCACGCCTGTATCGGAGAACCACCGGGCACTTCTCAAAGGTTTTTTTGAATTCGTCATGTGAACCCGATCTTGGTCTTTCAACGTAGCGACGCAGTTGTGTGTGGTGTTTTCGATGGGTTGGTGGTGCGCGACAACCAGGGCGCTCCAATCGATACCGCCGCTGTAAATGCAAGCAATCCGTAGGTCACGCGTCGCAGTCTCTGCCGACTCAACGTGTTACCCAGCTGGTTGCCCCAACGGTTGCCCAATGCGACCACGGGAAAGGCCAGCAGGCCCACCAGGAAGAACCACAATATTTGCGCACCGAATTGCCACACGAGCAGTGCCAGTGAGATGGGTGCCATCTGCAGAGAAGTGGCCCACAAGAAGCCTCGGACGCGACTCGGTTCCCAGTCGTGCATCATGGTCCAGGTAACGAGGGGCGGACCTCCCATGCCAACCGCACCGGTTAGAAAGCCGCTTGAGCCACCCGCAAGGGCAGTCCAAATCGGCGCCACGCGCGCAACGGGTTTGACCTTGAATGCTAGCAAAAATACAAGAATCAGCAGCAAGGTTGCGCCCACGACCTGTTTGACGACGATTGGCCCCCAGGCCTGCATTGATGCCAAGGCCAACACGCCGAGGGGAACCGCCGTAAAACGCAACACAACCATCGCGTTGGTTTCTCGCCAGGGGATCGTGGCGCGGTGTTGCCAACAGCTTGTTGCACCTTGGACCGTGATGATGGCGGTGTTGACGGCGATTGCACCGGGGAGCGACATTCCTCCCCACAGCATGATGGGAATAGCGACCATGGCCGAGCCAAAGCCCGTTGCCCCCTGGGAAAGACTGCCGATAGCCGAGGCGACGAGGACCACCGCCCAGTGAGAATGATTCATTCGGTTTCAGGAGCATTGGGGGATTGCAGATGGACGACAAGGCCACCCAATCTGAATCCGCATTCTGGAATGCGTATTCGCTGGGCTTGCGACCCACATGGCGTTACGAAATCTCATGGGTTCACCAAGTCCAGTTGTCACCACGAATTCCGGCCCGGTTCACGCGCTCTATGTCGACGGATGCTGGGTGCAATCGTTTGAGCAAACGTCGGTCGTGAACCCTGCAACAGGGCAGCCATTGGCCCAGGTGTTTTCTGTGGATCGTTCGGTTGCAGCGAAAGCGTTCGAGGCGGCTGCGCGTGCGTTCCTGCTTTGGCGAGACAAACCGGCGCGAGATCGCGCGGGTGTCCTCGTGCGATTGGCTGATGCGCTGGACCGTGAGGCCGACACGTTCGCCAGGTTGATTACAGCCGAGAACGGCAAGCCGCTATCACAAAGCAAAGGCGAGGTGGCCATGTCGAGCGATCACCTGCGTTGGTTCGCTGAAGAAGCCAAGCGCGCCTACGGCCGCGTGATCCCGAATCAGGTCGCCGGCAAACGTCACATGACGTTCAAATCCCCTGTGGGAGCCGTCGGCATCATTTGCCCCTGGAACTTTCCCCTGGTGTTGGTGGTACGCAAGGCAGCGGCTGCGTGGGCGGCGGGCTGTTCCGTGGTACTAAAGCCCGCACCACAAACACCGCTCAGCGCGCTTGCATTCGCGCGTTTGACCCACGATGCAGAATTGCCTCCGGGCCTGTTTAATGTGATCGCCGGACCGGCGGCACCCATTGGCACCGAGATGCTTGAGAATCCACTCTGTCGAAAGATCTCGTTTACGGGCTCCACTTCGGTGGGTCGTCAGTTGATTGCAGGCGCAGCCCACGGGATCAAGCCCCTTTCGCTGGAACTTGGCGGACACGCACCGTTGCTGGTGTTTGACGATGCCGATCTGGAAAAGGCGGTGGAGGGTACGTTGGTGGCGAAGTTTCGCAACGCCGGTCAATCGTGTATCGCTGCCAACCGAATTTTTGTGCAACGGGCGATCTATCCAGAATTTGTAGGACACCTGGAACAGCGCGTTCGCGCACTGAAAGTGGGAGAAGGCAACGAGCCCGGTGTTGAAGTGGGACCGCTGATTGACGCTGCCGCTCTGGCGAAGGCCGAGCGCCATATCGCGGATGCCGTGGCGAAGGGGGCTTCCGTTCTCGTGGGTGGCAAACGAATGGAACGCGCGGGGAATTTTCTGGCACCCACCGTGCTGACGAATGTTGACCCTTCCGCGTTGTGTATGAACGAAGAAACCTTTGGGCCAGTGGCGCCGATCTGTGTTTTTGACGACGAACAGGATGCCATTGAAAAAGCCAATGATTCCCTCTACGGGCTGGCAGCCTATGCCTTTACGCGCGATCTGGGTCGAACGTTTCGCCTTGCCGAGCGCCTCGAGGCAGGCACGGTATCGATCAACGACGCGATCCCAACCACCAGTCAGGCGCCGTTTGGCGGCGTCAAACAGAGCGGATGGGGACGTGAACTTGGTTCAGAAGGTCTGGATGCTTTTCTCGAAACCAAGCACGTTTGTCTTGGAATCGATTGATCTAGCGCTTGCGACGGGGAACCGAAAAGTTCGCTGAATGTACCGCAGGTCTGCCTTCGAGCACCGCATGCACATCGCTGCAGATCATTTGTAACACTGCTTCCTGTGCCTCGAATGTCAATCCGCCGATATGGGGTGTGAGAATGACGTTGCCCAGCGCTTCAAGCGAACCGATGGTGGGTGGTTCAATGGTCCGAACGTCGAGGGCAGCGCCCGCCAGATGCCCCGACATTAGCGCTGCGGTCAACGCCGCTTCGTTCGCAACGTTTCCCCGGGACGTATTGATGAAATACGCTCCCTTTTTCATGTTGGCGAAACACGGCACGTCAAACATCTCGTGGGTTTGCGCGTTGGCCGGCACATGGCACGAGATATAATCGGCTTGCGCAATGGCTTGCTCGAACGGCATCAAGCGGAGCCCCGATGCCGCCAGGGCAGGATGTTCGGGATCGAGAAAGGGATCGTAGCCCACGACATTCAGCCCCATTGCGACCGCCTTTTGGGCGGTCAATCGGCCAATGGCACCGCATCCAATGACTGCCATGCAGCGCCCGGAAATTTCCTGTCCCAGGAACTGCATCCGGTCCCAACCGCCATTTCGGGTGTGTGAGTCGGCGGACAACAATCGTCGCGATAGCGCCACGGCCAAGCCGATCGTCAACTCGGCGACGGCATTCGCATTGGCACCCGGCGAATACGAGACCACCACCCCTGCGTCGCTGGCCGCTTGCATATCGATGTTGTCCAACCCGACGCCGGCCCGACCGATGATTTGCAGATTCTTTGCGTGGGCAAGCATCTCGGCATCGACCTGTGTTTGGTTGCGTACCAGCAGCGCCCGGGCCTGCGCAACCTGCTCGACGAGTTTGGGACGCTGTTGCCAAAGGGCAGGCAAGTGTATCACGTCGAACTTTGCGCGCAATTCTGCAAGGGGCGCACCCGCCATGGGTTCAGTAATCAGAATCGTTGTCATTGCACAGTCTTTGAGTTGTGAAGCCTATCGCAGTTGCGAACCCTGTTTGAGTTGAATGCGTTTTCAGGCCTGCTTGATCCAGAGTTCGAGCAGCCCGCCGTGCATCCGCTCCAGGCCGACTTGCTCCCAGTCGAGCGGCATCTCGCCGCCAAAACCGTAGTACGTAACGACCCGCGTCCCGACTGCCGCCGCTTCCATACGTGTCTCGACCATTTCCACATAACGTCGGAATCGATCCGGAGAGCGAGAAATGGTTTCGTCGACGGCGTGACAGCCGGGCAGGTGCTCGGAAAATGGGTTGAAAAGGTACCACGCCGAATAGGCCGACCAGTCGAGGCCTTGTGCGTCGTCTGCGACGAACGAGCAGCGCTTGATGCTGTGGCGCCGGGCGACGGCATTGGCCACGTTTACCAGGCGCTGGCGTAGTTCGACGCCGGTGAAAACGCCTTCGCTCGACAGCGCGCCGATGAGACAGAGCTTGCCAACGCCGGAGCCGATATCAAGGACGGTGGTCCCGGGTTCGTCCACCAACCACTCGGCTGCCTTGCGGGCCACGGTCGCGGGCGTCCATTGTATGCGACTCATGTCTCGTACCCACCCGGGGTAGAGGTCGTCCCAGGTCTGGTCATCCACGGACTGACCCGCACGCAGTCGCTTGATCGGATCGCTGCCCACAGCCTCCTATATCAGGCCGCCGAACAATAGTCCCCCTCAACCCATCAATGCGGCCGGTATGAGCTTGCCGATCTTGATCTTCTGATCGAGCACCGCCGTGGGCACGCCGAGTGCCGCGCCCATGGTTTTGCTCACGGAGCCGAGGGATTCGCCGGTCGTCACGTCGCCCGCATCGCTCAGACGACCCGTGGTCGAGTCGAAGGCGCCGGCCATGTATTCCTTGACCCGATTGTTGGTGGTGGGAACGAGGCCTCCCACCACACCGGGGCGGATGAACTTTCCGGTCAGCATGGTCACGTGGTGGCTGCCCCAGTGATCGCGGCCCTTCGTGCCGAGCTTGCTCAGCGTTCTGCCGAAGACGTTCTGTATGCCGAAGGTTACGCGATCTTCAAGGCCGCTGTCCTTCAACAGTTGCATCAGTCGCGCGATGTTGCCGACGCTATCGATCGTTTGAGGCGTCTCGTTGACCATCAGATCACTATCGCTGTGGTTGTCGCCACCGAAGGGAAGGCGGACGTAGACAACCGGAGACACGTTCATCTTGATGAGCGCCACCGCGGCCGTGATCTGGTCGGCGGGTCCATTGCCAGCGATGCCCGAGAACATCTGGAGCAGATCATCCGAGAGCGAGCGCGCCTGCCGGCGAGAAATAACCAGCTGATCCATGTAGTCACGCTGCGATTTCGTACCACGGTCGCGCAACAGGGCCGACAGTTGGTCGACCGAGGCGTCGCGCATGGTTTGCAGTTTTCCAAGTGGACTGGTGTCAGCCGCGAGCATGTCTCGAAGCGAGGTTGGTCCGAGGTTCGGCAGGGTCTTTCCCTCGAAGGTGAACTGGTTTCCCGCTCCAGCCGATACCGGTTCGGCCTGAATTGAACCGAGGCATTCGGCCAGCGTCTTTGCAAAGATCGAGGGCGCCATTTCTTGCCGGTCGGTGTAGCCCATCACCCGTAAAACCTTGGGGTGGTTCGGGTGGGCGTTGGTCAGGGTGGTGTGGTGGATGAACGAGGAACGATCGAGTACCCACTGTGGCAACGTACTGTATATCTGTGCTGCGTTTACCTGGTTTGCCCCCAACTTGATCGCAGTCTTTTTCATCGACGGATCGGCAGAGTGCGCGATGTCGTCGAAGTCGTAGGTGCCGGGTGTGTTGGCATTGAAGGGATCGCCGCCACCCGAAGTGCTGAGAATGAGATATTGTAGTCGGTTCTTGTCGCCCGCACAGGCCAAGGACTGCGCCGACGCCTCCGTGGGTCGCAGCAGGAAACTTGCGGGAAGTCCCGTGGCCATGGCCCGTAGGCCAATCGATCCGGTGCCGAACAGAAAACGCGAGAGGGCTTGACGACGGTTTTGCATGGTCGACTCCTACAGTCCGAATGAGGTGGAAAGGGGGGAAGTACAGGCCACGACGAAGGCCGACCGCAACGCATCGCCCTTGCTGGCGGCGGCGGCGAGCGCATCGTCGACATGCTTTTGCAAAATGGCATCGCTTGCGGCTTTCAGCGGGTCACCGTCATCCAGTCCGAGGAGGGCACGGCTGAAGTCCGCTATCGCCTTGTCGCGCTCGACGAACGTCCACACACCGGTCCTGGTATTTTCGACCAGCTCTCGCGAGAGTGCCTCGCAGATCCCGTCGGTCGCCGAGACGAAGAACAGGTTCGGATCCTTTGGCAGGACTGGCGCCACCTCGCCGCGGGCGTATCCGGCATCGGGCAGGCCCATTGCCAGGTTCTGCAGTTTGGTGCGCAGCAAACTCTTGCCCTCCAGGTTGCAGACATCGGGTTGGCGCAACCGCATGCTCAGGCGATCACACAAAACGTCCTTTCGTGCCACGCTCATGATGGCGCCGTATTCCTCGCCCGTTTTGGTACGAGAAGCGAAGGTGACGATGGGAGAGGAGAAGATCTCTTTGACAAGGACGTTGAAGTTGAAGTTCGAGGTCTGGAACACCTTGGCAATGCGTTCAAGTTCAGGATCGTCGGCAAGACAGAATCCCGAGTTGGCCAAATGGCAAAGTTTGAGTGCCCAGGCAAGGGCGAAGCGGGGGTGATTGGCGAGCGCGTCTCCCAGGGCCGCAACACCGCTGCCTCTGACCGGCAAGCTGTCGTCTGCCGAAAAAGAACCCTCGAGCGGGATGCCCTTGGTGACCAGTTCGACCGTGGGCCTTGGTCCGTAGAGCAAGCCGTAGTCCTGACGGAAAAAGTCTCGCATCGGATCCAGGGTGACATGACAACCGTAGCACGGTGTTCCCTTCTGGGCGTGTTCGTCGTCCAGATTCGAATCGTCAAGCGGGATGCTCGAACCTTCTTCAATGAAGGTGAGCGCGAGGGCGGTGATGAGGGTCTGGTTTGCGGTGACGCGAAAGGCGTTGCTTTCGTTCGTGCCCCAGGTCCCGAAGAATCCGGGGGTCGTCATGAATCCGACCCGTTCACTGCCGAGCACCAGCTCCTTGCTGTTGCGCAGTTTGGCGACCTCGAAGTACAGGGCGTGTTCGTTGTCGGATTTCGCCGTACGAATCGTGACCATGCGATGGTCGGTCCAGTCAGAATCCTGGATGAGTGAGGCAATTCGACCATTGCAGTTCTGTGCGGGCCGGCCGAACAAGATCGAAAACGGACGCGCGATTGCTTCCTGGTTTTTGTAGGCGTAGGCGGCGTTGCAGTTGTCGATGCCCTTGTCGATCGGGGCGAAGGTAAACTTCATGAAGTTGGCGCTGGTTGGATCGAAGGCCGATGGCGAACTGGGTGTGGGATCGGTCGCGGTTCCGGCCCGTGTGATGGTCGTCTGCACACCCGGAAATCGCCGAGATATCCACGAATCGGTGGGTTTCTTTCCGTCATCCAGGACCGGGTTGGCGTCGAGAAACGCCATGTACACCATCATGGCGGTGCTCATCATGTAGGTACGCGTTGTGGTTGCGGCCGTGAAGGGTTTTCCTTCATCGATGAGTTGCAACATTGTCATCGCGAAGCTCGTGTTGAGTGCTTCCTTCAGCAAGGTCGTGGCGGGCGTACCGATCAAGCCACTCAAGGACGTGACGCCTGACTGGTCGTTCAGATCGGTGTCCTGAATCTGATTTTGCTGAAAAGCGCTGGCGAGCCAGGTCTGCAGCTTTCCGCGATACGATGCCCCTTTGCGCCAGCCGTCGACCAATCCGGCCAGTGCCCTCGGATCATCTTTGACGGCCTGAATTTCGGCGGTGGACGGCGCTTCTCCCGTCATCAGATCCTTGATCTTGGCGACGTAGGCCTCCGGTGGCTGCGGGTCGAAGGGAGGAGGAGGGACGTTCGGCTCACTCGGTTTCTCCCCAATCGGGGCGGGCTTGTCTCCGGGCTTCTGACCGGGGGTGGTTCCCTGGGTTTCGATGCTGCCGGTGCAGGCTGAAAGAACGAGCGAGATCGACAGCAGTCCTGTCAGCGGACACAGTGTGAGGGCGGTGAACTTCTTCGTTATCCTGGTCACGACGATAGGTTTTGCAAGAACCTTGCCGAACGTTGCGAGGCCCGCGCTCGGATGGAACTCCCGTAAAATTAAGAACTTGCAGTCCACCGGGCGTCGTGAAAACGAGCCCAAAAGTGTAACAGTTGCGGTTGCAGGGTGTTACACCCGGGCTCAACGAGGGGGTAGACGAAAGCTCTCCGGATCGAACCCGAAACGTTCCATCCAGCGGTGGATCTGCATGCGGGCTTTGCCCATTTCACGCGCCACCGCGCTGACGTTGCCTTCATGGCGACGAAGGGCGTCCAGCACTTGCTCGGCGAGTTCGGAGTTTTCGAGTTCGATGGGCGGTGGCGCTGTTCCCGCGGTCGAAGTCAAGAGCGGCGCCTGTCCAAGGTGCGCCACCTCGATCTGGCCGCTGTCACGCGCAAGCACCACGGCCGCCTGCAAGGTCTGTTCGAGCTCGCGGACGTTCAAAGGCCACTGGCGTGCAAAAAGCGCGTTGCACGCGTCGGCGCTGAACTTGAATCGGTGGGCGTCTTCGCCACCGTGGCGGCGCAAGATCATTTCGGTAAGCAATCCGAGATCGGCCATGCGGTCGCGCAGGGGTTGAAGGTTCAGCGTGAATCCGGCCAGGCGCGCCAATAGATCGGCGCGGAATCGGCCCTCACGGACCGCCTCGTGCAAGCCTGGTTGCGTGGCGGCAATGACGCGGACATCCACCTTCACCGGTTGTGTGGTACCAATCGCGAGGACTTCCCCCTCCTGCAGAAAGCGCAGCAACTTGGCCTGTGTTTGCACGGGCAGCTCCGTCACTTCATCGAGCAACAAGGTGCCACCGTTCGCCGTGCGCACCAGACCCGGGCGATCTTCGCGTGCTTCCGAAAACGCACCCTTGCGATATCCAAACAACTCGCTTTCAACCAGGTTTTCGGGCAACGCCGCACAGTTGACCGCGACGAAGGGTCCCTGTGGGCGCGACAGGGCGTGGATTTCGCGCGCAAGAACTTCCTTGCCCGTCCCAGTTTCACCAACCAGCAGCAAGGGAACGCGCGACGGCGCCAACTTGCCGGTAGCACCGTAAAGCTCAGCAACCTGTGCTACGAATGTTGCAAGCAGACCCGATGCGCCAAACGCCAGGGGCTCTGACTGTCCCCCTGGGTTGCCGGTGCCGTACACAAATACCGAGCGACCGACTGAAAACCAGTCGCCCGGTTGCAAGAGGGCGGGTTGGTCAATCCGCTTGATCCCGTGGCGTGTCCCGTTGCGAGAGCCCAGATCTTCGAGCCACACGTGCTTGTCCTCGAAGCGCAGTCGGGCGTGTTGTCCGCTGGTCGTGGGATCGGGCAGTTCCAGTCGGGCGTCTCCTCTAGTCGCGCCGGGCATCAAGGCAAGCGCGCCGCCCCGGCCGATGTGTAACGTTTTGACGCCAGCCATATCAAGAGACTGTCCGCCCGACAGGGGCGCATCTCCCCGGAGTGCAAGCACGAGATTGGGTCCCGTGTTTGCGCGTGTTTGTTGAACCTGATGTTCGGTCAGCGTGCCGCCGGCCACCATGGGAGTTTCGGCGTCGTCTCTTTTTCCGTCCTGGGTCATGGCATGGTTCCCGTCCAGCAGGCGCCCAATGTGTTGCTGAAAAGCAGGGGGAAAAAGGCGGTTGAATTTCGTGGTACGTTATCTTCGCCGTCGGTGGCGTTGTCGCGATGGTATTGCCATCCCGCGATGGCACCAAGCACGACGCCGGTCCCGAGTCCAATCCAGCCCCATTGTGTTTGCCAGCTTGCGGTGTCGAGTTCATCGCGATAGCCGTCGTAGGTCGCGGCATCCGGCGCATTGCTGCGACCGCGTGCGGCCAGTCCGTGGAAGGTCAATCCAGCCAATGTTGCAACCGTCGCACCCCCGGCGAGCATGAGAAAACGCCTGGTCAACTGTGTCTTGGGTGGTGCTACCGTGGGCGGATTTTGTTCCACGACGGCGGGCGTTGGCGCGGGTTCTTTCGGTGCCTGCTCACACCGTCTCAAGGCCAACTCGGCCGCCTGTTGTTCCGCTTCACCGAGCCGCTGTCGCATGAAGCGCCGATAGAGCGGGTCCGCGATTTCGCAATGGCCCGACAGCCGTTCGGCCTGTGCCCACGCAAACAACGCGGCCCGATTGGGCGAGTGTTCGAATGCGAACGCAAAGGACGCGCGCGCCTTCTCGAAATCCTGGTTTTGTGCCGCGGCGACACCTTCATCGAAGTGCGTTCGCGCCTCGTCGCTCTGCGGTTCGGCGGGCAAGGTTTCGGTATCGGATGCGTTTTGCGCCTTCGCGCGCGCAACGACGGGCAGCAGGCCCGCAAGCAGGACCGTCGCGGCGAAAAGCCGGGCAGAACTTCGGTGAAAATCAAACACTCGGTCGGCTCACTGGGTTGGCAAGAGTACCGAATCCGGATCCCAGACACGGACTTTTTCTCGTGGTGGCGCTTTGGGCTGGTTCGTTTCGATCCGGGGAAGGGCACTGATTGCGCGTGATCGTTGCCGCATTGACGGCGATCGTTTGGTTTCTGGCTGGGGCGGTATCACGGTCGGCTTGGGCAGGACCGGGCGCATGACGTCATGTGTCGGCAACGGATCCGGCCGTTTATTGGGAAGGGTGGCGACGGGCTTCTGGGGTGGTTCAACGGCCGAATGTTTCAACCGGAGTAAAGCGACGATCATGAGCGCAATGCCCGCGAAAATTGCGAGGGGGATTCGGTGGCGGCTGCGGGATTGCAACGGCGCAAAAGTCGATGCCATGGCCAGTGAAACGTGGGCGGGCACCGCCGTTCCATCGACTTGTGTGGTCTCTCCAATGTCTATTGGGAGGTCGCTTCCGTCCTCTGCACCGTCCGCATCGGAAGAGGCGCCCTCGGCGGAGGTGCCATGTCGGGCCAACTGGGTGAAGTGTTCCCCGAGGGTTTGGCCATGCTGTTCGGCCGATTGCCATACGGCCAGTTTATTCGCGAACAGTTGGCGCAAGAAGGCTTCTCGGTCATCCGTATCACACGGTTGCTGCGAGTCGCGCGCGAAATCGTGCAATGCCCCGGCCAGACTTCTCGCGTCGGGGTAGCGCGCTTCCGGCGCCAGTGAAAGGGCGCGCATCACGATCGCCGCCAGCGCGGGTGGGTAGTCGGCACGTCGCCGGGCAGGCGGTGTGACCTGACAGTGGGTCACTTGTTTGAGGACCGCCATGTCCGTTGCCCCCTGGAAAAGCCGCGTGTCCGTTGTCAATTCGTACAACAGAATGCCGAGCGCAAAAACGTCGGTACGACGGTCTACCGCGTTACCATGCGCCTGTTCGGGCGACATATAAGACAGCTTCCCCTTGAGCGTCCCGGCCCGGGTCTCGGTTTGTTGCAACGTCGATTTTGCGATGCCGAAGTCCGCGACCTTGACGCCTCCGTGATACGAAACAAGAATGTTTGAAGGGGAAACGTCCCGATGCACGATGTTCAACGGGCGACCCAGCTCGTCCCTTCGTTCGTGCGCGTAATGGAGCGCGTGGGCCGCCTCGCTGATGATCATGGCCGCAATGCCATCGGGGACGCGCACGCCGTTGGTTGTTGCGGCCCGCATGATCGTGCGCAGATCCTCGCCGTGGACATATTCCATTGCGAAGTACGGCACCCCATCCTGATCGCCCATATCGTGGACCTGCGTGATATTGGGATGATCCAGGCGGGCGAGCAGACGTGCCTCGTCGAGAAACATCCGCACCAGCTTTTTGTTGCCCGCGCATTCGGGCATCATCCGCTTGAGCACGACGATCTTTTCAAAATCGCCGGGCCCCGCGACGCGGGCGAGGAAGAGTTCGGCCATGCCGCCCACCGCGAGGCGCCGGATCAACTGATAGCGGCCCAGCTGATTCTGGGCCCGTTCGTCGGCCACGCCGCGGTTGTTGATCAACAGGGGCCGGTCAGACGGCGCCGTAGCGGGGGTGGGGGAGGTTGAACTTTTCACGACAGGGGACGGGCGGTCCGCGATTCGATAGTATACCCCTATCGAACGAACCCCTCATATGAAGGATGTGCGACGGGACTGCGGCGGCGCCTTGCGTTGGACGGTGCTCGTCTTGGTGCTTGTCGGTGCCGTTGGCGGTACCGGGTGTCGTCCCGATCCGTACGCTTGTGCCACGGACACTGCCTGTGTTTTTCACGGGGTAGTCGGACAGTGCGCTGCGGGCGCTCGGTGCGCTTTCCCCGACGACCAGTGTGCTTCGGGCCTCCGATATGCGGACGATCCCAAAGGTCAACGTCAACCCTGTGCCCCTTCGCGTATGGAATCCGACTCCGGTCGCGATGCAGGCAATTCGGATGCCCCACCTGAAACGGCCTGTGTCTGGTCGGGTCTCGTCGCCGGAGACGAACACACCTGTGTGCTACGGAATGCCGCGAATGCCGATCGCACCGCGCGGATGTTTTGTTTCGGCGACAATGCCGAAGGTCAGCTTGGCGACGGGTCATTGATGTCACGCGTGAGCGCGAGTGCCGTTCCAGCGCCAGCGTCACCGGTCGCGATTGCTGCGGGCAACGATCATACCTGCGTGCTTGATGCAAAGCGCGCCGTTTGGTGTTCGGGCAGCAACACCAACGGACAGCTCGGAATCTCGGGCGTCAAACGAACGCTTTCGGCCAAGGCTGTCCCGGATGCGACCGATGTGGATTCGGTTGTTGCGGGTGGCAATCACACCTGCATTCTGCGCAGTGGGGCCGTTTTGTGCTGGGGCGACAACCGTCGAAGCCAACTCGCTAACCCGGCGATCGACGAATCATTTTCTCCATTGGCCGTTGCAGGTCTGCCGAAGATCGTGTCGCTTGCTGCGGGTGAGGCTTTCACCTGCGCGCTTGCGGACGACGGACAGGTGTGGTGCTGGGGTGACAATCAACGCAACCAGATCAACGGAAACACGTCCGCCACGGTTGCGACGCCATTCCGCCGCGTGGATATCATGGGTGCAAAGCAAGTGGTCGCCGGTGCCCGTTTCGCATGTGTTCGCGTCGCATCGGCGCAGGGCGCGCAGATCAGCTGCTGGGGCGAGAATCAGGACGGCCAGACGGGACGGTCGCTCTCCACGCGCGAGGCCGACGCCGCCGTGGTACCCGGTCTGCCTCCGGTACGCGATCTGGGCGCGGGCGAGGCGCACGCGTGTGCGATCACCGAACAACGAACATTGTTTTGCTGGGGACGTGGCAATTCGGGGCAGATCGGCACGGGGGGGACGTCGGACAGCTTTGCTCCCGTACTGGTTCCCGGCCTCAAGGGGGTCAATCGTGTTGCGTTAGGACTGGCACACACTTGTGCTCTCACCGCCGGTGGATTGCTTTGTTGGGGGCTGGGCAATTCCGGTCAGCTGGGCAACGGCGTTCGTCTGCAAAGCAATCGGCCTGTGCAAGCGAGCAATCTCAATCTCATCGAGACGGTCGCGACGGGTCGGGCGCACAACTGTGCGCGGCTGGTCGATTCGACCGTCATGTGCTGGGGTGCGGGAGGCAACGGCCAGCTTGGCAACGGTGCGCGTTCCGATCGAAGCGTGGCCGGACCCGTGAGCGGATTGTCCGGCATTGTTCAGCTGGCACTCGGCGGCGATCTGTCCTGCGCGCTTTCTGATGCCGGCGCGGTGCAGTGCTGGGGTCGCAACGACGAGGGCCAGGTCGGAGCGGGCGACATCACGCCGAAATCGCGTCCGACCACGGTGCCACTGCCCGGCAAGGTGGACGAGATTGCGGTCGGCGGTGGACATGCCTGCGCACGGATGGGTGGTACGGTTCAATGCTGGGGCCACGGCGATTGCGGAGAGATGGGCGACGGCATGATGAATGATCGTTTGGTGCCCGCGTTGGTTCCCGGGATACTCGACGCCCGCTCACTGGCACTTGGCGACCACCAAACCTGCGTGGTTCGACAAGGCGGGCAGGTCCTTTGCTGGGGAGGCGGTGCGTCGGGTGTGTTTGGTTCGCAGGTCGGAAAGTTGACCACGCCGCAACTTCAGGCCGATTTTGGCAAGGGTGTTCGAGCGGTCGCGGGCCCGGGTCGATTGTGTGTTCTCAACGATGCGAACCGCTTCGTCTGTCGAGGCGGGGGTGTGGATGCAAACCATTTGCCTTTGCTCGACACGACGCTCGTCACACTGGACGCCGGCGCATCAATCCTGGCTCTGGCACGCGGACATGCCTGTACCCTCGACCCGACTGGAACGCTGGCCTGCTTTGGTGGCAACGAATACGGGCAGCTGGGGTCGGGCGATCTCATCAACAATCCGGTTCCTCGTGTGGTACGAATTGCGAACAGCACAGTGAAAGCCGTGGGGGTGGGGGACGACCACTCCTGCGCCGTCATCGAGGGGGGGAGCGTTTTCTGCTTTGGCAACAAT
>JAWXBF010000060.1:0-7915 GCA_034439895.1 Deltaproteobacteria bacterium
GCGATGTAGGCGAACATGAAGTTGTCGTCACAGCGATAGTCGACTTCGATCTCAACCGAAACACGTTTGTGTTTCCGACGTTGTTCGTCCGAGTCACCGTCGCCTGGCGCTTTCTTTTTCATGGGCACTTACTCATGCGAAGGTGAAAGGATTCGGGTTCAGCGAATAAACAAGGACCCGAGGTTGGCGCGATCTTGGCCGTCACTTGCACCCTCGGTCACCTTCAAACGCGCCCGCTCACCCCCGGGCCAAAAGCCCATAAACACCGTGTAGGAACCGGATTGCGTCGTCATGTACGGCAGGTCGATTTCGTGTCGATCTCGAATGTACTCGCCCGGCAGCCAGTAGGAGGTGGGAAAAACGCCGGCCAAAGGATCGTGGTCACCAATCAGCCGCGGATGACCAGGCGTGTCCACGTGCAGGAATATCTTGTAGCCCGCGGGAGGGGGACGGATGACGCGGAAATACAGCGTGATGGCGAGCTTGTCAGGCCGAGCAATCTCCCGGGGGAAGTCGGCGCCGACCAGCTCGATCGTGTCGTCGTACACAAAATGTTGGGGAAACGGCCAGCTCCAGGGCGGCCGCTCGGCGCTCCAGGTGACGGTGGTGGTCTTGCCACCTGCGGGATCGGCCACGACGACGGGAGGCGTGGGGCTCATCCACACGTCCTTGATGAGCGGATTGGCATCCCCCTGCCCCGCCGCAAGCTGATTCGACAACAGAATGAACCGGCTCGACGAAGCATCGACCACGTAATACGGAACCTTGGCTGACTTGAAGGCCGCATCGAGCGCGGCGAGATCGTCGTTCGGCACGAGCCCAAAGGCCCGTACGGTTTTGCGGAAGAAGTTCACCAGATCATCCTGAGTGCGCATTTCCTCCATCGCCTGCGCGGTATAGAAATGCGAACCGTGTCCCTGCACGCGATAGCGCGCAAACACATCGCCTGGCGAGGCGTATCGTTTGAAGGACTCGAAGACCGGCTTGAACGAGAAGTGGCGCGAGAGTTCGGGCGTGACCCAGAACGTGCACAGCGCCGAAAACCCGATCGCCACCGCAACCGAGACGGCCACGCCCTGTCGACCCAGCCAGGCCGCAAGTGGTACAAATCGCATGACGAATGAACCGATCCGACTCCTGAGCGACGGATCGGCACCGACAATCGCAGCACCGGAACGCATCGCGAGCGCCAGATACAGCGCGGCGCCAATCAACAAGCCGACGACGAGGGTGGTCGGACCCAATTTGAATAGCGGCGGCCATTTCACCGGGCGCAGGATGTGCACCGAGAACAGCTCTTCGGGGGCGAGAAAAAGATCGCGCGCGATCACGACCGTGCCAATCGCGATGAGCAAACCCAAAACGGGCCGAGAGGGTTCGGCGCTAGAGATCCGATCGAGAAAAATGCCAGAGGCAAGCGCAAGCGGCGCAAGCGCGGCGAAACGCATTTCGCCTGTCATCAAGACCACGACGGTGAAAAGTGCGAAGGCAAACGACGCCCAGACCACGGCGTAGACACCAATGAACCCGTCGCGGGCGGTCTCCACGGACGGCGGGTTTTCGTCCTCTGCGTTGTCAAAGACCCGACCGAGTGAAAACAGCGCCACGGCACTCCACGGGAACAAACCGAAGCCAAGCTGGCGCACAAAGAAGATGAAGAGCTCGGTCGGAGGTGTGCCCCGGGGGGCGGCCCCAAGCCAGGGCGAATACACGCCGGCGGTCCTGCTGAATGCAAACGACAGGGCAAAAAGAACCACACCCACCAGCGCCAAAACGAGCGCCAGCCAGCCGCGCGGGGTGCGCAGCCATTGCCGTCCGACAGTCGGCTCGGGTTCATCACCCTCGGCTTTTGCAAGCGGCATCGACCAGCTGCCAAGCAACGCACCCGCCAAACACAGCAAGGGCAGCGCAACGCCAAGCAACACACCACCCGAGGCGAAACCCAGCGTCAGACCCAGGACGGCCAGGATGAGCGCCAATCCGCGACCTCGACCGTTGCCCGGCGCCACAAAACGTCCGAGTCCGCCCATCGAGAGGGTCAATCCCAGAATCAAGGGAACATCCGAGGTCAGCTGCCGGGCCTGCTGAAAAAAAAGCGGCATCGTCACAAGCACGAGCACCGACAACGCGGCTGCGCGCCTTGAGGCAAAGCCCACGACCGCCCAATAGAGCGCGGCCAGCGTCGCAAGGGCGAGCAAAGCATTGGGCAAACGTGCGCCCCACTCGGTGGCCCCGAAGGCGCGAATACCGAGTGCCGCGAGTGCCATATCTGCAGGTGGCTCCCTCGTGTAACGACCGCCAACGGTGCCATCGAGTGGCTTTTCGCTGATCGAAACCTCACGGGCACGGTCGGCAAGGTTCAGCTCCCAGGGATCCCAGAACCCGAAACTGCCAAGTCCGGGCAACAGCAAGCCGAACGCAAAGAGTGCGGCCCAGACAGAGGTGGGAACACGGCGAATTCGTTCGAGTAGAGACATCCGAGCGTGGGCAATCTAGCGAACGTCCCCCCGCAGGTAAAGCGGGCTATTCTGCACCGTGATGGATGCTTCGTCTGACCCGCACGATGCGCTTGCCCATCGCATCGTGCAGCGGCAAAAAGAGCTGGACCTGGCCCACAGCAACCGCCTGCGCCCGGGCGGGCTGGAACGCGCCCTGCGCCTCCGGTTTCTGCGCACGTTTGCAGCGCGGCTTTTTTCGCCGGTGGTCCGCATCACGCCGGTGCCGCTCCCGGCACCCGCGCCCGGGGCACTGCAAATTGGCTTTGTCGGCCACGCCACCTTCCAAATTGTCAGCCACGGGGCGCGGGTGCTGACCGATCCGCTGTTTTCGGACACGCTGCACGGGTTCCGACGCAGAATCGGAGCCTGCATCGCGCCGGGAGACATTCAGCGCACGTCGGCGGTGCTGCTTTCGCACGCGCACACGGATCGATTTGCGCCGGACAGCCTGAGGCGGATCCCAAAATCGGCCACGGTATTCGTACCACACGGCGCCCTGGAGGGACATGTGCGGGCACTGGGATTCGCCGAGGTGCGGGTGCTGCTGCCGGAACAAGATGCGCAGCACGGCGACCTGACCATCACGGCCACGCCGGCTCGGCATGATGGACGCGGGGGTCGAGGCGGCTCAACCGGCGGTACGAATGGATACATCCTGCGAGAACGTGATGTCACGGCCTACTACGCCGGGGCGACGGGGTACTTCTCGGGTTTTACCGACATCGGCAAGCGCTTTCGGCCGGATATCGCTCTTTTGCCCATTGCGGGATACGAGCCGACGCCATTGCGGGAAAACAATCTGTCGCCGCTTGATGCGCTGTACGCGTTCGATGATCTGGGCGCGCGCTGTTTTGTACCCTACGGCTTCGATGCGTTTACCCTCGGGTACGAGGCGGCGGATGAGCCCTTGGGGTGGCTGGGGGAGCTGTGCGCGGAGCGGCCGGTGGAGCGCCGTGCGACGGTTGTGAGGACGGGTGGGCAGTTGCGGGTGGAGCGCGGGGGATAGGTCTCGACCGGCCTATACTCGGAGTGTATGATGGAACCCATGGTCAGTTCCGAGTTAGCGGCGGCAACCGCGCGGGCCCTTGAATCGTTCGACGGCATCGCGGCGGTGCTGGTTTTCGGCTCCCAGTCAACAGGCCGGGCCCGCGACGACAGCGACATCGACGTGGCGATCCTGTTTGAAAATGCTCCGCCACCCGCAGAGCGCAAGGAGCTATTGCGGATGCTGTTCGTTGCACTCGGGCGCGAGTTGTCGACTGAACGGCTCGACCTCGTGATCCTGAACGACGCACCGTCCAAGTTGGCATTTCATGTGCTACGAGACGGCCAGGTTGTCCTTGAACGGCTCCCCGAACTCCTGCATCGATTTCGGGTCGCGACCTATTCGCGCCACGCCGATTACGAGCCCATCGAAAGATTTTTCGCGCAGGTCACCAAGGCGCGCGCCATGGCGGTGAAAACCCATGGTTGATCCACATATCCTGCGACGTCTGCGGCAAACTGCAGGAGTAAAAATTCCACCACCCTGTTTGAGGTCAACCATGTCTATTCGTAACACGCATTGTCTTATCCGCTTGCTCCCGGTCTTGCTCCCACTTTTATTGCCCGGGTGCAAAAGCCAGGAAGAGAAAAACCGCGATCACGCCGCGCAGGCTTTCGCCGAAGCCGCAAAGCAGATGGTGCAAGCCAGCAAGGATTTGACCCGTGATCGTGCTGCCAAGGGTGCCGATCAAGGTGCCGAAGGGGCCGAACAAGTCGCCGCGGGTGTGAAAACCGCAGCACAGGCCATGAAGAATTGGGCGCAAGCCATGAAAAACGCCCCACAGGGTGGCAATTCCGGCGACCCAGGCGCTGTGATTGAGCCGGTCAATTTTCGCGATCTCAAGGCCTTGTTGCCCGAGTCGGTGGGCACGTCGAAACGAAGCAGTTCGAGTGGCGAAAAATCAGGCATCACCGGGCTGACCATCTCGCAAGCGAAAGCGTCGTACGATTCCGATGGCGGCAAGCGCCTCCGCATCAAGCTCATTGATACAGGCGGAACCGTCGCGCCGATGGCGATGGCCGCTTTCGGATTGGCGATGGTCGAAATCGATCGCGAAGACGACAACGGCTATGAACGCACCAGCACGGTCAACGGCAACAAGGTGCTCGAAAAATGGAACAGCAAGAAAAAGCACGGCGAATACAAGGTATTCGTTGCGAACCGATTTATCGTGGACGTGGAAGGCGACCTCGTCACGATGGACGAATTGAAAGCCGCCGTCGCCGCGCTCGATCTGAGCAAGCTCGCGGCACTGGGTCAGGGACGATAGCAGCCGTCCCTGTCAACTGACGTGGCACCGGCGCCGTAGGAAATTACGCCTGATTGAGCCGGCCCGCTGCAGGCGGGATGCTTTCAGCCGCTATCTGGGCGGGGGCAACGTTCGAGACTCGAGCGCGGCCACGTCGACGAGATCTTTGGGTCTGGCGGATGCGCGTTTGTTCTCGATAAGTTCAACGCGGCCGATAAACGCCAACGACAGGCCCTTGACCTCGGTCATCAGCCTGCCCTGCCAAACGCTCTCGAACCCGAGGCCCGAAATACTGGTCAGGATGTCGATGCGCCGAGGAGGCAAACCCATCTGGTACACGGTTCCAGGTTTCGCGAAATCATCCTCGGTCACGGAATGAGCCAAGACCGGTGCGCCAAAGCGCAGTAACGCTTCAACGACCGCATGCGCATTGGCAACCGTCGGCTCGACGAGGATATCAAGATCACCGGTGGCCCTCGGGATGCCGTGGGCCGCCAATGCATGGGCCCCAACTACAACAAACCGGACGTGCGCTTCGATGAGCGCGACCAGAAAATCATGAAAATCCTCATTGAGCTCCGGTTCACTCATGTCCGGTCCGGCTCACAGTGATGGACGCCGATCCGCGAATGATTCGGCCCGGCATTTTGTCGCGCGAATAGTCGGGGATGGGACGCCCGGAAAAAGCCCACGCGTCTTGGGTCAAACGCCACACCATCGCGACACGTTCACCGGGCGTACCTTCGACGAACCCCTGATCATCGCCCTCCCCCAAGGATACTTTCCGCATGATCCACCCACTGCGCGAAGCGGCTCGTTCCTCCCTTGACGACATGGTTTGATTTTACCACGCCCTTCGAATCCATCGCGGCAATTGTCGTATATTACGCAAGCCCTCCTGAGAACGACATTTCTGGTGGTGGGAGCATCCCACCTATCAAAAGACGATCAACCTTAGCGCCAGGCAGAGAGTAGGAAGTTTTGAAACGAAGTACGATTAACGTGGGCCCGTCGGCGTTTCTTTCTCTCGGCGTGTTTTTGACGGGCTGTGGTGGTGGGCTCAAGCCCGCCGCGCGAGGCGATCTCTTGCCAAGCGAGTTCCAGCCGCGCCCCATGCTGCATGCGCCAGCCCATGAAATCGCGCGCGCGAAGTTTCCCGCGGTGGATATGCATCAACACTTGTTGTTGTCCGATGAAAACGACGCAGTCCCAGCCGATGAGCTGGTTGCGATGATGGACAAGTTGAACATCCGCGCGATGGTGCACCTGACGGGCGGGTTTGGCCCCGATCTATCAAAGGCTGTGGCTCAGTTTTCCGGCCGCTTTCCCGATCGATTCTTGGTATTTGCGCAGTTTGACTACAGTCAGGTCGACCACCCTGATTTCAGCGCGCGCATGGTGACGTTGTTGCGCGACGCCAAGGCACGCGGTGCGCGTGGCCTCAAGATCTTGAAGAACTTGGGATTGGGGGTTCGCAAGAAGGATGGGTCGTTGTTGACCGTGGACGATCCGGTGCTTGATGCTGCGTGGAACGTTTGCGGCGAACTGGGATTGCCCGTCGCCATTCACACAAGCGATCCGGAGGCATTCTTTCAGCCGGTCGATCGCCATAACGAGCGGTGGGACGAATTGGGGCAACATCCTGAATGGAGTTTTCTCGGCAAAGACTACCCCACGAAAGAAGCGCTCTTGGCAGCCAGAGATCGGGTATTCGCCCGCCACCCCAAAACGCAATTCATCGCGCTGCACGTTGGAAACTGGCCAGAGAATCTCGATGCGGTGTCCGAGATGCTCGATCGCCATCCCAACGTGGTGGTCGAGATCGGCGCGCGCCACGCGGAGCTCGGTCGGCAGCCGAGGCGCGCGCGCAAATTCATCATGGATTACTCGGACCGGGTGCTTTTCGGAACCGACATCGCCCCCACGCGCAGCAACGATTTGTCCGTGCCGGTCTACCAAAACTATTTCCGTTTCCTCGAGACCGCCGATGAGTACTTTCCTTATGCCTACGGCGGTCAAGGCCGCTGGAACATCTACGGCCTTGAATTGCCGGACGACGTTTTGGAGAAAGTCTATTCGGGGAATGCGGCCCGCGTTTTGGGCTTATCGAAATAGAACGGTTTCACGCCCCGGGGCCCAATCGCAGGTGGATCGCCCGATCATTTGATGCGACATCTTGACGAGCGCGGGTTCAAAGGGGATCTTACGGCGTGTTGAATTCAAGAAAAACACGATGCGCCTCGCTTGCGATGTCGTCGCTGGCGCTGTTTTCGTTTGCGGCGCTGCACACGCTGCTGGGTGTTGAATCGGCCTGGGCTGCGGGCGAAAACCAGCAAGTGGCGATCGTAGACGTCTTTGAAGCACCCGAAGATTTGAAACGGGACCTGCGCAGCGCGATGGGGCGCTCGCTCGGGTTGCTGGAGGCTGATCTGATTCCGCACGCATTTCTGTCGCAGCAGTTGTTGGCGTGTGACGACAACAAGTGCCGCATTGAGGTCGCTCGATTGGCGGGCGCGGACTACGTTTTTTTGGTCTCGGGCAAACACGACACGCAGGCGTTTGAGCTGCGGACGCAAGTTTGGAGTGGTGCTACAGGCCAACAATTGGGGGACGCGAGCAGATCCTGTGCGCTCTGCACCTTGAAAGAATTGTTCGCGGCCAGTGAAGACCAAACGTCAACCCTGTTGGCCCGGGCCCGAGTCGCCGTGGATGCAGGGCCCTCATCGGAGGCGTCCAATCCGAAGCAACAAGAGGCGCGATGGGCCGGGTGGGCAACAGCGGCCGCGGGTGTTGCGGTTGCGGCGGTGACGGGGATATTGTGGGCGCGCGACCACCGCTGCGAAAAGCGCACCGAGGCGGGCGAATGTCGACTTGAAAAACGACAGCCGGGGGGGGACGCCCTTCCCTGGTTGACAGTGGGTGGCGTATTGACCGCGGGTGTGGGCGTCTTGATGATCAGTGGAACTTTTTAAAATGAAAACAATTTTTGTCCCTACGAACGTGTTGCTGGCCGTCATACTTTTGTCCTGTCGGACAGAACCCACCGATGGCTTCTGCGAAAACGACGACGACTGCGATTCGGTCGATATGTGCAACACGACCGCCGGCGAAAACGAATACCGC
>JAWXBF010000061.1:0-7101 GCA_034439895.1 Deltaproteobacteria bacterium
GATATAGATGCCCTGTTCAAATCGATTGGCGAACAACGCCAGAAACGATTCGCCGTGTGACTGTTTGTGTAACGATTTTCCACCGTACGCGGTCATCGTGGAAACTTGTTCGATGTAGGTCGCGAAGTTGGTCACCTTGGGCGACCACGACAAGCGCAGTGTTTGCGCAAGTGAAGAACGTTCGGCCGTTGTCGCGTATTGATGGTCACGCTTGCCACCTTCGGGATTGAATCCACAACATTCAGCGATCGCTTCCAACAGCGTTGATTTTCCGCAGCCATTTTCACCCACGATGAAGGTGACGTTGGTGCGAAACTCCAGATCGATACCTTCTGAAAATGCCTTGATGTTGAACGGCTAACGAGAGACATCCCAGTTCTCAGGCAGCGTCGTGACGCTGTTGAAAAAGGGTGCACCTGCGCGCGCTGTGGGCTTTCGTTTCAATCTGGCCTCCATCAGAATGAGCCGACAAGTCCAAACGTCATGCCGTTTTGAGTGGGCACAATCGCAACGCTGAAACGCGGATCGTCGTTGTAGACCAGCTTCTTTGCCATGACCGCGTTCATGATCGGAATACCCGCGAGAATCCCGATCCCGGCAATGTGGAAGAACGGCACACAAACGCCGCTCGGTTGATTCGCTGCACCCGACGCGCACCCCGGCATCAGAAGCAACCCACCTCCCACCAGCCCAAGCCCGACATTCAAGAGCAGGGATCGGCGCATGGCTCCAAACGAAAGACCGAGGATCGCCAATCCGTACCACGTCCTCTCAACAACGTATCTTTGTACGGTGGGTGCGGTGGGCGCGGCGGGCTGCCGCTCGAACGAAATCGGGTCCCCGGCGAGGCCAGACAGCAGAACCAACAAGCTCGCAATTGCCACCGTCATATCCCTACCCTGCGTCCCACAGAAGCGTCAAGCCGGCGCAGTTCGCTATTCGGTTGCCCATGACGTTGCCCGAAAGTGGCGATGGCCAGGTAGCGGTGGTGCTATCGTGGGGCATCGGCTTTCCACACCACGCGGCCATGCAACACCACCTGTGAAAGGGCGCTTGTGTTGCGAATGTTCTCGATCGGATTGCGTTCAAGCACCACGAAGGTCGCGGGTGCGCCAACCTTCAGTCCAACGGCATACCCGAGAAAGCGCGCGGCGGAAGTGGTCCCGGCTTGCAGCGCTTCCCAATTGGCAAGGCCAGCCTCAGCCAACAAGGCCATCTCGCGATGGACGGAATAGCCCTGAAACACGCCCAAATTCCCTGTATCCGAGCCCGCCAAGATCGACACACCTGCCTTCTTCAGGATGCGTATCGAAGGAAAATCATTGGGACGACACCCCGCGTTTTGCCAACGCATCGTGCGCTTTGCCTTGTCGGAATAGGCTTTGCTGTCTCGGTATCGGGCAAGCATGGCAGCGCCAATCATCCGTTCGAGCAAGGGATCCGCAAGCCAAGCCGCGCCTTTACCCGCTTCGTTCATGTCGCATTGAACGGCGAGCGTCGGAATCGCGACGGTACCACGCGCGGCCATCTGTTTCGCCAATGCCATTGGTATCACACGTTCGTCTTCAAGGTGCGTGATGGCGGAAACGCCAGCTCTGACGGCCGCGTCGGCGTCTTCCCAACTTGAAATGTGGACCACTGTCTTGAGCTTTTCTTTCTTCGCTTCGTCGGCCAAGACACCAATCATTTCGCCACCCGCAAAGAGTTTGATGAGATCGGGTTTGCGCTCCAATTGCGTTCGAAACGAACGCCGAACCGTTGCTGCGTCGGAACCGTGGCTTGATAGCATCAATGCAGAGAAGATGCGGGCGTGGGCATTCGAGTTACGGGCAAGATCACGGGCCTTCCAATTGTCCGACTCGGAAGCCATGTCTAGAAACGCAACAACACCCGCGCCGAGCGCAACCTTCGCGGTGTGCAAGCTTCCCCATTCCTCATCGGCGGACTCGCCCGTGGGAGAAGGATTGCCCCAACCATGCACGTGGGTATCGATGAATCCAGGGACGATGTAGCGATGCCGCAAATCGATCACGGTGCCCTCGCATGGGGCAGCCGGATCGCGCGATATCGAAACAAGAAAGCCATCGCGAGCCTGGAGAACGACGCTTTCGATGGTCTTCCGCTCGGGATCGACAAATTTTCCACCTCGAAAACACAAAGCCGTTTCAGCGCGCGCCATGGACGCGCTGGCGAGCAATACAAACGCAAACAAACAGGCGCTTGGCTTCATCCTCGGTACCCATGGTATCCCGGATATCGTGAACCGTCCGCTGTGAACTCGCAGTCTGAATCCACAATTCAGAACGTTGGCACCATCACAGTTTGTTGGCGCCCCTTGCGCGGTGAGCTGGCCGTCGCCCACCATGATTCCGCGCGGGGCAGGAGTCGAACCTGCGACCAGCGGCCTCTAGGTGGCAGCGTTGGCGAACCTATTTCGCGGGACACCCGATGGGCGCGTTGGCCAACACCACGTCATCGATCCACAAATTCCGTTCAATTTCTGAGGTGTGGTAGTGCACGTACCCCAGATTGAAACGGCTCAAGGGTGGAACGTACCACGGTAACCCTTGCGGCTTACCGACGCAGCCGTTGCTGGGCGCGACAGGCTTTTCGGTGAAAGTCATTTGCGAGATTTCACGATTGTCGACTTTCACGCTTTGCCGGTGGGTCAGCACATCCAGTTCCCATTCGACGCACACCCAACGGCCCGTCGGCACAACAAACGTTGTATGGTTCCAACAGTCGAGCGCACCTTCGGTTGCGTTGGCGTACATCACGTTCTGAAACCCGCTCTGGGTCGACTTGTGCCACCCGCCGATGCCGAAGGTCGCATTTTTCCGAGCAATGTCGCCGTCCGCGGCGAAAGCACCTTCGGCTTGCATGAACGACCAATGAAACGGGCCAGGCCCCTTGGGCAACGCATCCAAAAAGAACATCATGCGCGCGTTCAAGTGGGTCGCCGGAAAGAGACGTTTGTCGAGGGTGGTCACCATGCCCCGCGCGCTGCTTTCCACCGTGGTGGGAATTTGGATTCGTAGGGCGCGGTTTCCCGAGAATGCGCGTGTGTCGTCCACCGCCATGATTCCGGGACTGCTCTGACTTTCAATGCGCCAGATCGCGCTGGGATCACTTCGCTTCGGCGAAGATCCCACGTCATAGGTTTCAAACGAGTCACAAATCATGCCCACGGGACACTCAATCACGCCCGCTGCATCCGGGCTGCCCGCATCCGAAACGGCACCAACCGTACCACCTGTTCCCGTCGGCGGCATATTGGCACCCGCGCGGCCACCGACAGAAGCGATGACCCCACCGCTTTGCCCACCTTCACTGCCAACGTTGGGCGATGGTGGGGTCTGTGAATTCACGCACGCGACCGCCAAAACGCCAGACCAAACCGGCCACAACAGCAATCGGCGCAATCCGAAATTCCGCATGAGAGCCATGCTAACACGAGGGGGGTTAGCCGCTAGACCGATGCAAACGCGGATCGCGACACGACAATCGACCAAACGCCTCCGAAAAGGCTAAATGAGCCCTTCCCGCTGGCCAACGAGGCCCGGCTGCAAAGCGTCGCGTCAACGCTCGCGTCGCTACGACACGTCTTCGTGCAAATACTGTCGCTTGCCGTCGCCGTAGTCCGTGCTGGCCTGTCCGTCGCCGCGCAAGACCCAACGGTATGACAATAAGCCCTCGACCCCGACCGGGCCGCGCGCATGCAACTTGTCGGTCGAAATGCCCACCTCGGCACCGAGACCAAAGCGGTATCCATCCGAAAATCGCGTGCTCGCGTTGTGAAAGCAGCATGCGGTGTCGACCGCAGCAATGAAGCGTTCGGCCGCCACATGATCTTCGGTCACGATCGCATCCGTATGCCTTGAACCGTACTGCGAAATATGCGCCAGGGCTTCGTTCATGCCATAAACCTTGCGGATCGCGAGCACCAGATCACCATATTCCTTGCCCCAGTCTGACAGGGTGGCAGCCTGCATGTCCGGATGGCGGGCCACGGTCTCGGGGCAGCCGCGCAGCAAAACCCCATTGGCCTTGAGGGCCGCAACGCAGGCATCAAGCGCCAGAGCGGCCCCCTCGTCCCACAGCAAACATTCGGTGGTGTTGCAGGCAGCCGGGTAGCTGGTCTTACCGTCGACCACGATGTGCACGGCCTTCTTGGCGTTGGCCGCCGTGTGCAGATAAACGTGACACACGCCATCGGCGTGGGCCATCACCGGGATCTGTGTGTTGGCGCGAACGTAATGCACAAACTCGGACGAGCCTCGCGCGATCATGAGATCCACCAGATCGTGCTGGTTCAGAACGTCGGCCACGCCGGCTCTATCTTCAATATGCAACAATGCGTGCGGATCGATGCCGTGGGCCTGTAACACGTCCTTCGCAATTCGGGCGAGCTCGCGGTTGGTGCCAAGCGCCTCCTTGCCGCCCTTCAGCACGACCGCGTTGCCGCTTTTCCACGCAAGGCCGGTAATCTGAACCAGTGCATCGGGACGCGCCTCGAACACCACGCCGAGGACGCCCAGCGGACAGGTGATGCGTTCGAGGACCAGGTTTTCATCCAGCTTCCGTCGTACGGTTCGCAGACCCACCAGCTCGGGCGCAGCGGCCATCTGCTGCAACCCATCGACCAGCGCGGCAATCTTCTTGCTGTCGAGCGCGAGGCGTTTCACGAGGGCCTGTCCGAGCTCACCCCGCGCGGCCGCCGCTTCGCCTGCCGCCACATCGGCCCGGTTCGCTTCGAGGATCGTGCGTTGGTTCTCGGACCCCGCGTAGGCATCCGCGAGCCCTTGCAACAAAGCCCGCCGCGCCGAGGTGCTCAAATTTTGGAGCGCCTTGCCCGCTGTGCGGGCGGCCAAAATTTCGTCTCGAAGGGTGGTCACGCCCCGTATTGTTGCCAATGTCGGCGCGCAATCAACGCCGCGCCGCGACATCCGGCCCAATCCAGATCTTCGGTATAGGCGATCTCGATTTCCTGGCCGAGCAGCGGAAAGGCCTCCCGTCGGAAGGTTTCCTTGACGGCCCGCAGGTAGCGCGCGCGGAAGGTCTCCGAACTCTCGGTGATGCCGCCGCCGATCAAGAAGATGTGCGGATCAAAAGCGTGGGCGAGTTGCATCAACAAAAGACCAAGAGCCTTCGCCTGCGCATCGAAGAGATCCTGGGCAAGCCCGTCGCCTTTTTGCGCGAGGCCAAGCAATCGGACCGCGCGGGCTCGACCCTCGTCCGGGATCAGGCGCAACGGGTGTTCCGGGTGTTCACCGCGCTCGAAGATCTTGCGCAACTGCCGATCCAGTGCCGTGAGGCTGATGAACGCTTCGGCACAGGCTTTTTTGCCGCAGCCGCATACCGGTACGTCGCCGTCGGTGACGAGATCGTAGGTTGGCAAGCGGACGTGGCCGAATTCGGCGCCGTAACCGCGCACACCCGTCAACACCTCGCCACCTTGAACGAGCGCGCCACCAAGACCCGTGCCCAGAATGACCGCACCCAGGATCTTGTCCTTATCCTCACCATAAAGTCGGTGGTACTCCCAGGCAGCGGCGGCGTTGCCGTCGTTGGAATACTTCACGGGTTTTCCAATCACGGCCTCGAATGCGGCGCGGATCGCAAAGTTCGGCCACTCGGGATGTTTCAGGTTCGGCGACCGGCCGAGTACACCATCCAGGGATGCTGGCCCCGGGGTATCGAGGCCCACGGAAACGACTTCGTCCCAGGTACCGTGCGCAAGTTCAAGCGCCTTGTCGGCGGCGATCTTCAATTGCCCCACCGTAATTTGGGGCCCTTCGCTTGCAAGCGAAAGCACCTTGGGGAATGCGTCGAACAGAATCGTGCCGTTCTGATCGGTTACCGTCGCCTTGATATCGGTCCCGCCCATGTCCACACCAACAAACAACTGTCGGTTCGTTTTGGCCATCGGTCGGAACTTAACACAGAGCACTCAACGCAAGCGATTCGAAGACGCGATTGCTGCAAGGGCCAGACTGCTTCTCAACCCTCGTCCGGATGGTGCACCGGTTCGGCTTACGCGAGTTGCGTTTTCCGACGTCGGCCGAATGAGAACGTCCAAGTCGTCCGTTCCGCGCCCGTGGCCGTGTAGTGCCAACGCCCAACCGCCGATGAGGACGAACTCCACGCGTTCGTCTGCGAAGGTGGTCAGTAGATCGCGAAAGTCATCGAGCAGGCCGACGGTTTCGTTCGTCAATATCGAATACCTCCCCTGGCCAGTCTATGCGCGGAAAGGGGAGCCGTGGTTTGCCGCTCAACGAATTTAGGCGCCGAACCAGCGCGGATTGCAGCGCAAGTCTTTCCAGCGGCGCTCGGCCTTCATAAAGCGGTGGTTTTGGCTCACCTGGGCGCACCACCTGACCCGTGTATGTAGCGCGTCGTCTCGCGGCGCGGCAGGCTTCCTCGGCGTTGCGATTCACAACAGAATCTTACCACGCGGGTACAAGGGCAGCGCCCACAACAATGTGGGCCCACCGCGAGAGTTGCGCATCGGCCGTTCCCTGCGATGCGCTTGATCATTCCCGCGGGGACTCAGGGTGCGGTCGCGGGTACGTCCGCAGGCGCGGTCATGAACCGCTCCCATCCGAGCTGCCTTGCCCGTCCTGCGACTTGCCTTACCACAGTAAGTAGCCTGCACTTGCGGGCACGTTGCCGATTCGAGGCACAGGCGAAGGCCTAGGGAACCGTAGCACCAGTTCCCGTCCCATCGTCCTCGAGGGCGATGCCCCAGTACCCCGTGCCCAAAATGTCGATCTCGTAGGTGATGAGGATTTCTTCCGTTGCAAGTTGGGTGAATGTCGACTGGCTGGTGCCGGCCGTTCCACCCACAGAGGTGCCACCGCTAGAGCCTGCCGAGCCCATCGTGCCGCCTGCGGGTGTGCCAGCGCCACCGCCTGAACCGCCGTCGTCAGCAGCACCGCCGCCCCCTGCGATTCCGCCAACCGGCACGCCGGCGTCTACACCGCCTGCACCACCGTCCGCAGCCACGCCGCCACCGCCCGCAGCAGCGCCACCAGCCGCACCTGCGCCACCGCCTGCACCACCGTCCGCAGCCACGCCGCCACCACCCGCACTGCCGTCCGC
>JAWXBF010000062.1:0-6750 GCA_034439895.1 Deltaproteobacteria bacterium
CCGCTGCCGAATGCGGTCACCGACATCGCTGAAGCGTGGCGAGCTCAATCGGCGTGTCCGCTCGGGCCCTCCGACCTTTGGCTAGACTGCACCATCGATGCGCTGTCGGACAGCATCGACGATCCGCTGGACTGCCGGCCCGGAAGCGACGAGGGTGCGATTGGCCTGGCGTTGCAGGCCCGACGGGGCACCACAGGTACGGCGCCAGGCTGCGCGGGGCGACGAGACAAAAACGAACAACCGTCGCTCGAAGCGCTGGTGTTCGACACCTTACAGTCGAACGCCATTGCCAAATCCCTGGTCGCGACGTTGCCTGGGCTAGCAGACAAGGTGGAACATATGTTTGACCGGGTGCGCTTCACGTCGGTCATGGAGATCCTGTCCGATGGCCCGCAGGCTAGAGCAGCACGGACCCATCATCGCCTCGTCAGCGCCGAAGTTGCGGTCGGGGCTGACCTCGAACGGGTGAACCTGAATTTGCTGGGATTGCCTGCACTGGAATCCCGCCAAATCCCGACGACCCGAACGGCGGACCGCGTGACATTCAACACCCACGGGTTTTCGGTTCGGCTTGGCACCACCTTGCGCTACGCATTTGTATCACGGGCACTCCGCCAGGCGAATGTTGCCGACAGCATCGACAATCTGACCGCTCGCATCGCAGCGGGTCTGCAGTCGCGAGGCACGACGGGTTGCGAGGCACTGGATCGCCTGCTGTGTGGCGAGCTGACCAAAGCGCCAGGATGTCTGCAAGATGCCTGCACTCGTGGTTTACAGGCCTGGTCTGCAACGCTTTCAGATGGCTTCCTGGCGCTTGACGGCGAGGGTCCGGACCTCACAATGGACGGCTACGCCAAAACCGACGATACGAATGCAGACTTCATCGTGGATCGACTCGGAAGCCTGGTTGCAGGCGGATTGCCCCCGGGCCTCTGGGACGGCCTCTTGCGAACGCGATCCGGGGACCATGTGCTGAACGGTGTCTGGGTTGGAACGCAGGCGGCAGAGTAGGCCTACCGCCGCTGGCGTTCGCCGCGTTTTCGCCGTTTTTCGGGGACCGACAGTACTTCGACCTCGACCAACACCACGCCCGTTCGGACCATATCGAGCGCGCGGGCTGCGGCAAGGGACAGATCCAAAATGCGACCGGGACCGTAGGGTCCGCGGTCGTTGATCCTCACCTCAACCGATTGACCAGTCGCGACCCCATCTTTTGACAGGCGGTAAACCCTGACCACCGTTCCAAGCGGCAGCTCAAGATGGGCTGCCGTCCTCTTTTCGGGGCGGTACGGTTCACCGGAGGCTGTTGGCCGGCCCGCAAGCGAACTGGAATAGAAACTGGCCTTGCCCCGTTGCCGTAGGCCCGGATGAACCCCGTCCGGGTGCGACCCCCGAACCGCCTGCGAAGATCCGCACCCAACGCCACCCCAGAGCGTGACAAGCACCACGAACGGATATAGTAGCGAGGCAATGAATACCGATGCACGCGTGCAACGGTTGCTGGAACATGCAACCGCCCTGGTCGGGGCACGGCTTGCCGATATCGCGGATGGACTGGGCTTGCCGGTTCCGGCGGGAGGGTTGCGAAGCAAGGGGTGGTCCGGCCAAATCATAGAGCGCGAACTTGGAACAACGGAAGAAAGTGGGCACGGCAGCGCACGCGGGCCCGATTTTCCGGAACTCGGCATTGAACTGAAAACAGTGCCCGTCGACCAAGACGGATCGCCCCTTGAATCCACGGCCGTCTGCATGATTGATCCGGTTGTAATAGCGGGCGAGTCCTGGGAATCGAGCACCGTGCGCAAAAAACTTCAACGCATCCTCTTCGTGGCGCTCGAGGTACCCGAAGTGAAGGGCGTACCCTCTGTGGGTGATCGTACAGTGACACAGGTTTGCCTGTGGTCCCCGTCACGCGAAGAAGTCGGGCGTCTGCAAGCCGACTTCGAGCATATTGTACGCGACTATTTTCGCGTCGGACGTGGTGCCGAGCTGACCGGACACGTCGGCGCGGTCCTGCAGGTGCGCCCCAAGGCCCAAAACAACCGCGACATGCGCGCAGCTTACAATGCCGTCGGTCAGCGTGTCGCACTGGGCAAGATGGGTTTTTACCTTCGCCCTGCCTTCGTTGGAGCCATTCTCCGTACCGCCTGAACCTCCAAACCATGAAAATGAAAATTCTCTCCGCCCTCCCCCTGTTCGCCGGACTCTTGCTCGGCACACCCGCGGCACACGCCGAAGACAAGTCGCTCGGGATCCGCGACGCCATATCCCTGGCGATCGAAGGCAACGTGGATCTCAAGAAAGAAAAGGTCGCCATTCAGATTGCGGATGCGAATCTCCTGGCCGCCTACGGTCGCTTCGATCTGACCCTGACCGGCAACACGACGTTTTCGCAACGCACGACGCCTTCAGTCGCAGTAAGGGACATTGCGTCCGGAATTTCCAGCCGACTTGATCTGGGCATCGGTCTGCTCCGACAGCTTGAAACGGGCGGTCGACTGTCGGTCAACTTCTCCGGCAACGGTGATCAAACCACCAACCAGTTCTCGTGCGACAACCAGAAGTGCATTGTCTACGATGCGGGTGTGTCGTTGCGTTTTGATCAGCCCTTGCTGCGCGACTTCGGCTCCGAAATCGCCCTGTCCCTTTTGCGCCGCCGTCGCATCGAAATGAACGTCGCCCAACTGAACCGCGAGGCACGTGTTTCAACCGTGTTGCGAGATGTCGCTGGCGCCTACTGGGAGCTCGCGTTTGCCAGTCGCGATCTCGAGATCCGACGATCAGCGGTGGAACTTGCGCAGAAGCAACTGGAGGCAACCAACGCACAGATTCAGGTCGGGCGATTGGCCCCGATCGACCGAGCCGCAGTCGAGCGCGCCATCGCCGACCGCCAGCAAGAAGTCGTCAATGCCGAACAAAACCTATTTTTACGTGGACTCGTTTTGCGGCGTCTGGCTGGCCAGCCACTTGAAGTCAACATGGCGCGCTATGTCGCAGCCGAATTGCCCAATGCCGATCCGCTTGCCTCGGATGCCGCGGCCTATTTGTCGCGCTCGCTCGACCACAATCCGCAGCTGCGATCGATGAAGGCGGGGCTGGAGTTATCCGAGATTGACATCTTGACCGCTCGAAACCTTTTGAAGCCGCAGCTGGATGCCTTTGCCCAGATTGGCAACCGTGGGCGCAGTCTGAACTTCGACGATGCCCTGACACAGGTCGCCGGTACGGACAATTTGACCTGGCTGGTCGGTCTTAACTTTTCAATGCCATTGCAGAATCGCTCCGCGCGCGGACAAAACGATGTCGCCCGGGCAACGCGCGACCGGAGCTGGCTGGACGCGGGAGCGCTCGAGCTCGACATTCGGGATTCTGTCATACGGTTTTCAACTCAGATCGATACCGCTGCAAAGCGGCTTGCGCTGGCGCGACAAGCCGTGGGCTTCGCCCAACAAAGCCTCACGGCCGAAGAAGCAAAGTTCGCCGCAGGCAACGTGACCAACAATGACGTGTTGTTGCGCCAGCAGGAACTCAACGTTGCCGAAAGCCAGATCGTCCGGGCGACTGTCGATCTGATGCTGGCTGAAATCCAGGTTCAAGCGGTCACAGGCGATCTGCTGGATCGCTACGGCGTCAGCTTGATGGCCGGCCAATAAAACCCAGGTGTTGTCCGGTCGCACGCCCCTGTCGACGGTACGAGAAAAATCGCGTTGGATCGCACATCGTGCAGCACCCCAGTGCGTCGATGGCCTCGGGTCGCAAACCGGCAGCCTCTAAAATCAAGGTGTTGCTGCGCCACAGGTTCACGTGAGGTTTGCCCCGAGCAGACACCGTGACACAAGACGCAGCTTGGTCCCCGAGCGTTGCGTGGGCGGCAGCGACCACGTCGTCTCCCACCTCGAAGCAGCAGGGTCCAATCGACGGACCAAGTGCAGCACAAAGGTTGCGTGGCTTCACGCCAAACTGCCGTTGCAGTTGTTCCACTGCGACGCGGGCTACTCCCAAAAACGTACCACGCCATCCCGCGTGAACGGCCGCGCAGGCACCGGTTTCAGGATCGGCGAGCACAATCGGAACACAATCGGCAACCAACACCGCCACCGCTGTCCCGGGTTGCGCTGTCACGAGACCATCGCAAGAATGTCCCCGCATCGCTTCGGGCGCGTCGCGCTCCGAGATCACCGCGACCTCGGCTCCGTGGACCTGGCGCCCCATGAAAAATCGTTCACACCGAGACGCCGCCACCACGCGTGAGCGATTGGTCGCCACCGCATGTTCGAGATCACCCCACGACCCGCCGACGTTCAGTGACTCATAGCAGCCTTGGCTCACGCCCCCGGCGCGCGTCGTAAATCCGTGCGAAAACTCGACGGGTATCACGGCCGAGCGTAGCAACGGAAGGATCACGGCGCGTCTTTCGCAGCAAGCGCCAGTCGGATTGCTGCAAGCGCCGCCGAAAAATCCGCCGGCGGCGGCGCCTCGAATCGCAGGTCCTGCCCCGTCGCGGGGTGCTTGAACCCAAGCACGCGGGCATGCAGCGCCTGCCGAGCCAGGGTCCGACCAATCTCCTTGAACGCGACGTTGCGTGGCGTCTTTCCGTAAACCGCGTCGCCAAACAGCGAACAACCAAGGGCGGCAAGGTGCAAGCGCACCTGATGCGTTCTTCCCGTTTCGAGGCGTGCCTCTATCCGAGCCGCGCCGCCGAGCCGTTCAATCACCGACCAGTTGGTCACGGCGGAACGACCATGCAACACCCGCACACTGAACTTCTTGCGATCGTTTGGATCCCGTCCATGCAGGGTGGCGATACGGCCACTTGATTCGCTGGGCTCGCCGACCGTAAGAGCCTCGTAGACCCGTTCAATTGTGTGGCGTTTGAAATCGGCGGCAAGACCATTCAGCGCTGCCTCGTGTTTGGCGACCACCATCACGCCGGAAGTATCCCGATCCAGGCGATGCACGATCCCGGGACGTATTTCGCCGCCAATGCCACGCAAATCCTGGCAATGCGCGAGCAGTGCGTTCACAAGCGTTCCGCTCTGGTGCCCGGCAGCAGGATGAACCACGAGACCAGCCGGTTTGTCGATGACAATGAGGTGTTCATCCTCGAACAACACCGAAAGCGGGATCGGCTCCGCCAGTAGATCCGGACGCGCGACCACTTCGGGCTCTCGCCAGAGAATGCGGTCACCCCGTCGGACCTTGCGTGCAGCGTTCAAGCAAGGCGCATCGTTCAACGCCACGGCGCCCTCGCCTATCTGCCGCGCCAACTGCGATCGCGACGGCGTCCCACCGACAAACACCGCCAACACCGAATCGAGTCGCCCACCGTCCCGGTCTTGATCGACCACGAAGGTGCGCCCTTGGGTCACGCGCACCTACCAGATCTTGGACTTGATATGACCCTTGGCGCGCAGCAACACATCGACAAGTGCTTTTTCAAAGAAACCGGCGTTCGCCATCTCGGGTGTGACGCGCGACTTGAACAGCGTTCGGCCTTCTTGGATCTCACCGCTTATCAGATCGAACAGGGTGTCGTTCTGAATCCCCTGCGTGATCTTGGCTTCGTTGTAGAGCGTGACATCCGACACGATGGCACGGGCCAGCTGACGGGCACGTTGCGGCTGATCGATTACGGGCGGCATGTTGGAGAGAATATTATCTCAAATTGCCCGCGGCGATAATTCTTTTGTCCTACATCGGCGCACATAGACGGGAGAAAGACGGGAGAAAGTACGTAAAAGTCCCAAATGTGGCAATTCGGAAGGCTTCTCAGTCCGTCATACTCACACCACCATGAAGCGAACCGCGTGCCCCTCGTTGTTGCTGAGCTCGACCCTGGTACTTGGATTTGGTTGGGCCGGAATGGCCCGCGCCGAATCCACCCACACGGTGGAGGCCCCCGAGGTGGCCCTGACGACCGGAAAAGCCGGATCCGCAACGGTAACGGTGTTGGGCCGCAACGGCTGGCACGTCAACGAAGAGGCGCCGATCACGCTCACCATCAATGCCCCCGCTGGCGTCGCCATCGCCAAAGCCAAACTCTCCCGAACCGATCTTGCCGAATCGAAACCCGAGCGCGCGCGATTCGATGTGCAAGTCACCGCCGAAAAGGCCGGAAGGCAACCCGTACAGGCCGAAGCCCGCTTCGTCATGTGTCAGGAGTCGGCTTGCAAGCCGGTCAAGGAAACCGTCACACTGATGCTGGAGGTCAGCACTGACGCTGCGGCCAAAGGTCGCTCAAAAAAAGCCAGGTAGACGCAGATGTGACGCCACGAAAATCGCTATTGGCGGCCCCTCGACGGTGTAGTCTGGCTTCGGTTGCCACATGGAATCGCCAACGCGGTCCAGAACGAGGAGGTTCACGATGAAACGCGAGATGCAGGTATTACTCGGAGTTGGCATCGCGATCGCGATCCCCGTTTCGTGTGACGGCGGAAGCGAAAGTCCACGTGGTGCCGGTGCCTGGGAATGCACCAACCTGAACGCCAAGGCCGCCACCCCGTTCGCGAGGGCGCGGTGGGTGTGTGTCGAGGACGACGGCTCGTTCTGGTTCGGCAACGATCCGGGGCAGTTCACCGGTCCAGCTCCGTGCAACTTGTTCAACAACGGCAATTTCAGCTGCAAGAGCGGCGGTCTGTCGGGCACATGGGACACCGCCGGTGCCAGCCTGTCCGTGTCGTTGGCTTCAACAAAGTTTCAGTTCGCAGGCACCAACGCATCGCCTTGTGGCAGGGTGTTGAAGAAGTACCG
>JAWXBF010000063.1:0-9356 GCA_034439895.1 Deltaproteobacteria bacterium
ACCTTGCTTCAGCTTATCCGTGCACGCGGCCCCGAAACCGGAACCGACTCGTCACGAACCAACTTCACCGCAGGGGTGCATGCTGGCTACAGCATCATCCCGATGGTTTCTGTTGGTGGTGAACTCCGCTATCAACGCTGGCTGAGCGACGCTGCACCCGTGAAGGCGAATCCCGACGCACGCGAAACCGTGACGGTGGGAATTGGTCCGCGCTTTCACTTCAAGGTTGGAACGCAATGGCTGCGGCCCGGCATCTCGTATTCGCGCTCGCTCGACGCACCCACGTCGAAGAGCAACTACCAGATGGTGCAGGTCGACGTCCCCTTCCTCTACTAAGCCGGACGAAATCCCAAAGAAAGAACGCGACCATGTCCAACAAAACAAATTCTCTTCTTGCCCGTCCGAACCGTCGTACCCAGTCGGACCCTTTCTCGCATCCGGCGGCTAAAACCTACTGCCGCTGAGCTTTTATCCGAATCAACCGAATGCTCCGGTCTGGATTGCACATCAAGGTGTCAATCCATTCGATGGACTGATAGCGGTACAAGATCTGCGCGCCGATGGCAGTCCCAGCCGTCAGTTCGTGATACGCTTCCGTAAGCGTGCATGTTCCTTCACGTGCGTGTCGGACCGCGCCAAATTTAAGTCGAATCTCTTCGATGGCCACAAGGGTTTCCAAATCTGTGAACAGCCGCGAAAGCTCTTCCTTTTGCAGCACGCCCTCATGAAGATCTGGCAAGGCATCGATCACAGTTGCGCCCCTAGGCCAAGAGGGCCACCTTGACCCGTCCGTTGATCCCAAAGCGCCGATGGTAAATGACACTGCTGACAATTCGAACGCTCGAGATGCGGCGTTCGCAATCCCGCCCATGCGCCCACGCCGTGACAACTGTTGCACCGCTCGCGCATGAATGACGGGTGCGGCATGGTCGGAGGCGCCCCGTTCCAAGCCCTTTTGCCAGCAGCAGGCAACAACCCCACAAAGGTATTCTCGACCAGCGATCGCTCTTTCAGCTCGGGCCGAACTGAACTGGGAACGTGGCATTGCACACAGTTTTGCATGACGACGTGACTCATCATCGGCGCCATGCGGCCTGCGGCCACTGCGCCCTTGCCGTGACACGCAAGACAACCCGGCAAGCCCCGTTCGTCGATCGCATGCGGTATGACAGGCGGTGCACCGGTATAAGCACGGAGACGCCCCCGTTCGACAAGTGCGGCCGAGCGATCCGCCGCCGAAGCCGGTGCGACGGGTTGATCGGCGGTTGGCAAAGACAAAGCCAATGCCGGAACCTGCAAATCGTACATCCCCGCATTGGCACCCCAACGCGTTGCGGTCAACTCGCGGTAACTCGGCGCTGCTGCGACCGTAGATGCCGGTTCGTGTTGCGCTTGATAGCCCGCATGTTTCGGTCGCGAGTGCGTTCCTGTCACAAAACCAATGAGGGCAATCGCCAGCACAGCGCCCACAAAGGCCAACGTGGACGTTGCGCCGCGCAGATTGGGACGACGAATCAAGGCGTCCCTGCCTCGGTGGATAGACGCTCCAACGCAACCGCGCATTTTTTGTAGTCGGGCTGCTTCGAGAACGGATCGTGCGCATCTAACGTAACACGATTGATGAGAAGACTTTCATCAAAGAAGGGCACGAACACGGTCCCCGGAGGAGGCGCGCCCCTGCCTCCAATCCAAACCGGCAGTTCCAGTTCGCCGCGACGCGAACGAATGCGAAGCCGCTCGCCGTTGCCAACGCCCAATGTCCGCGCATCCATCGGATGCATCTCGGCATAGGCTTGCGGCATGGCCCTTCGAAGTTGCGGTATCCGCATCGTCAATGAACCGGAGTGCCAGTGTTCGAGCACACGTCCCGTGCACAACCAAAACGGGAAATCTTTATCTGGCGCCTCCGGCGGTGCGGCGTACGGGTGAAACCAGATCTGCGCCCGACCGTCCTCCGAAGTGGAGTGGTAAAAGTCGTATGTTTTCCCCTTGGCGACGTACGGATCATCGAATCCCGAAAACCGGAATTTGGTCTCGCGCCACGAACTGTCGGGTTGTTGCACCACGGGCCAACGCAATCCATGTGCGCGCACGTATTCGTCATACGGGGCAAGGTCTTTGTGTTTAAGACGGGTCCACGGGCGATACTCCTCGAACAAGGAACGGTCGACGTTCACGTCGTAATAGTGGCGGTAGTCCCATATCGGAACTTCCTTGCCGTTCTCCTCCACGGCAAACAAGAACTTGCCATCCTTGTCCTTCATACCCGCGAATCCTCGATCAAAAAGGCGGCGAGCCACGGCGATGATTTGCCAACAATCGTCACGCGCATCGCCCGGTGGCGCGACCATCTTGAACCATTGCTGTGTGCGCCTTTCCGAGTTGCCAACCATCCCATTTTTTTCCACCCACATCGCGCTTGGAAGCACCAGGTCGGCGTGCAGTGTGGTTTCGGTCGGATAGACGTCGGATACGATCAGGAATTTGTCTTTGAGCTTGCGACTTGGGTAGAACAGTTCATTGGTATTGGGAAGCGTCTGTCCCGGGTTGGTCACTTGCACCCAAATGGTGTGGATGTCACCGCCCTTTTCCGTCGGCGTGCTGAAATTCCGCCACAATTCAACCGTATGATAACCCGGCTTGGCATTGATGCGGCCGTGCGGCACGCGCCACAAGTCCTCGCCTTGCCTGCGATGTTTTTCGTTGGCCACCACCCGCCCTCCGGGCAAGGCATGGCTCAAGGTCCCAACCTCACGTACCGTACCACATGCCGAGGGCTGACCCGTCAGACTCGTAGGTGCATTGCCGGGCGTGCCGAAATGGCCTGACAACAGATGGACGCCGTGAATGAGCGCGTTCATCGCGGTTCCGCGGGTGTGTTGATTCACGCCCATACACCAGAGGCTTGTGATCTTCAGCTTTCGATCGCCAAACAACGTGGCCAGCTCTTCGATCTTCCGGGCTGGAACACCCGACAACTGTTCAACGTAGGCCGGCGTATATTCAGCTATCTCGCGCTTGAAGTCCTCGAAAGATATCGCCTTTCCGTTGAGGCTTGGTGGATCGCTTTCACCTCGAAATGCGCAGTACTTCTCGACGAATTCCTTGTCGTAGGTTCCGCGCGCGATGAGCAGGTGCAAAAGACCGTTGGCGATGGCCAAATCGCCCTGCGGCTTCATCAACAGAACGTCGTCGGCGAATCCAGACGAACGGGTGGTGCGTGTGGTGATGTCGACAATGCGAACCGTTTCGCCGCGGCTGCGTCGATCAACAATGCGTGAAAACAAAACCGGATGCATCTCGGCGGGGTTGTTGCCCCAGAACACCACAACATCGCATGCATCAAGATCGTCATAACAGCCGGCCGGTTCGTCAACCCCGTAGGTGCTGAGAAAGCCAGTCACGGCAGACGCCATACAAAGCCGCGCATTCGGATCGATGTGGTTGTTCGACAACCCGCCCTTCATGAACTTGTTGGCGGCGTATCCTTCGGGAATGGTCCATTGACCGCTGCCGTAAAACGCGAAGCCTGCCGGATTTTTTTGCACGCGGTCCGCTATCACATCGAGCGCTTTTTTCCACGAGATCGGCACAAGTTTTCCGTCTTGCCGAAGCAAGGGTTGCGTCAACCGATCCTTGCCATAAAGCGCGAGCCCAACATGGTAGCCCTTCACGCACAACAAGCCTTTGTTGACCTCGGCCTGACGATCACCCGCAATCGCGACGACTTTTCCATCTTTCACACCCACCTGGACGTGGCAACCCGTACCACAAAAGCGACACGGCGCTTTGTCCCATTGCACGCCGTCGACCACGCGCAGGTGCGGTGAGTACCGAGCCGGTAGGGCGGGCGCTCCGTTGGCTCGTTCAGAGATCACAGTGGTCGCAGCGATCATCGCTGCACGTTTCATGAGCTCGCGACGAGTCGGTTGGTTTTTCATTCGGTTTGCGTCCCGCAATCATCCAGATCAGAAAAGTCCACACCCACGAGTTCAACTTGAGCAACGCCGTCCATTGCCGCGATGGCTTCAGCCGTGTCGCGGGCCTCGCCGATCGTTTCTGTTTCAAGCACCACGGGGACGAGTTGATTGGCAGCAAAATCCTGCGCCAAACCCAACGTCACCCGCGCGTCTGCCGAAAGTCCGTCGACAATTTGTTTCCGCAACAATTCGGACGGTAAGAGCGTCACGACCAATGAGCTGACAGGCATCGGTACCGATACCAGCAATTCCTGTGCCTTGAGTTCGCTCCGCCAGCGCAGAGGTTATTGCGCAGCAATTGCGCCTGAGCCGAGATTCAATGAAACCGATGCGGGCTCAACGGCCCCGGACCCCATGCGAGGCGCGCCGATAAGCGGGTCAGACACCGATGCGTGCCGTGGCATGACGGGTGCATATCCAGCCGACACCATTGCCAAACGCGTGTCCAAGACGTTGATGTTCTACTTCCAGTCGATTCACCGGTGCCTTCGTCTCCTCGCAAGCATCGGCGCGTTGGCGTTGGTCGGTTGCAACCAAAGCCCATCCACCCGGCCGACGCCGATCACAGCGGGCAGCGATCTGCATCCCACGGTCATCAACGAACCCGATCGACTCACGAGTATCGAAACGGGCACTCCAGATCCCCGTGGAGTCCCTACCCGTGTCGCCTGCCGAACCTGCCATTCGTTGCGGCAAAGCAATCCTCTGCCCAATTCCATGGACAAGCTCACCACGTTTCACCAACACATCGCTTTCAATCATGGCGACAGCACATGTTCGTCTTGCCATGTGGAGGGTCAACACGACCGCATCCACCTCGCCAACGGCACCGTACTACCGTTGACGGAGGCGTTGTCGCTTTGCAAACAATGTCACGGACCGCAGTATCGGGACTACAGCCACGGCTCGCATGGAGGCATGAATGGGTACTGGGACCGCCGACGAGGGCCACGCACCCGGAACCACTGCGTCGATTGCCACGATCCGCACGCGCCGCAGATCCCAATGGTGATGCCTGCGCCACCGCCGCGTGATCGTTTTTTGAAGGCCCAGGTAGAGGAGGACGCGCATGAGTGAGAAACCGAAACGCCGGGTTGCACTGAAGGTGTTGGGGGCAACCCTTGGCGCCGGTGCCTTCGCTCGAGCGATGGCTCCTTTGGCATCGTGGTCGAAGGATCTCTCGATGGGCGAGTTTCTCCAGAAGCACTACTCGGAGATGACGCCCGACGAGATGAACACGGTGATGCGCCGGCTCGAAAGCAACACCAAGCGCGATTACGGACGTGATGTTAACATCCGTGACATTCGACCTTCCGAGGGTGTCGAATTCGGATATGCACTCAACCTGTCGGTGTGTATCGGTTGTCGAAAGTGCGCCGAAGCGTGCCACAACGAAAACAACCACGACAGGCGGACCAACAATTCCTACATCCGTGTTCTGGAAATGGAACAGGGCAGCTTCGACATGGAAAAGGGAAACGCGACGTACACGCACGCTGTTCCTGCAGCGGGTAAGTACTACATGCCGGTCCAGTGTCAGCAATGCAGCAACCCGCCGTGCGTCAACGTCTGTCCAGTTCAAGCCACATGGAAGGAACCCGACGGCATCGTTGTCGTCGACTACAACTGGTGCATCGGGTGTCGATACTGCGAAGCCGCATGTCCGTACCACGCCCGTCGGTTCAATTGGACCAAGCCCGAGATCCCCGCAGAGGAAATCAACCCAGACCAAGCTTACCTGTCCAATCGTATCCGCCCGCAAGGTGTGATGGAAAAGTGCACCTTCTGCCTTCACCGCACGCGCGAAGGGCGATTGCCCGCATGCCTTGAAGCGTGCCCAACGGGTGCGCGCGTTTTCGGAAACATGCTTGATCCGAACAGCGAAATCCGCTGGGTATTGGCCAATAAACGGGTTTTCGTTCTGAAAGAGGATCTGGGAACCGATCCACGCTTTTTCTACTTCTTCGACGAATAGAGCTGTCCATGCGTCCTCTTTTCAAGACACTCCCACCACTTGACCCAAACGCCGAAAAGGAATCACCGGTACTGAGCTACCCGCGGTTCCTGATACACGTCATTTCTCGTGCGACGGATGGCGGATTTCGATTCTACGCATTGATGACCTTGCTAACGGCCGTTGCGCTGGTGGGCGCAAACGCTTGGGCAAATCAATTGAAGGACGGCATGGCCATCACGGGGATGACGGACCACGTTTCCTGGGGCCTTTATATTGCCAACTTCACCTTCGGCGTCGGACTGGCCGCCGGTGCCGTGATGATGGTGATTCCCGCTTACCTGTATCGAAGCCGGGACATGTACGACGTCGTGATCGTGGGCGAGATCCTTGCCATCGCCGCGATCATTGTTTGCACCCTGTTCATTTCGGTGGACATGGGTCGACCCGACAGACTGTGGCACATCATCCCGGGACTTGGCCGTTTCAACTGGCCCATCTCCATGCTGACCTGGGACGTAATCGTCCTCAATGGTTATCTGGTGATCAACCTGCATGTCGCCGGGTACCTTATCTACATGCGTTTTTTGGGCCGACGCCCGGACAAGCGCTGGTATGTGCCCTTCGTGTTCCTCTCAATTTTTTGGGCGGTTTCCATTCACACGGTCACAGCATTTCTGTACAGCGGTCTTGGCGGTCGGCCGTTTTGGAACTCTGCTCTGCTGGCACCGCGCTTCATCGCTTCTGCATTTATCACAGGCCCCGTGTTTGTGATTCTGCTCTTGCAGGCGTTGCGCAAGTTCGGCAACGTGCGCGTTGGATTTGGTGCTATTACGCGCCTGTACCGCATCGCTAAGATCACCGTTTTGGTGAACCTGTTCATGTTCGGATCTGAACTCTTCACCGCGCTCTATTCGGGAGGCGCGCACGCCAGCGCCGTTCAATACCTGTTTTTTGGATTGCACGGCAACACGGCCCTCGTGCCTTGGATCTGGACGGGTCTAGGGTTGAACATCGCGTCGGCGCTTCTGTTGCACCTGCCCGCAACGCGCGCCGGGAACATCTACCTGCTCAACATCGCCTGCATCGCCGCTTTTTGCGGCGTTTGGATTGAAAAAGGAATGGGCCTCATCATTCCAGGATTCGTGCCGAGCACGTTGCACGAGATCGTGGAGTATCAGCCCACCTTGACCGAATGGCGTATCACGGCGGGCGTGTGGGCGTTTGGATTCATGATCTTGCTGATCGGACTGAAGATCGCACAACCCGTCATGACGGGTGCGATTCGAGCACGCGAAGAAGAGGATAAAGAGAACAACCCTGAAGGGCGCCGTCGCCGCGTGAGCGAACGATTCACCGAGGCTTTCGGTGCCGCTCCCGATAAGGAGGTCTGAGGCAATCACATCGGTAACTCGCGCATCGCCGTGCGGTCACGGGGTTACAATTCGCAACACGCGCTCAGGCACGCGCCGCAATCATTCTCCAAACCGGTGCAAGCTCAATGGGTGTTTTCGAGTTCTACAGTCTTGTTCTCAACGATGGTCCTGAGCCGTTGGGATGGGATTTTCTTCTTCCAGGCGCGTAACTTCCCGAAGTCAAAGCCTTCTGGCAACTCAATCTCGGCATGGGCGCCCGAAGGCAACAGGCGCAGCAAGACATCATCGCGGACGACATCATCTGCGCTAGAATCGGCGGCGCGCAGACTAGTGCATCAAGCTCACGTGCATGTTGTGGTGATGGAACCGATACCAACCGCCTCCCGTATTCTCGGTTTCGTAGGCCAGTTTAGGAGAGCTGCATGCACTGTTGGTTAGCTGCCCCGCCTGGCATAACGTTGCGATTCCTTGTAAGACGAGCGGACCCACCTGTCCGTCGACACCCACGACGCGCAGACGCGGGCTGTCGTGTAATAGTCCAATGAAGAACGCCGTCCGCGGGACGTCGAGGTTCGTAGGGGGCGCAATGCAACGAGACTGATCCGTTCCGCTCTCGAGGTGAGGGCACACCGGGCGCAGCTTGTTGTCGCTGGTACCAGTTTGGTAATAAGCGGTATCGATATCGAAGCCATCGGTGTGTGTTCCTTGGGGGTGACCCGCAGCTCCGATGCGAGTTCCCGGAATCGCTCCATCGGCTTCGCTCATGTCCCCGAGTCCGAGGCGCCCGCCATTGCCACTCCACTTACTCGCTCTCTCAGCAACCGTTGCGGCCGCGTACTGCACGAGCATTACCAGGTCGCGTCGCGCGTAGCTCCGATATTGGTTTGCCTCTGTCTCACCGTTCACCGGATAGTCCCACCAGCCCTGCCCTTCTCTTGGGTCGAACACGACGAGCGCTCCACACACGGACGCCGTACCGACGCACACGGCCGGAGGAATGACGGGCCCGGCACCGGCGCCTGCGTCGGGTGAGCCTCCCGAACCAAGGTGACCACCCATGGCCTGGCCCGCATCGCCGACGGCGCTTTGCCCCCGAGAACGCGTACGAAAAGCGCGGCAGCGGTGTAACCAAGCAGAAAGTCGCTCACGCGAGGGGCATGCACCTGCAAAGCCAATGGTTGATAAAAGGTAAACATGGCGGCACACCTACCAGTTGGAAATCTGTCGTCGCCAACAAAGTGGCATCTGTCGAGTTCGGCATTGCCCTGAAGACCGAGCTCGCCCGCTGCGTGGAACACGAATCGCTCATTGGTCGGGTCGACAAGGAGCGGCTGCTCGAACGCTTGAGTCAGCGCGAATTCGAGCGCTGAGGGTTGTACGCGCCGCGACCCCCAAGAAGTAGCCGAGCCGAGGCAAAGGTGTGCTTATGATGCCTATCCACGGCAACGGAACTGCAACTGAGACTGAGGTAAAACGCAGATGTTGAAGAGAAGGTCGCTTGTGATGACTATCCACGTCGTGTTGCGCTGGCTGGCGGGGCTATTTTTCTGTCTGGCGGGAATCAATCATTTTTTGAAGCCGGACTTTTATGAGCAACTCGTGCCGCCTTTACTTCCCTCGCCCAACATTCTCGTCATCGTCAGCGGCATCGCAGAAATAGCTGGCGGCTTGGGTCTGCTTATCCCTTCGATGCGTCGCCTGGCCGGGTGGGGATTGATCGCGCTGCTCATTGCAGTTTTCCCTGCCAACATCTACATGGTCGTCCATCCCGAACGATTTGAAATTGCGCCGTGGCTTTTATGGACACGACTGCCGCTTCAGGTGGCCTTCGTCGTATGGGTGTGGTGGGTCGCGCTATGGCATTCGCACCCACAGCGCGGCTTGCGTGTTACAAATTCGAATCGCTGATCATCGTTGATGTCCTCGCTTGTTGAGCCCGCGCTTGACGGCCAATGCCACAGCTTCGCTGCGGGATATGGGCAAGGGAATCGGTGGTTGCATCACTCCAATTGGGAAACAACGCTTCGTTCTTGGAAACGTCGTCGA